>NZ_CP038439.1:3010000-3271357 GCF_004683865.2 Paracoccus liaowanqingii | reverse complement strand
AAATCACGTCGACCCGGGGTGGGGCCGGAAAACAGCTGTCCCGACGACCGGAATGCGGTCGCGCGGGGGGCGTCAGCCCGTTTCCGATCTCAGACACGGTTCCTGCAATGGTCGGTGGCAGCCGGCCATGTGGTTCCGAGGGCGGAAGAGAAGATCTTCGCGGCCCGGCCGTGCGTCCCGAAGCGACCCGAAGGTCGTCTCGCGAGGTCCGGCCCGTCCCCCAAGCGACGTGAATCGCATGGAGGAAACTAGCGCCACGGGGGCTGCAGCCGCAACCGAACTCTGCGCTTGACAGAGAGTTGGACCCCTCGAATCTGCGAGGCCTTTGACTCGATTAACAATTTTCACAAAACGCTGAAATCGTTCGATTTTCGGGAACGATGCACATGCAGAAACGCAAATCGGGCGCGAGGCTTTCGCCTGCACCCGATCATGTTCTGGGGCCCTGACGGGCCCGAAAGCTGGGGATTCCCGCCCCTTTCGGGGCCGGCCTTCAGGCGGTGGTCAGCGCGTTCACGCGGGCTGCCAGACGCGACACTTTCCGCGATGCAGTATTCTTGTGCACGACACCCTTGGTGACGCCGCGCATCAGTTCGGGCTGGGCGTTCTGCAGGGCGGTCTTGGCGGCGGCGGCGTCGCCCGAGGCGATGGCCTCCTCGACCTTGCGCAGGTAGGTGCGGATGCGCGAGCGGCGGGCCTTGTTGACGTCGGTGCGACGTTCGATCTGGCGGGCGCGTTTCTTGGACTGGGGCGTATTGGCCATGGGATCTTCCTATCGGGTCAGGTGCAGGTCAAAATATCGAACGTGCAAAAGCCCCATGGCGTCGTCCCGGGTCGGGGACGATCATGATTCTTGCCAAAGCGGGCCCACACGCATGTAAGCCCGGGCCTATAGGCCAGCGGGCGCAAAAAGGAAAGCCTCTTTGCGCCGGAGCCGTCATTTGTCGCGGAACTGCGCCTCGCGCTTTTCCAGGAAGGCGGCCATGCCCTCCTTCTGGTCCTCGGTCGCGAACATCGAATGGAAGGTCCGGCGCTCGAACAGCAGGCCTTCGTGCAGGGTCGTCTCAAAGGCGCGGTTCACGGCCTCCTTGACGGCGCGCGTGGCGATCTGGGACTTGTCGGCGATCTTGCGCGCGGTGGCCAGCGCCTCGGGAAGCAGCTTGGCCGTGGGCACGACGCGGCTGACCAGGCCCGAACGCTCGGCCTCGGCCGCGTCCATGAAACGGCCGGTCAGGTTCATGTCCATCGCCTTGGACTTGCCGACGAATCGGGTCAGGCGCTGCGTGCCGCCGATGCCGGCGATCACGCCCAAGTTGATCTCGGGCTGGCCGAACTTGGCATTCTCGGCGCAGATGATGAAATCGCAGACCATCGCCAGCTCGCAGCCGCCGCCCAGGGCATAGCCGCTGACGGCGGCGATGATCGGCTTGCGCACGCGCCCGATCGCCTCGATCTGGGCGCCGAACAGGTCTGCCTGATAGACCTCGACGAAGGATTTCGTCGACATTTCCTTGATGTCGGCGCCGGCGGCAAAGGCCTTCTCGCTGCCGGTCAGCACGATGCAGCGGACCTTGTCGTTGCGGTCGGCATCCGACAGCGCGCTGGAGAGCTCGTCCAGAAGCGTGGCGTTGAGCGCGTTGAGCGCCTCGGGACGGTTCAGCCGGATCAGGGCGACCTCGTCCTCGATCTCCACGATGATGGTTTCGTAAGCCATAGGCTTGGACCTCGTTGCCAGGTTGCTACCGGCCCGTCCTATCAGCTTGGACCCGGTAAATCCAAGCGTTCACCTCTGGCAGGAAGGGCACCAGAAGGACGACCGCCCTGATTGCACGATGCGGCGGATGGTGCCGTCGCAGCCCGCGCGCAGGCAGGGCTGCCCCTCGCGGTCATAGGCGCGGAAGCTGTGCTGGAAATAGCCCAGCTCGCCGCTGGCCTGCCGGTGATCGCGCAGGGACGAGCCGCCCGCCGCGATGGCGTCGGTCAGCACGTCTCGGACATGGCCCGTCAGCGCCGCAAGGCGCGCCGCCCCGATCCGCCCCGCCGCCCGGCGCGGGTCGATCCCCGCCCGCCACAGGGATTCGCTGACATAGATGTTGCCCAGGCCCGCCACGATCCGCTGGTCCAGCAGCGCCTGCTTGACCGGCACGCGCCGCCCCGCGAAGGCCAGCGCCAGATAATCCGGGGTGAAGCCCGCGTCGAAGGGCTCGGGGCCCAGATGATCCAGCAGCGGATGCGCCGTGCCCTCGCGGATCAGGTCGACCATCCCGAAGCGACGCGCGTCGTTGAAGGTGATGGTCGTGCCCGCCTCGGTGGTCAGCACGACATGGTCGTGGCGCGCATGGATGCCGGGATCGCGGTGAAACCCCGCCAGCCCCGCCCCCTCGACCAGCATCCGCCCCGACATGCCCAGGTGCCACAGCACGGTGCCGCCCCGATCCAGATCGGCCAGCAGATATTTCGACCGCCGCCGCAACGCGGTGACCCGCGCGCCCGTCATCACCTGCACCAGATCGACGGGCAGGGGCCAGCGCAGGTCGGGGCGGCGGACCTGGACCTGCACGAGGCGCGCGCCTTCCAGATGGGGGGCCAGGCCGCGGCGGACGGTCTCGACCTCGGGCAGTTCGGGCATGGTGGTTCCTTTCGCGCCTGCGCCTGCCGCATTCGGGGGGCGCCTGCGGCGTAACCGTCGCATTGCACCTATGACGCATCGCGGTCATTGTGCGGGCGGCAGGCCGGACCTATCTGGCGATGGAACAGGCAAACGGCAAGCGTGATGAGCGACAGAAAACAGACCCATTTCGGCTTTCGGACCGTGGACGAGGACCAGAAGGCCGGGATGGTGCACGAGGTGTTTTCCTCGGTCGCCTCGCGCTACGACCTGATGAACGACCTGATGAGCGGCGGCATCCACCGCATCTGGAAGACCGCGATGATGGACTGGCTGACGCCGCGCGACGGCCAGCACCTGCTGGACGTGGCGGGCGGGACCGGCGACGTCGCCTTCCGCTTCCTGGACCGCGCGCCCGGCGGCCGCGTGACCGTCTGCGACATGACCGAGCAGATGCTGGTCGAGGGTCGCAAGCGCGCCGATGCCGTGGACAAGGCCGACCGCCTGTCATGGGTCACCGGCGACGCGATGGCGCTGCCCTTCGCCGACAACAGCTTCGACCGCTACACGATCAGCTTCGGCATCCGCAACGTGACCCGCATCGGCGACGCGCTGGCCGAGGCCTATCGCGTGCTGCGCCCCGGGGGGCGGCTGATGGTGCTGGAATTCAGCCAGATCCCGGTGCCCGCGATGCAATGGGCTTATGACCGCTACAGCTTCAACGTCATCCCGGCCATGGGCCAGGCAGTGACGGGCGACCGCGACAGCTATCAGTACCTGGTCGAATCGATCCGCAAGTTCCCCGAGCAGGAGGAGTTCGCCCGGATGATCCGGCAGGCGGGCTTCGACCGCGTCCAGTGGCGCAACCTGACCCTGGGCATCGCCGCCCTGCATTCCGGCTGGAAGTTGTAGACATCATGCGCGGCCCCCACAATATCCTGAGGCTGGTCCGCACCGGCGCCACATTCGAGCGGACCGGCGCGATGGCGGCCGTGCTGGATGCGGTGGATGCGCCGATCCGGCTGCGGATGGCCGCGCGGGTGTTGGGCTGGCCGTTCCGCTGGCTGGGCTACAAGGGCGATCCGACCCTGCCGCCGATCACGCGGGCGATCACCGCGCTTGGCCCCGCCTATATCAAGTTCGGCCAGATCCTGTCGACGCGCGCCGATGTGGTGGGCCCGGAAATGGCGGGCCAGCTGCGCATGCTGCAAGACCGCCTGCCGCCCTTCCCCACCGACATCGCCAAGGCCGTGATCGAGGCCGACCTGCGCGCCCCGATCGACCAGCTCTTCTCGGAATTCTCCGAGCCCGTCGCGGCGGCCTCGATCGCGCAGGTCCACCGCGCCCGGGTGCGCGAGACGGGGCGCGAGGTCGCGGTCAAGGTCGTGCGCCCCGGCATCGGGGCGGCCTTCAAGCGCGACATCGACGCCTTCCATTTCGGCGCCCGCCTGGTCGAGATGCTGTCGCCCGGTGCCCGCCGCCTGCGCCCCCGCGACGTGGTCAGCCATTTCGAGCAGACCGTGACCGGCGAGCAGGATCTGCGGCTGGAGGCGGCGGCGGCCTCCGAGTTCTCGGAAAACACCGCCCGCGATGCCGGCTTCCAGGTGCCGATGCCGCATTTCGCGCTGTGCTCGCGCCGCGTGCTGACCGCCGATTGGGCAGAAGGTCTGCCGATGGGCGACCGCGAGGCGCTGATCGCGGCCGGGCACGACACCACCGATCTGGCGCGCCGGGTGATCCAGCTGTTCCTGTCGCATGCGCTGCGCGACGGGTTCTTCCATGCCGACATGCATCACGGCAACCTGAAGGTCGCGGCGAATGGCGACGTGATCGCCTATGACTTCGGGATCATGGGCGAGATCGACGAATATACCCGCCGCGTCTATGCCCAGATCCTGTACGGTTTCATCCAGCGCGACTACCGGCTGGTGGCGCGCGTGCATTTCGAGGCCGGATACGTCCCCCGCGACCGCGACGAGGCCGCCTTCGCCCGCGCTTTGCGCGCCGTGGGCGAGCCGATCTTCGGCGCCGATGCCAGCCGCATCTCGATGGGCAACCTGCTGTCCTATCTGTTCGAGGTGACCGAGCGTTTCGGCATGCCCACCCGGACCGAGCTGATCCTGCTGCAGCGCACCATGGTCGTGGTCGAGGGCGTGGCGCGGTCGCTGGACCCGAACCTGAATATCTGGGACGCGGCCAAGCCGGTCGTGTCGGATTACATCAAGGCCGGGATCGGCCCCAAGGCCGCTGCCCACGATCTGGCGCAGATCGCCCAGACCGTCGGCCGCTATGGCCCGCTGCTGCCCCGCATCATCGAACGCATGCTGTGGGAGCGCGCCCATCCCGAGGAGGCGCGCCTGACCCTGATCCAGGCCCGCCCCGCCGTGCCGATCTGGCTGGTGGCCGTGCTGGCACTGGCGGCGGGCGCGGGCATCGGACTTTCCCTGTAGGGCGGGGCCTTTAGGGTCAGAAGCAGATGATCTCTGCCTCGGCCTCGGCGCGGCGCAGGATCGCCACCGTCTCGGTCAGCTGCGCCATGCCGCGGAACATGCCCGAGCGTTCGCCGGTGGTCTGGCGCATCCGCAGCACCGTCTCGGCATTCACGTAGTCGCTGTAGGGCAGGATCTCGGCGATGCGGTCGATCGCGCAGGAGCAGCGGTCGATCATCTCGCGCGTCTGGCCGTTGGTGGCGATGCAGGTGAAGACGTATTCCGCCCGCGCATTGGTCGGAAAGTCGTTGATGGCCTGGGCCTGGGCAGGGGCGCCCATGCCCGAGGCCAGGATGGCCACGACCGCCAGGAGCGGGGGCCAGCCCCCACCCCCTCGGGATATTTCCGGACCCAAGCCGTCAGGATGCCGCGCCCTCATTGCAGGACAAGCGCGCTGCGATAGCCGGGGACGGCATCGGTTTCGGCGCGCAGCTCTCGGATCGGATCGTCGGGATCGGCCATCACGAAGGTCAGGCGCAGCGTGTCGAAGCCGTTCATGCGCGCGGCATTCGCATCCTCGGCGAAGGGCTGGAAGCTGGCGGTCACGCCGCCCTCGTCGCGGGTGATCTCGCCGCCGCGGAACAGCGCCTCCTTCATGCGGTTGCGGATGTAATGGGGGCTGCCGCCGGACAGGGCGGACATGTCGCGCACCGTCTGTTCCAGAAAGAAGGTCAGCACCGGGTCGCCGCCCGAAATCGGGAAGGGCCCGATCTTGCGGCTGCCCGTCCCCAGCTCCTGCGTCAGCTGCAGGACCGGCTGCTGGTCCGAGGGGTCGATCGTCTCGGCCAGGGTCACGGCGGCATCGGCCAGGGGGCGGAACCCCTCGGCCTGCGGGCCCTCGACCGTCATGCGCCATTCCAGCGCGGCGTCCAGATCCCAGGGGCCGCGTTCGGCGAAGACCGCATCGCCCGCCTCGGCGGCGGTCATGGGCTGCGGGGCAAGGGCCGCCAGCCCCGCGCAGAGGGCTAGGGCAAAGGCGCGTGTCATGGTCGGTCCTCCCAAACGTTCCGTCGGTCATGATGGGGGGCGGAGGGGGCCGGGCGCAAGCCCCGGCAGGCCGCGCATCCCCCCTTGGTCTTAGGCCAGGAGCCGGGCCAGGATCTCGGCCAGCTCGGCGGGGCGCACCGGCTTTTCCAGAAGATGCATCCCCATCCGCGCGCAGCTGCGCGAGATGCCCGGGTCGCGATGGGCGGTGACCATGACCGCGGGCACCGGGCGGCCCGCGGCGGCGCGCAGGGCCTCGATGGCGGCGAAGCCGGTATCGCCGTTCTCCAGGTGATAATCCGCCAGGATCACGTCGGGCGGCTCGTCCCCCATGGTGGCCAGCGCCTCGGCGGTGCCGCCCGCCAGGCGGGGCACCATGCCAAGCCGGTCGCGCAGGATCATCTCGTAGCCGCGGCGCATGTCGGGGTCGTTCTCGACCACCAGCGCGACGCGGCCGCGCAGCGCCGGAAGCGCCGTGTCCGAGAGGCGGGGCGCCGCATCGGGGTCGGCGCCGACCAGCGGCAGGCCCACGCGGAAGACGGTGCCGCGCATCGCCTCCGAGCTGAGGCTGATCGGATGGTCCAGCTTGGCGCAGGCGCGGCGCACGATGGACAGGCCCAGCCCCATGCCGGGGGTGGCCTGATCATGCGTCAGGCGCTGGAACTCGTCGAAGATGCGGTTGCGGTCCACGGCGGGGATGCCGATGCCGGTGTCATAGACCGACAGCCAGCACATGCCCCCGCGCTTGCGGGCGCCCACCGCCACGCCGCCGCGCTGCGTGTACTTGATCGCGTTCGACACCAGGTTCTGCGCGATGCGGCGCAGGAAGATCGGATCGCTGTCGACCACCGCGCCGGTCGGCATGAAGGCCAGCCGCAGCCCCTTGGCATGGGCCACGGGCGCGAATTCGGCGGCCAGCCTGCGGAACAGCTCGTCCAGCGCGACGGGCTGGCGGTTGAACTCGATCCGCGCGCTGTCCAGCCGCGAGATGTCCAGCACCGCATGCATCAGCTGCTCGACCGATTCGAAGGCGCTGCCCAGCCTGTCGGTCAGCTCGGCCTGGTTCTCGTCCATCGGCGTGTCGGCCAAGGCGGAGAGGAACAGCCGCGCCGCCGACAGGGGCTGCAGCAGATCGTGGCTGGCGGCGCGCAGGAATCGGGTCTTGGACCGGTTCGCCTCCTCGGCCGAGGCGCGGGCGACGGCCAGTTCGCGGTTCCGTTGCGACAGGTCGGCCATGGCGCGTTCCAGATCGCGGGTGCGGGCCAGCACCTCCTGTTCCAGCGCGACGGCGGCCTGGAAGGTGGACCAGGCCGAGCCGCGCTTTTCCTCAAGCCGGTCGATGCGGTCGATCAGGACCTGGGTGATCCGGGTCAGCTTCTGGACCTGCCGATCGGGCGGGTCGTCGTCACGCAGCATCGACACCCTCCGGCGCGGGGAACGGTGCGGGCGGGTCGGGCGCCAGGAACGCCAGGCCCACGAAGGTCTGGTTCACGTGCATGCCGCTGTGCTGCTCGCCATAGGTGTTGAAGCCCGCGACCCGGTGGCGCCGGTAGAGATCCGAGATCCGCTCGCTGAGCCCGGCGCGCTCCAGCGCCAGCCGCCGCAGGATGCAGTCGAAGGCCAGCACCATCAGCGGCCGGCCGGGCAGCGCCTCCAGCATGTCGGAGAAGCCCTGGGCCATGTCGTCGACCCGGCCAAGCGTCAGCACCGTGCCCGTGTCGATGGCCGACATCAGCGACAGGCCGCCATCGTCGGTGATGGCGCTGATCGCGCGGACATGGTGGCGCGACCCCATCCGCAGCAGCAGCGGAAAGCGGGCGAATTCCGACGGGGTCAGCGCGGTGTGCGGCAGGCCGGTCAGCCGGGCATATTCCGCCGCCGCCGGTTCGGCGTTCAGTTCCAGGATGCGGCGGCGTTCGGGGATGGCGGCGGTCACGACCGCACGGGTCGCGGTGGGGCTGAAATGGGCGAAGGTGACCTCGTGGATCGCCAGATCCGTCTCGACCAGCAGGAAGACGGCGACGTTCGACTGCACCACGCCCTGGGCCAGCAGCGTCGTGACCTGGAAATCCAGGCCGTCGCCCGCCGATCCGCCCAGCACCGGGACCGAGGGCAGGGCCGCGTCCAGCGTGGCGACCAGCACGTCCTCCTGCCCGGTCAGCCCGTCCGACAGCATCAGGCCGAACAGGCGGCGCGCCGGATCATGGCCGAAATCCCGCGCCAACTGCCGCAGGCTGGCCATCCAGGCCGAGACGGGCAGCGCCGGCAGGTCGGGCAGGATCAGGGCGGCGGCACGGAAGTGGCGGGCGGGAAAGCCGATCGCCACCACGCTGTCGGACGCATAGCCCTGCGGCCCGATCTCTCCGGCCGAGGAGCAGCCGGCGATCACGCAGCCCGGCGGCAGTTCGGGCCTCAGCGCGTCGTTCAGCGCCGCCAGTTCGTCGCCCTGGGCGCCGAACAGCAGCACCAGGGCGGGATGGGTGCCGCGCAGGCCGTCCAGCAGGGTCGGGACCAGATCGGTCCCGCCGCGGTCGGCCTGCACAGCGACCGGTCCGGATGCGCCCTCCCTCGCCTCCGGACCGGTGTTCATCAGCCGGCCTCGAACAGCCGGATGGAATTGGCCAGCAGCACCGCCTGCGTGCGGCGGCGCGCGTTGATCTTGGACATGATTGCGGTGATGTGGGTCTTGACGGTGGCCTCGGCGATCGACAGCTCGTAGCTGATCTCCTTGTTGGCCTTGCCCTTGCAGATCAGCCGCAGGATCTTCATCTGCTGCGGCGTCAGCGTCGAGAAGCTGCGCGCCAGTTCGGCCTTGGCCAGCTCGCCCGCGCCGTCCTGGTCGGGGCGATAGCATTCGGGGGTGACATGCTCGCCCTCCCACATGCGGCGCAGGCTGTCGACCAGCGCCTCGCGCGACAGCGACTTGCTGATATAGCCCTGCGCGCCCGCCGCCATCGCGGTCGAGATCATCGAGCCCTCGAGGTCGGCCGAGATCATGGTGATCGGCACGCCGGGCAGCTGTCGGCGCAGGGTGACGATGCCCTCGGCCCCGCGCGCGTCGGGCAGGTTCAGGTCCAGGATCACGGCATCGGGCGCGCCCTGCATGCGGATCTGTTCGACCGCCGCCGCCAGCGTGCGGGCGGTGCGGACGTTCTTCAGCCCGAAGCTGATCTTCAGGGTCAGGGCAAGAGCGTCGCACATCAAAGGATGGTCGTCCACGATCAGGATCTCGCGGACCTGATCGGCGGTCGGTCGCGGTGACGGCGCAGGACGCGCCTGCATGGCGGTTGCGGTCATGGCAGTCCTCCCTGGGGTTCAGACGAAGCGCCCCTCCTCCAAGGTTCGCCCGTTGCCATCAGTTTAGGCCCGCCTGCATATAAAGCAAGCGTTATGCCCAGACTAAAGTGGGAGGAGGTGTTTAGCTTTTGTTGACCTCTGCACGCTCCGCGGGAAAGCTTTCGTCCCAGATATTGCCATCCGTGTCCTCGACCCGCACATCGACGGGCTGGCCGTTGGGATTATAATGAAAGCGGAAAACCGGATCCTCGCTGACCGAGATCCCGGCGGACATGCGGAACAGCAGATCCTCGCCCTGACGGACCTCCAGACGGTCGATGAAATGTGCGGGGATGTTCAGCAGCGTCACTTGGTCGCGCTGAAGGCCCGAGAAGTTGGGATGCCGGATCATCAGCGTGCCGATGGCGCGGTCGCCCGCCTCGTCCGGGGTGCTGCGCCAGCGCATCTGCCCCATCGTCGCCTCGACCGCCGCCATGTCCTTGCCCGCCGGCGCCGAGCAGCCGCCCGCCGCCTTGACGAAGCGGCCCGCCATGACCTGTGCGCCATCGGCCTGCGTGGCGATGGCCCGGACGTCGGAATAGCTGTCGATGCGAAGGCGCACTTCGAAATCCAGCGGCATCAGCGACGGTCCGAAATCGTATTCGGCGGCCACCGGGGCGGGGTTGCCGTCGACCACCAGCGTCAGCGCCTCCAGCGGCGGGGCCTCGGCACCCTGCGTCAGACGCACGGGCACGATGGCCGCGTCATGGGCGCGCGGCGGCGCGTCCAGATCCAGCGCGACGGCGTCCAGCGGCGGATCGACATCCACGCCGATGATCGAGGATCGAAGATCCTCCCAGATCGGCGAGGGTTGCAGCGCATTGTCCTGCGCCAAGGCCGGCGCGGCCAGCAGGACCGCGCCCAGGGTCAGCCACAGCTTCATCACTTATCCTCCCTTTTTCATCCTCCGATAGATCAGCTCGGCTGTCGTGGCGGCCGCATCCTCCTCGGCCCTCGCCACGACACCCGCATGCAGCGGAGATTTCGGACAGACCGGATCGGTCGCCCGCGCGTCGCCCGCCAGCGCCATCGCCTGGCAGCGGCAGCCGCCGAAATCGACGGTCTTGCGCTCGCAGCTCTGGCAGGGCTCGGGCATCCAAGCGGTGCCCCTGAAGGCGTTGAAGCTGTCGGACAGGTGCCAGATGTCGGACAGCGACCGTTCCTGCACGTTCTCGAACCGCATCCAGTCGATGGATTGCGCGGCATGGCAGGGCAGCACGGTGCCGTCCGGCCCCACGTTCAGCCCGGTCGAGCCCCAGCCCCCCATGCAGGCCTTGGGATAGATCGCATGGTGGTCGGCGGGCACGTAGTCGATGACCAGCCGCCCGCGCAGCCGCAGCCGCGCCGCGTTGACCACCTGGCGCGCGAAGGCCGCCTGCTCGCGCGTGGGCATCAGCGCCTTGCGGTTCAGGTCGGCCCATCCGTGGAACTGCACCGTCGCCACCTCGATCCGCCGCGCGCCGAGGCGTTCGGCCAGATCAATCATGTCGGGCAGGCGGTCCATATTCTGGTGATGGACGACCGCGTTGATGGTCAGCGGAAAGCCGATCTCGGTGACCCAATCGCTGAAGGCCATCTTCTTGTCCCACGACCCCGGATGCCCGCTGATGCGGTCGGCCATGTCGGGCCGGATGCCCTGCAGCGACAGCTGCACGTGATCGACGCCCGCCTGGTCCAGCTCGATCAGCCGGTCGCGGGTGATGCCGATCCCCGAGGTGATCAGGTTCACATAGAGGCCCGCATCCCGCGCATGACCCACGATCTGCGCCAGATCCTTGCGCACCCCCGGTTCCCCGCCCGAGACATGGACCTGCAGCACGCCCAGATCGGCGGCCTGCCGGAAGACCCGGCCCCAATCGTCGGCGCTGATCTCGGACGCGGCGCGGACCAGCTCGACCGGGTTGGAGCAATAGGGGCAGGCCAAGGGGCAGCGATGCGTGACCTCGGCCAGCATGGCCATGGGCAGGCCGGGGGTGACGGGGTTGCCGTCCAGATCGCGCGGCCCGTCCTGCTGTCCGGTGGGGTGCTGCTGGTCCTTCATGAGGCGTCCTTCACGAAGACCATGCGCCGTTCGATCAGCCCGGTCAGGAAATCGCGCACGTCGCCCGCGATCTGTTCGGGCGGCGCCTTGTAGCGGGCCGTCAGCCCCGCAATGATGCCGTCCATGCTGCGGGTGCCGTCCAGTTCGGTCAGGATCGCCTCGCCGATCTGGTCCAGCTGCATCGCCCGCTCGGGCGCCTGCAGCACGCGGATGCCGCGCACGCGGTCGCTCTGCAGCCGCACGCCGCGCGGCAGATAGGGCACGTCATGGGGTTCGATCAGCGCGGTCATGCGGCCATCCCCTCGCCCGGTTGCCAGGCGCCGGGAGGGATCTTCCCCTCGACATAGCCGTGCCACAGCGCGTCCAGCTGCGCCCAGAGGACATCCGTCTTGAAGGTCAGCGCCGCCGCCGCCGCGTCCTGCTTTTCCAGCGTGTCGGCATGGGTCAGCACATAGCCCAGGCCGAACTTCACATCCTCGGGCGCCTCGGTCAGGCGCTTCTTGAAATAGGACAGGCTGCTGTCGTCGGCGAAATCATAGTGCTGCAGCAGGCCCTCGATCCGCTGCGCATGGATGCGGGGCGCGAACAGCTCGGTCAGGCTGGCGGCGACGGCATCCAGCAGGGGCATGTCGCGCACGAAGCGGACATAGGCATCCACGGCAAAGCGCGTGGCGGGCATGATGCCCACGCCCGAGGCCACGTAATCGGGGTCCAGCCCCACGGCCTGCGCCAAAGCCAGCCAGCGGCGGATGCCGCCACCTTCGCTCTGGCCGCCGTCGTGATCCTCGATCCGCTTGCGCCAGGCGCGGCGCAGGTCGGGATCGGTCACGCGGGACATGAAGGCCGCATCCTTCATCGGGATGCGCGACTGGTACATCCAGCGGTTGATGACCCAGGCACGCACCTCGTCGGGGGTGCAGTCGCCGCCATGCAGGCGGGCGTGGAACGGGTGGCGGTCGTGATAGCGCGCGGCCCCGATGGCCCGCAGCCGGGCCTCGAATTCCTCGGGCGAATGCGCCTGGTCGCGGATATCCTTCACAAGCTGATCTCCATGCCGTCGCGGCCGACCTGCCAGCCCGCGGCGACGGCTTGGGCCGTCTCGGGGCTGTCGGGATCGGTCAGCGGGTTCGAATTGTTCATATGGACGAAGACGCGCCGCCCGATGGTCGTTCCGGCCAGGGCGGGCATCGTGTCCGTCGCGGCCATGTGCCCCATGCGGCGCCCGGTCTTGCAGCCCAGCCCCATGCGGATCATCTCGTCATCCTGCCACAGGGTGCCGTCGAAGAACAGCGCATCGGCCCCCGCGATCCGGTCCCTGAGCCAGTCGGGCAGGTCCGCGCAGCCGGGAATGTAGAGCGCGCGCCGGTCGCCCGCGCGCAACTCGACCCCCACGGTCGTCTCGCCCATCAGGCCGGTCTCGACCACCGCGCCCTCCTGGTACAGGGGCACCTTGCCGGGCACGGCGAACAGCGTCGCGGTCAGGCCGGGGGTCAGCTCGACCGTCTGGTCCAGCGCGACCGTGCGGCGCGGCACGAAGTCTGGGTTCACCGCCGCCAACATCGGATTGGCGGCCAGCGCGTCGTGGATCGCCGCCGTGGCGTACAGATCGAAGGGCTGGCTTTCGCGCAGCGTCAGCAGGCCCGCCACATGGTCGATGTCACCATTGGTGACCAGCACCGCCCGCAACGGCATGTCGCGCGGCCCGGTCGGATGCAGCGCGGGGGTCGCGGCAAGTTGCACGCGGATGTCGGGCGAGGCGTTCAGCACGGCCCAGTCCCTGCCGTCGGCGCTGACCGCGATCGAGCTTTGCGTCAGCGACGGGATCCGCCCCGCGCGCGCCGCATTGCAATTGTCGCAGCCGCAGTTCCATTGGGGCAGGCCGCCACCGGCGGCGGCGCCAAGGATGATGATCTGCATTGGGGTCCGCCTTAAAAAAGAGGCCCCGACCGAACGAATCGGACGGGGCCGCATTCCTGCCTGTGTGACAGGCTCAGAACAGGACGGGTTCGTCCTCGGCCGGTGCGTACATGTTGATTTCCATGCCGCAGGCAATTTCCGTCAGGATCGGTTTGGTCCAGGCCATGCTGTGCTCCTCCTACATGCCAATACTGCCGCGCAAGAAGGCGACTGGATTCAAATGTAGTTCAGAGGCAGGATGAATCAACACGACCAAGGTCGTATGTTCGTGACCATTTCGTGATCGCTTGGTGCTGAAAGAGTAAAAACCGCGATGTTTCATCTGATCCTGGGGGCCTGCCTGGCGGTGTCGGGCGACGATTGCGGGCAGATCCTGCTGCCGAAGGGCGATTCCCCGGATCTGGCAGGCTGCATGGCGCAGGCGGACCGAATCGTTTCGGATTGGCTGGCCGACCGCCCCGACCTGACCGGCGGCCGCGCGGAGTGCCGCGCCAATGCCGACCTGCCCGCCGCGGATCTGCGGCAGGTGGCGCCGGGCGTCTACGTCCATTTCGGCACCCCCCGGCAGATGGAGGAGACCCCGGACGGCCGCATCGCCAATCTGGGTGTGGTGATCGGGCAGGGCGGCGTGGCGGTGATCGATGCGGGTGTGTCCCGGGCCGAGGGGCAGGCGCTGCATGTCGCGATCCGGCGGCTGACCGATCTGCCGATCCGCCACCTGATCCTGACCCACATGCATCCCGACCACGTCCTGGGCGCCGAGGTGATGGCCGAGGCGGGCGCCCGGATCACCGCCCATGACGCCCTGCCCCTTGCCCTTGAGGCGCGGTCGGACAGCTATCTGCAAAGCCTGCAGGACCTTTACCCCGCCCCGGAATGGATCGGCACGCGCATCGCCCTGCCCGACCGGCTGGTCGCGGATGCGGACCGGATCGATCTGGGCGACCGCCATCTGGACCTGCGCGCCTGGCCCGCCGCCCATACCGACAGCGACCTGACGGTGCGCGACAGCGCCACGGGGGTGCTGTTCACCGGCGACCTGATCTTTCGCGACCTGACCCCGGTGGTCGACGGATCGCTGCAGGGCTGGCTGGACTGGATGGCGGACGATCCCGCCGCCGGGGCAACGCTGATCGTGCCCGGCCACGGTCCGGCTGCGACGTCATGGCCCGAGGCCGTGGACCCGCAGCAGGATTTCCTGACCGCGCTGGCAGCGCAGACCCGCGACGCGATCGCTGCCGGGCTGGCCCTGTCGCAGGCGGTGCCGGTCATCGCCGAGGCCTTGCAACCCTACGGCACGTTCTGGAATTCCTATCCGGCGACAGTGGCGCGCAACGCGACCGCTGCCTACAAAGAGCTGGAGTGGGAATGAGAAACATTTGACAGGTTCGCCGGAACCGTCGGATGTTGGCGATAACAGCGGGCAGCACTGCCCGGGACTTTCAGGGAGGAAGACTTGAAAACCACATTGTTCACGACCGCCGCCGTCCTTGCGCTTGGCGCAGGCATGGCGCAGGCGCAGCTGGTGATCGAACCGGGCAGCGACGACCGCATCAACTGGGCCAGCCTCGAGGAGTTCGCCGCCGCCCATCCGGGCCTGGAAGGCGAAAGCTTCGACATCCTGGGCCCTTGGCTGGGGGGCGACCAGGAGCTGTTCCAGTCGGTCATCGCCTATTTCAACGAGGCGACGGGCGCGCAGGCGAACTATTCCGGCTCGGACAGCTTCGAACAGCAGATCGTCATCGACAGCGAGGCGGGATCGCCGCCCGACATGGCGGTGTTCCCGCAACCGGGCCTGGCCGCCGATCTGGCGGAAAAAGGCTTCCTGCGCCCCTTGGGCGAGGACACGGCCCAATGGCTGGCCGACAACTATGCGGCAGGGGAAAGCTGGGCCGCGCTTGGCACCTATGCGGGCGCCGACGGGACCGAGGCGCTCTATGCCTTCCCCTACAAGGCCGACGTGAAATCGCTGGTCTGGTACGTGCCCGAGAACTTCGAGGACGCGGGCTACGAGATCCCGAGACCTACGAGGACCTCAAGACCCTGACCGAGCAGATCGCCGAAGAGGGCGAAACGCCGTGGTGCATCGGCCTGGGATCGGGCGGCGCGACCGGCTGGCCCGCGACGGACTGGGTCGAGGATCTGATGCTGCGCACCTCGACGCCCGAGGATTACGACGCCTGGACCACCAACCAGATGCCCTTCAACGACCCCAAGGTCGTGGCGGCGATCGAGGAGTTCGGCTGGTTCGCCAAGAACCCCGACTTCGTGGCGGGCGGCGTCGGATCGGTCAGCGCGACCGACTTCCGCGAAAGCCCCGCGGGTCTGTTCGCCAGCCCTCCGGGCTGCTACCTCCACCGTCAGGCCAGCTTCATCACGACCTTCTTCCCCGAAGGCACGGTCGTGGGCGAGGATGCGGACTTCTTCTACATGCCCGCCCCCGCCTCGGGCGATCTGGGCCAGCCCGTGCTGGGCGGCGGCACGATGTTCGCCGTGCTGTCGGACAACCCCGCCGCGATGGCCTTCGTCGAGTTCCTGAAGACCCCCGCCGCGCACGAGATCTGGATGGCGCAGCAGGGCTTCGTGACGCCCTTCAGCGGCGCCAATGTCGAGGCCTATGACGATCCCACCGTCCGCCGGATGGGAGAGATCCTGCTGGACGCCACCGTCTTCCGCTTCGACGGGTCGGATCTGATGCCCGGCGCCATCGGTGCGGGCGCCTTCTGGACCGGCATGATCGACTTCGTCGGCGGTGCCTCGGCGCAGCAGGTGACGGACACGATCCAGGCCACCTGGGCCTCGCTGAACTGACGACCGACCGGCGCGGCGGCCCGTACGCCGCGCCCTTTTCTTCAGGGGGGAGACTGGGATGGAATTGCTGTGGTTGGCAGCCAGCACGATCGTGATCGGCGTCTTCGGCTGCGTGGCGTGGTTCTGGGGGTCGAACTGGCTTCTGGACCGGATCTATCCGCCGAGGGGCGCCAGGGCGGGCGACAACATCCGCCGCGCGGGGCAGATCCGGCCTTGGCTGTTCCTGGGTCCGGCGATCCTGTTTCTGTCCATGTATCTGGTCTATCCGGTCCTCGACAGCTTCTGGCGGTCGCTGTTCAACTCGAACGGATCCAGCTTCGTGGGCCTGGACAACTATTTCTGGCTGATGGGCGACGCGAAGTTCCGCGAATCCATGGTCAACAACATGATGTGGCTGCTGGTCGTGCCGGCCCTGTCCACCGTCTTCGGCCTGATCGCGGCGCAGCTGACCGACCGGATCAAATGGGGCAATATCGGCAAGTCGCTGATCTTCATGCCCATGGCGATCAGCTTCGTCGGCGCGGGCGTGATCTGGAAGTTCATCTATGAATACCGCGCCTCGGGCGAGACGCAGATCGGCCTGCTGAACTGGATCGTGACCCAGTTCGGCGGCGAGCCGCAGATCTGGCTGACCCTGCCCGTCTGGAACAACCTTCTGCTGATGATCGTGCTGGTCTGGATCCAGACCGGCTTCGCGATGGTCATCCTGTCCGCCGCCCTGCGCGGCATCCCCGAGGAGACGATCGAGGCCGCGATCCTGGACGGCGCCTCGCCGCTGCAGGTCTTCTTCAAGATCAAGGTGCCGCAGATCATGGGCACCATCGCGGTGGTCTGGACGACCATCACCATCGTCGTGCTGAAGGTCTTTGACATCGTCTTCGTCATGACCAACGGGCAATGGGGCACGCAGGTGCTGGCCAACCTGATGTATGACTGGATGTTCCGCGGCACGCCGGACTACGGGCGCGGCTCGGCCATCGCCATCGTCCTGATGATCCTGGTCACCCCGATCATGGTCTGGAATATCTGGAACGCACGCAAGGAGGTCCGCTGATGGAGGGCATGGCCGGACAGAAATCCTCGCTGACCTGGGTGGTCAACATCTCGGCCTTTCTTCTGGTGCTGCTGTGGACGATCCCGACCCTGGGGCTGTTCGTGTCGTCGTTCCGCGACCGCGACCAGATCTCGACCTCGGGCTGGTGGCAGTCCTTCTCGGGATCTGAGCAGACCGGCTTCGTGCGCACCGGCACCGCCGACGACCAGGTCGAGCGCGACGGGCTCTACGTGATCGAGGGCACCGCGCTGGAGGGCACGCAGGAGCTGACGGCCTGGGGCACCGGCGCCCGCAGCCCCGCCGAGTTCGCACCCGGCGACACGGTCGAGATCGATCCCGGCGTCAACGTCACCGTGGCCGGGGACGGCACCTACCAGATGACCTCGGCCCAGCCCTTCGAGATGACGCGGGGCGAGCGGATCTTCACCACCACCCTGTCCCCGCCCAGCTTCACGACCGAGAACTACGGCCGCGTGCTGACCGCCGGGGGCCTGGGCCGGGCCTTCATGAACACGATGACGGTGACGATCCCCGCGACCGTCATCCCGATCCTGATCGCGGCCTTCGCCGCCTATGCGCTGGCCTGGATGCAGTTTCCGGGCCGCGCGCTGCTGACCGCCTGCGTGGTGGGCCTTCTGGTCGTGCCGCTGCAGGTGGCGCTGATCCCTCTTCTGCGGCTGCACAACGAGCTGGGCATCGGCAAGGGATACCTGGGGATCTGGCTGGCCCATACCGGCTTCGGCCTGCCGCTGGCGGTCTATCTGCTGCGAAACTACATGGTCGGCCTGCCGCGCGAGGTGATCGAAAGCGCCCGCGTGGACGGGGCGACCGAATTCCAGATCTTCCGCCGGATCATCCTGCCCCTGTCCTTCCCGGCGCTGGCAAGCTTTGCCATCTTCCAGTTCCTCTGGGTCTGGAACGATCTGCTGGTGGCCACCGTGTTTCTGGGCAATACGCGCGAGCAGCTGGTCATGACCGGCCTTCTGCGCGAACTCATGGGATCGCGCGGAGGCGAATGGGAGATCCTTGCGACCTCGGCCTTCATCTCGATCGCCGTGCCGTTGCTGGTGTTCTTCGCCATGCAGAAATACCTGGTCCGCGGATTGCTGGCCGGGTCGGTGAAAGGTGGATGACTTGACGGACATGACGACCGAGTGGTGGCGGGGCGGGATCATCTACCAGATCTATCCCCGCAGCTTTCAGGACACGACCGGCAGCGGCACCGGCGATCTGGGCGGCATCGCCCAGAGGCTGCCCTATGTCGCCTCGCTTGGCGTGGACGCGGTCTGGATCTCTCCGTTCTTCACCTCTCCGATGAAGGATTTCGGCTATGACGTCAGCGACTATCAGGGCATCGACCCGATCTTCGGCACGATGGAGGATTTCGACTGGCTGATCGCCAGCGCGCACGAGCTGGGGCTTAAGGTCATCATCGACCTGGTCATGTCGCACACCTCGGACCGCCATTCCTGGTTCCGCGAAAGCCGGGCCAGCCGCGTGGGTCCGAAATCCGACTGGTATGTCTGGGCCGATCCCAAGCCCGACGGCACGCCGCCCAACAACTGGCTGTCGATGTTCGGCGGCAGCGCGTGGCAATGGGATGCGCGGCGCGAACAGTACTACCTGCACAACTTCCTGTCCTCGCAGCCCGACCTGAACTTCCACAATCCCGAGGTGCAGCAGGCGCTGCTGGACATGGCGCGGTTCTGGCTGGACCGGGGTGTCGACGGCTTCCGGCTGGACGTGGTGAACTATTACTTCCACGACCGCCAGCTGCGCGACAACCCGCCCTTGGCGCCCGAGCTGCGCAAGGCCGACACCGCCCCGGCGGTCAATCCCTACAACCACCAGAGCCACCAGTTCAGCAAGTCCCAGCCCGAGAACGTGGCCTTCCTGGAACGCTTCCACCAGACCATCGCACCCTATGGCGCCTCGGTCGTGGGCGAGATCGGCGACAGCGAACGTGGGCTGGAGCTGCTGGAGGTCTATACCGGCACGCCGGGCCGGGTGCAGATGTCCTATGTCTTCGACTTCCTGTCGGGCACGGACCTGACGGCGGCGCGCATCGTCGACGTCTTCGACCGGCTGACCAGCCAAGCGCCCAATGCCTGGCCCTGCTGGGCCATGTCGAACCATGACGTGGTGCGCCACATCACGCGCTGGTCGGTGCCCGATGCCGCCGCGAAGGCCTATGCCACGGTGCTGCTGTGCCTGCGCGGCTCGGTCTGCATCTACCAGGGCGAGGAGCTGGGCCTGCCCGAGGCGGAACTGCGCCACGAGGAGCTGCGCGACCCCTACGGGATCGAGTTCTGGCCCGAATACAAGGGCCGCGACGGCTGCCGCACGCCGATGGTCTGGGACATGGGCGTGAACGGCGGGTTTTCCACCAGCCAGCCCTGGCTGCCCGTGCCCCATGCCCATCTGCAGCGCACCGTCGTCGCGCAGGAGGCCGACGCCCAGTCCATGCTGCACCATTATCGGTGGGCCCTGGGCCTGCGCCGCAAGCACAGCGCGCTGCGCGGCGGCACCATGACCGACGTCACGGCAGAGGGGCCGGTCCTGTCCTTCCGCCGGATGGACGACAAGCAGACCCTGCTGATCCGCGCGAACCTGTCCGACGACGAGGCGGGCGGGCTGATGCCGTGGCAGGTCCAGATCATCGAAGGATAGGGGAGGAACCCGCAATGGCCGATCTGAAACTGAGGCATGTCGCCAAGTCCTATGGCGACGTGCAGGTGTTGCGCGACATCGACCTGGACATCACCTCGGGCGAATTCATCGTCTTCGTGGGCCCCTCGGGCTGCGGAAAGTCGACCCTGCTGCGGATGATCGCCGGGCTGGAACAGATCAGCGACGGCGAGCTGCAGATCGGGGGGCAGGTGATGAACGACATCCCCCCCAGCCAGCGCGGCATCGCGATGGTGTTCCAGTCCTACGCGCTCTATCCGCACATGACGGTGCGCGACAACATGGCCTTTGCCCTGAAGATCGCGGGCCAGTCCAAGGACCAGATCACCGCCGCCACCGACCGCGCCGGCAAGATGCTGCAGCTGACGCCCTATCTGGACCGCCTGCCCAAGGCGCTGTCGGGCGGCCAGCGCCAGCGCGTGGCCATCGGGCGCGCCATCGTGCGCGACCCCAAGGTCTATCTGTTCGACGAGCCGCTGTCGAACCTGGACGCCGCCCTGCGCGTCGCCACCCGGATCGAGATCGCGCAGCTGAAGGCCTCCATGCCCGACCGCACGATGATCTACGTGACCCATGACCAGACCGAGGCGATGACCCTGGCCGACCGCATCGTGGTGCTGGCGGGCGGCGGCATCGCGCAGATCGGCGCGCCTCTTGAGCTGTACGAGCGCCCGGTCAACGAATTCGTGGCCCAGTTCATCGGCAGCCCCGCGATGAACCTGCTGCCCGGCCGCGTGAAGACCCCGGGCGCCACCACCCTCGTCGCGCTGGAGGGCGGGCTGGAGGCCGAGGTCGCCATCCCAACCCGCGCGGGCGATCAGGACATGCCAGTGAACCTGGGCGTCCGGCCCGAGGACATGCGCGTGACCGAGGGCACCCCCGTCTTCGAAAGCACCGTCGATCTGACCGAAGCCCTGGGCGAGGTCACGCTGCTCTATTTCGGCACCAATGCCGAGACGGTCCCGATCATCGCCAAGCTGCCGGGCATCCATCCCGACCTCAAGGGCCGCCGCGTGCGCCTGACCGCCGATCCCCACGCGCTGCACCTGTTCCACAAGGGGCAGTCGCTTCTGTATCGCGACGGACCGCCCCCCGCCTATCAGCCGCGCACCGCAGCACCCTCGGGCAGCATGGGCAGCACGCCCGCCGGCCCGGACGCCGGTGGTGAAGGCGGGGACCGCATCAAGGACGGCGTGATCAAGCCCGTCGGCCCCGTGCGGTAGGCACCCCTTGGGGATGCGACCAAAGTCGCAGATCGCATCCCGAAAACCGTGCTAGACTGCGCCGACCTTGGGGAGGGGAGGCTTTCGATGCAGCGCAACCATGCGGACCTGGTGGCCGCCAAGTCGCAGTCACCCGGCGCGACATCGGCCTTGGCGGCCTCGTGGCGCCGGTCGATGGTCAAGCACGGGCTGGACCCCGCCGACCGCCGCCGCCCCGAACGCCTGTCCGCGCCCGAGCTGGCGGCGCGGCACCAGGCGATGGAGGCCTTCCTGCATGTCGCCGGGCCGCAGCTGGACCAGCTGCACGGGCTGGTCGGCCTGTCGGGCTGCAACGTGCTGCTGACCGATGCGCAGGGCGTCGTGCTGGACCAGCGCGTCTCGGACAGCGACGCGGCGCAGTTCCGGGACTGGGGGCTGTGGCGCGGCGCCGTCTGGTCCGAGGCGGCGCAAGGCACCAACGGCATCGGCACCTGCCTGGCCGAGGGACGGCAGGTCACCATCCACCGCGACGAGCATTTCCACACCCGCAACACCGCCATGTCCTGCATGGATGCGCCGATCTGGGGGCCGGACGGGCGCCTTCTAGCGGCGCTGGATGTCAGCTCCGCGCGCGCCGACCAGACCGAACGCTACAACCGGCTGATCCAGGCGCAGGTCGCGCAGACCGCGCGGGCGATCGAGGCGATGTTCTTCCGCTCCAGCTTTCCCGATGCGCGGATCGTGGTCGCCTCGGACGACCAGACCGACCAGGCGGTGCTCTTGGCCGTGGACCGCGACGACCTGGCCATCGGGGCCACGCGGGCCGCGCGCCGGGTGCTGGGGCTGGAACGCGAGGGCGCGCTGCGCCCGCGCCCGGCCGCCGACCTGCTGGGCCGGCAGGACGACCTGCGCGGCTTCGACAAGGGCGAACGCGCCGCCGTCATCCGGGCCCTGGCGCGGGCCTCGGGCAACGTCTCGGCCGCCGCGCGGGCCTTGGGGATCGGGCGGGCGACGCTGTACCGGCGCATGGCGCGCTTGAGGATCGGCGATAATCCGGAGGGACTGTCTCAAGACTGAGACAGCTTCTGCGGTGCGGCAAGGATGGCGGCTTGCCACGAATCATGTCGTGCACGATCTTTGGCCCAGGCCCGGACGGGGAGGTCCGGCGACCATCTTCAAGGAGGACACCGATGCCGAACGATCAGACGCACGAGTTCAAGGGCGTGGGCGTGATGCCCTTTGCCAGCCGCTATGACAACTTCATCGGCGGCACGTGGGTTGCCCCCCGCTCGGGCAAATATTTCACCAACACCACCCCCATCACCGGCGCCCCGATTGGAGAGATCGCGCGGTCGAACGCCGAGGACATCGAGCTGGCCCTGGACGCGGCCCATGCCGCCAAGGACGCCTGGGGCAAGACCTCGACCACCGAGCGGTCGAACGCGCTTCTGCGCATCGCCGACCGGATGGAGCAGAACCTGCAGCTGCTGGCCACGGCCGAGACCTGGGACAACGGCAAGCCGATCCGCGAGACGATGGCCGCCGACCTGCCGCTGGCCGTCGACCACTTCCGCTATTTCGCCGGGGTCCTGCGCGCGCAGGAGGGCGGCATCAGCGAGATCGACAACGACACCATCGCCTATCACTTCCACGAGCCCCTGGGCGTCGTGGGCCAGATCATCCCGTGGAACTTCCCGCTGCTGATGGCCTGCTGGAAGCTGGCCCCGGCGCTGGCCGCGGGCAACTGCGTGGTGCTGAAACCGGCCGAGCAGACCCCCGCCACGATCCTGGTCTTCGCCGAGCTGATCGCCGACATCCTGCCGCCGGGCGTGCTGAACATCGTGAACGGCTTCGGCCTGGAGGCCGGCAAGCCGCTGGCCTCGAACCCGCGCATCTCCAAGATCGCCTTCACCGGGGAAACCACCACCGGCCGGCTGATCATGCAATACGCGGCCGAGAACCTGATCCCGGTGACGCTGGAACTGGGCGGCAAGTCCCCCAACATCTTCCACGAGGATGTCTGCCGCGAGGATGACGATTTCTTCGACAAGGCGATCGAGGGCTTCGTGATGTTCGCGCTGAACCAGGGCGAGGTCTGCACCTGCCCGTCGCGCGCCCTGATCCACGAGAAGATCTACGACCAGTTCATGGAAAAGGCGCTGAAGCGGGTCGAGGCCATCGTGCAGGGCGATCCGCGCGACAGCGCCACGATGATCGGCGCGCAGGCCTCCAGCGAGCAGATGGAGAAGATCCTGTCCTATTTCGACATCGGTCGGAAGGAAGGCGCCGAGATCCTGACCGGCGGCGACAAGGCCGATCACGGCGGAGAGCTGTCGGGCGGCTATTACATCAAGCCGACGGTCTTCAAGGGCCACAACAAGATGCGGGTCTTCCAGGAGGAGATCTTCGGCCCGGTCGTGTCGGTGACCACCTTCAAGGACCATGACGAGGCGCTGTCGATCGCCAATGACACGCTCTACGGTCTGGGGGCGGGCCTGTGGTCGCGCGACGCGAACACCTGCTACCGCTTCGGCCGGGCCATCCAGGCGGGCCGGGTCTGGACGAACTGCTATCACGCCTATCCCGCGCATGCGGCCTTCGGCGGCTACAAGCAGTCGGGCATCGGGCGCGAGAACCACCGCATGATGCTGGACCACTACCAGCAGACCAAGAACATGCTGGTCAGCTACAGCCCCAAGAAGCTGGGCTTCTTCTGATCCGGGCGCGGGGGCCTTCGGGCCCCCGCACCCTTCGCCCTCCGCAACACCCGCCCCCGCAACCCACGCCCCTCATGCCGCGTTGAGCCGGACCGCCATCAAGGGACGCGCGCCATGCCCAAGGACGCCATCATCGACCCCGAGGACGCCGCGATCAGCGCGGGCCTCGTCTATGTGAACGACGACATGCCGGGCATCCGCCGGGTCCGGGCGGGCAAGGGCTTTTCCTATCGCGACGCGCAGGGCCGCACGATCACCGATCCGGCGACGCGCAAGCGGCTGGCCGCGCTGGCGGTGCCCCCCGCCTATACCGATGTCTGGATCTGCCCCGATCCGCAGGGCCATATCCTGGCCACCGGCCGCGATGCCAAGGGGCGCAAGCAGTACCGCTATCACCCCGGCTTCCGCGAGATCCGCGACGGCACCAAATACGACCGCATGCTGGATTTCGCGCAGGTGCTGCCCGGCCTTCGGGCGCGGGTCGATGCCGACATGGCGCGGCGCGGGCTGCCGCCCGAGAAGGTGCTGGCGACCATCGTCTTCCTTCTGGAAAACACCATGATCCGGGTGGGCAACGCCATCTATGCCAGGCAGAACAAGTCCCACGGCCTGACCACCCTGCGCGCCCGCCACGTCTCGCTGGAGGGTAACCAGGTGCGTTTCCGCTTCAAGGGCAAGTCGGGCAAGGACTGGGACCTGGGCCTGCGCGACCGCCGCGTGGCGCGGATCATCCGCGCGGTGCAGGAGATTCCCGGCCAGCACCTGTTCCAGTATGTCGACGAGGACGGCACCCGCCATCAGGTCAATTCCGGCGACGTGAACGCCTATCTGCGCGACATCACCGGCCGCCATGTCACCGCCAAGGATTTCCGCACCTGGACCGGCACGGTGCTGGCCGCGCTGGCCCTGTCGGAATACGAGAAGGCCGACAGCGAGGCCGCCGCCAAGCGCAATGTCCGCGACGCGATCGAGACGGTCGCGGCCAAGCTGGGCAACACCCCCACCATCTGCCGCAAGTGCTATGTCCATCCGCAGATCATCGACGGCTATCTGGCCCATGACCTGAAGCTGGACCTGCAGGACGAGATCGCGCAGACCCTGACCCATGACGACCTGCGCCCCGAGGAAAAGCAGGTCCTGACATTCCTCAAGAGAAGGTTGAAGCCATGAGCACCGTCACCGCGACCCCCGACGCCCTGCGCCTGATCGACGAGATCGTGGCCGATCACGGCCCGGTCATGTTCCACCAGTCGGGGGGCTGCTGCGACGGATCCTCGCCCATGTGCTATCCGCAGGGCGATTTCCGCATCGGGGAGCGCGACGTGAAGCTGGGCGAGATCGGCGGCGCGCCCTTCTACATCTCGGCCAGCCAGGCCGAGGCATGGAAGCATACCGACCTGATCATCGACGTGGTGCCGGGCCGGGGCGGCATGTTCAGCCTGGACAACGGGCGCGAGAAGCGCTTCCTGACCCGGTCGGAACTGTGCAGCATCTGACGACCCCTCGTGCGGCGTTGTGACCGGCCCCGGCCTGCGCTAGACAGTCGGTGATCCAGAACAAGGTGCCCCATGACCCACAGCGTCTTCATCGATGGCGAGGCCGGAACGACCGGCCTGCAGATCCGCGACCGCCTGATGGGGCGCGACGACATCCGCCTGGTGCAGCTGGATCCCGCGCGCCGCAAGGATCCGGCCGCGCGGGCCGACTGCTTTGCCCAGGCCGATGTGGCGATCCTGTGCCTGCCCGACGATGCCGCGCGCGAGGCCGTGGCGCTGACCGCCGACATGCCCGTGCGGCTGATCGACGCCTCGACCGCGCACCGGATCGACCCTGCCTGGGTCTTCGGCTTTCCCGAACTGGCCCCCGAGATGCGCGAGATGATCGCCGCGGCGCGCTTCGTCAGCAATCCGGGCTGCTATTCCACCGGGTCGATCGCCATCATCGCGCCCCTGGTCGCCGCCGGTCTGATCGAGGAGACCGAGGCACTGTCGATCAACGCCGTCAGCGGCTATACCGGCGGCGGCAAGGCGCTGGTCGCGGAATACGACGCGGGCACGGCGCCGGTGCAGTTCGTCTATGGCCTGGACCAGCGCCACAAGCACATCCCCGAGATCATGACCCATGGCGGGCTGCTGCTGCAGCCGGTCTTCGCGCCCTCGGTGGGAAGCTTCGCGCAGGGCATGGCCGTGCAGCTGCCCCTGCATCTGGACGACGACCGCAGCGTCGCGGCCCTGCATCAGGCGCTGGCCGACCATTACGCGGGCGAGGCCTTCGTGCAGGTCGTCCCCGCTGCCGAGCTGGGCGGGCGGATCGACCCCACCGCGCTGAACGGCACCAACCGCATGCGCCTGAGCGTGCATGGCGATGACGAGACGGGCTGCGCCACGGTCATCGCGGTGCTGGACAATCTGGGCAAGGGCGCCTCGGGCGCGGCGGTCCAGAACCTGAACATCATGCTGGGCCTGCCCGAGGATGCGGGGCTGTAGCCCCGCCTCCGTCCCACGGTTAATCCTTTCGAAACTGATCCTTTGACACGGATGCGATTCGGGACGTAATGGCCCTGACATCTGCACGGATGGGTTGTGTTTCAGGGGTTTGACACATTGGCACGGGTTTTTGCATATCGCGGTTTCGACCAGCTGAATTCCGACTTCAGCATGCTGTATTACAACGCGCTGGACTTCCAGTTCGACGACAACATCAACCTGAACCGTGACGGCCAGCGTCTCGAGGATCTGCTGACGGTCGCCTACGAATCCGGTAGCGAGCTGTTCGGCATCGGCTTTGCCGGAAGCCGCTTCCGCATGGTCGGGGACCGGGTGACCGGCGGCACCCTGCAGGTCATGGCCGAAGTCCGGGAGGTCGGCGGCCGTTACGAAGAACTCTGGGAGATCGACGGCCTGAACCTGCCGCTGGTCGATGTCTACAACGCCACCCTGACCCGCTCGACCGCCGACGACGCGCGCCTGCTGGGGCGGATGCTGTCCGGCAACGACCTGTTCGAGCTGAGCTTCGAGGCCGATCGCGCCTTCGGCATGACGGGCAATGACACGCTGCGCGGATTTGGCGGCAACGACACCCTGTCCGGCGGCGCGGGCAACGACCTGCTGGATGGCGGCATCGGCAACGACGCCCTCTATGGCGGGGCGGGCAACGACCGTCTGATCCTGGATGCGGGCAATGACCTGATCGACGGCGGGACCGGGATCGACTGGATCGTGGCGCAGGGCGCGCGGGCCGTGCGGATAGATCTGGCCCTCGCCACGCGCCAGGACACCGGGCTGGGCCGGGACATGATCCGCAACGTCGAGAATGCCCAGGGCGGCGCGGGCAACGACGTCCTGATGGGCGATGCGCGGGCCAATGTCCTGCAGGGCGGCGCGGGCAACGACCAGCTGACCGGCCGGGGCGGCGCGGACCGGCTGTTCGGTCAGGCCGGGGCGGACACGCTGCTGGGCGGGACCGGCAACGACCTTCTGGATGGCGGGGCCGGGGCGGACCGGCTGCTGGGCGGGGCGGGCAACGACCGCCTGCGGGGCGGCACCGGCAACGACACGCTGACCGGCGGGGCGGGGGCGGATGTGCTGACCGGCGGGGCCGGGGCGGATGTCTTCGTCTTCGCCGCGATGGGCGACAGCCGCCCGACCGGGGCCGACCTGATCACCGACTTCCGCCGCGGCACCGACCGGATCGACCTGCGTCCCATCGACGCCGACGGGCGCAGCCCCGGCAACCAGGCCTTCGACTTCGAGGGCTTCGGCGCCCTGCAGCCGGGCGCCGCGGGCCAGCTGACCTTCCGCCATGTCCAGACCGGCGGCGGGCGGGAAACGCGGGTCCTGCTGGACACGGATGGCGACGGCCGCGCCGAGGGGATGATCCGCCTGTCCGGCGCGCTGACCCTGACCGAGAGCGACTTCCTCCTCTGATCTGCCCGATTAGCGGGCATCTGCGATCTGCGGCGCCGTTGCGGGCGCCGCGACCTTGCCAAGCCGCGCTCGGCGGGCCTCTGGTAACGTCATGGAACGGCTGTCAATCATCGTGGTGGAACGCGACCGGGACCGGGCGCTGAAGATCGTCGACGGCCTGCGCGCCTCGGGCGATCATCATATCACGGTCATTGCCGAGGAAACTGGCCTGGCCCGCCGCATCGCCGAACAGCAGCCCGACATCGTGCTGATCGACGTGGCCGATCCCTCGCGCGACGTGCTGGAGGAACTGGCGCTGGTCTCGGGCCCGCTGGAGCGCCCGGTGGCGATGTTCGTCGACCGCTCGGACGAGCAGCTGACCCGCGCCGCGATCGAGGCGGGCGTGTCGGCCTATGTGGTGGACGGGCTGCACAAGGACCGCATCAAGCCCATCCTGGACGCCGCCATCGCGCGGTTTCACATGTTCCACAAGATGCGCGCCGAACTGGCCGCCACCAAGGCCGCGCTGGAGGAACGCAAGATCATCGACCGGGCCAAGGCCATCCTGATGAAGGCGCGCGGCATCGACGAAGAGGCCGCCTATGCCCTCTTGCGCAAGACCGCGATGGACCAGAAGCGCCGCGTGGCCGACATCGCGCAGCAGCTGGTGATGGCCGCGGGCCTGCTGACATGACCGACCGCCTGCGCCTCGGCTATGTGCCGCTGACCGATGCCGCGACGCTGATCATCGCGCGCGAGCTTGGCTTTGCCGCCGAAGAGGGGCTGGACCTGGATCTGGTGCGGGTGGGCAGCTGGTCGCAGAGCCGCGACCTGCTGGGCACCGGCGCCATCGACGCGGCGCATATGCTGGTGCCCATGCCCATCGCGCAAAGCCTGGGGCTGGGGCCCGCCTATCCCGACTTCGACCTGCTGATGATCCTGTCCCAGGGCGGGCAGGCCATCGCCATGTCCAAGGCCATCGAGGACCGGCTGCGCGATCAGGGCCACCCCTTCGACTTCCGCGATCCCGTCGCCGCCCGTACAGCGCTGGACCGCGCCCATCCCGGGCCGCTGCGCGTGGGCGTGCCCTTCCCCTTCTCGACCCAGGCCGAGCTGGTGCGCCACTGGCTGCGCGACACCCCCTGGCCGCCCGGCTGGAGGTGCATACCGTCCCGCCCCCGCAGATGACCGACGCCCTCGCCGCCGGAGAGCTGGACGCCTATTGCGTGGGCGAGCCCTGGGCCTCCTATGCCGTGGAACGGGGGGTGGGCGCGCTGCTGCTGCCCGGGCGGGCGATCTGGGCGGCGGCGCCCGAGAAGGGGCTGGTGATGACCCGCGCCCTGGCCGAGGCCCAGCCCGAGGCGACGGGGCGGGTGATGCGGGCGCTGTGGCGCGCCGGGCGCTGGCTGGACCGGTCCGGCAATCGCGGCACCGCGGCCGAGATCCTGTCGCGCGCCGATTACCTGAACCTGTCGCCCGAACTGTGCGAACGCGGTCTGCTGGGCCGCCTGCACGTCACCTCGACCGGGGAATTCCGGGATTATCCCGACTTCATCCGCTTTCATGCCGAGGCCGCGACCTTCCCTTGGCGCAGCATCGCCGCGATGATGGGCGCCTGGATGGCCGCGCGCCACGGGCTGGACCCGGGCGCCGCGGCGGCGAAGGCGGCGGAATGTTTCCGCACCGACCTGTATCGCCGCCACCTGCGCGAGGCGGGCGCGCATCTGCCCGGCGCCTCGGCCCGGGTCGAGGGCGCGATGCGCGAGCCGACCCTGGTCGCCGCCGAACAGGGGCAGATGATTCTGGGCGCGGATGCCTTCTTCGACGGGCATGTCTTCGACCCGGCGTTTCCCGCGCGCTGAAATCGCGGGCAGGCTGCTTTATTCTGAAGCCGTGACGAGCCGATTGCCGTCCCGGACCCCCTGTTTTCTTGACCGGGGCGCCCCCGCTGCCGATGATGGATGAAAGGCGGATGCAACGGCGCACCGCGTTTCGATCTGCCCGCAAGGACGCGGGCTCCCCCTTTCCGGCAATGTCGCCACCTGTTCGTGCCCCCTGCTGCGGGCTGCGACCGGTGGCCTTTCGTGTTTTCGCGCCCGCCCCCCTCCCGGCGGGCCAGCCAAGGATGAGCCAGATGACCTTGATCAAGCCGCCCTCCCGCCGTCGTTTCCTGCAAGCCACCGGCGCGCTGGCCACCATGGCCGCCGCCCGCCTGGCCCTGCCCGGCGGGGCCTGGGCCGCCACCCCCGGCACCCCCGAGGTGACCGGCTGCACGCTTGGCTACATCGCCCTGACCGACAGCGCGCCGTTGATCATCGCCGTCGAGAAAGGCTTCTTCGCCAAGCATGGCATGCCCGACGTGCTTGTCGAAAAGCAGGCCAGCTGGGGCGCCACGCGCGACAACATGGCGCTCGGCTCGGCCTCGGGCGGGATCGATGGCGGGCATATCCTGCGGCCCAAGGTGCATCTCTATTCCACCGGCAGCGTCATGCAGAACAGCCAGCCCCTGCCGATGTACACGCTGCTGAACCTGAACGAGGACGGGCAGGGCCTGTCCGTGCGCCAGGACTATGCCGACAGCGGCGTGGGCCTAGACTCGAGCCCGCTGAAGGAGATCTTCGCCGCCCGTCGCGCAGCCGGGCAGGAGATTCCCGTCGCCATGACCTTCCCCGGCGGCACCCATGATCTGTGGATGCGCTATTGGCTGGCGGCGGGCGGGATCGACCCGACCAGCGAGGTTGACCTGATCGTCGTGCCGCCCCCGCAGATGGTCGCCAACATGAAGGTCGGCAACATGGAGGCTTTCTGCGTCGGAGAGCCGTGGAACGAACAGCTGGTCAATCAGGGCATCGGCTTTACCGCCGCCACGACGGGCGAATTGTGGGCACGTCACCCGGAAAAGGTGCTGGGGATGCGCGCCGAATGGGTCGATGCGAACCCCAACGCCACCGTCGCCGTCATGATGGCGGTGATGGAGGCGCAGATGTGGTGCGACGCGCCCGAGAACAAGCAGGAGATGGCCGAGATCATCGGTCGCCGCCAATGGTTCAACGTCCCCGTCGATGACATCATCGGTCGCCTGCAGGGCACCATCAACTATGGCAACGACCGCATCGAGGAACGCCCCGATCTGGCGATGAAGTTCTGGGGCGAGAACGGCGAGACGTCCTATCCGTGGAAGTCGCTGGATGCGTGGTTCATCACCGAAAACAAGCGGTGGGGCTATCTGCCCGGCGATCTGGACACCACGGCGCTGGTTGATGCGACCAACCGCAGCGATCTGTGGCTGGCGGCGGCGGCGGGCCTTGGCCTGACGGTCGATTTCGGCGACAGCCGCGGGGTCGAGACCTTCTTCGACGGCAAGACCTTCGATCCGGCAAACCCCGACGCCTATCTGGACACGCAGTCCATCAAGGCGATGGTGTAAGGGGGATGGCCATGAACGTGACCGCCCTCAAGCGCAAGCTGGACCTGACCCCCAAGCCTGCAGCCCCCGTCCTGGCGCTGCCCCCCCGCACCCCCGACCGGCTGGCACCCTGGCGCAAGCGGGGCATGGCCGTGGTGAATGCCGTCCTGCCGCCGCTGGTCGTGCTGGTCGTGCTGCTGACCATCTGGCAGGTCGGCGCCTCGGGCGAGGGCAGCGGCCTGCCCACGCCGATCCAGGTCTGGATCGACAGCGGCTTTCTGTTCATGGAACCGTTCTACGTCTATGGCACCCAGGACATCGGCCTGGGCTGGCGCGTCCTGACCTCGCTCGAGCGGGTGTTCTACGGCTTCGGCCTGGCCGCCGTGGTGGGCGTGCTGACCGGCGCGGTCATCGGGCAATCGGCGCTGATGATGCGCGGCTTCGATCCGATCTTCCAGATCCTGCGCACGGTGCCGCCGCTGGCCTGGCTGCCCATCAGCCTGGCCGCCTTCATGGACAGCGGCCCGTCGGCGATCTTCGTGATCTTCATCACCGCCATCTGGCCCGTCATCATCAACACCGCCGCGGGCGTGCGCGCCATCCCGCAGGATTACCGCAACGTCGCCGCCGTCCTGCGCCTCAATCAGGTCGAGTTCTTCTGGAAGATCATGGTCCCCGCCGCCGCCCCCTACATCTTCTCGGGGCTCCGCATCGGGGTGGGCCTCTCGTGGCTGGCCATCGTCGCGGCCGAGATGCTGACCGGCGGCGTGGGCATCGGCTTCTTCATCTGGGATGCGTGGAATTCCTCGCGGCTCAGCGACATCATCGTGGCCCTGGCCTATATCGGCGGCACGGGCTTCATCCTGGATCGTCTGGTCGGCTGGATCGGACGCGTCGTCTCTCGCGGCACGGCCGTGTAAGGGGAATGACCATGAAATACCTTCAGATCGACCATCTCTCCAAGACCTTCGTGAACGGGGCCAAGACGGCCCATGTGCTGTCCGACATCAACCTGACCATCGAGAAGGGCGAGTTCGTCAGCATCATCGGCCATTCCGGCTGCGGGAAGTCCACCCTGCTGAACCTGATCGCCGGGCTGACCGACGTGACCACCGGCGGCATCCTGCTGGACGGGAAAGAGGTCAACGCGCCCGGCCCCGACCGCGCCGTGGTGTTCCAGAACCACAGCCTGCTGCCGTGGCTGTCGGTCTATGACAACATCAAGCTGGCGGTGACCAAGGTCTTCGGATCGTCCAAGACCAAGGCGCAGCGCCACGACTGGATCATGCAGAACCTCGATCTGGTCCAGATGAGCCACGCCGCCGACAAGCGCCCGGCGGAAATCTCGGGCGGGATGCGCCAGCGCGTGGGCATCGCCCGGGCGCTGGCGATGGAGCCCAAGGTCCTGCTGCTGGACGAACCCTTCGGCGCGCTGGATGCCCTGACCCGCGCGCATCTGCAGGATGCGGTGATGGACATCCACAGCCGGCTTGGCAACACGATGATCATGATCACCCATGACGTGGACGAGGCCGTGCTGCTGGCCGACCGCATCGTCATGATGACCAACGGCCCCGCCGCCACCATCGGCGAGGTGCTGACCGTGCCGCTGGCCCGCCCCCGCGACCGCATCGCCCTGGCCAGCCGGCCCGATTACGTGAAGGCGCGCGAGGCCGTGCTGCGGTTCCTCTACGAACGTCACCGCTTCGTCGAAGCAGCGGAGTAAGCCCATGACACGCAAACTTGTGGTGATCGGCGCGGGCATGGCCTCGGGCCGGATGCTGGAGCATCTGTTCGACCAGGCCCCCGGCCAGTGGGACGTGACCCTCTTCAACGCGGAACCGCGCGGCAACTACAACCGGCTGATGCTGTCGCCGGTCCTGTCGGGCGACAAGACCTATGCCCAGATCGTCACCCATGACAGCGACTGGTATCTGGCCCAGGGCGTCACCTGCCGCTTCGGCGAGGCCGTCGTGGGCATCGACCGCGAGGCGCAGATCGTCCATGGCGCCCGCGGCCCGGTCGAATACGACGCGCTGGTCATCGCCACCGGCTCGGCGCCCTTCATCATCCCGCTGCCGGGCCACAAGCTGCCCGGCGTCGTGGCCTATCGCGATCTGGAAGACACCAACGCGATGATCGAGGCCAGCCGCCCCGGCGCCACCGCCGTGGTCATCGGCGGCGGTCTGCTGGGGCTGGAGGCCGCCGCCGGCATGGCCGCGCGGGGCGCCGAGGTGACTGTCATCCACCTGATGGGCCATCTGATGGAGCGCCAGCTGGACCCCGCCGCGGGGTACCTCTTGCAACGGGATCTGGAAAAGCGTGGCATCCGCATCCATTGCAAGGGCGCTACCAAGGCGATCCTCGGCACGGATCGGGTCGAGGCCGTGCTGCTGGAGGACGGGACCACCTATCCCGCCGATCTGGTCTGCATGGCCGTGGGCATCCGCCCCGAGACGCGCCTGGCCAATGATGCGGGGCTGGAGGTCGCGCGCGGCATCACGGTCGACGACCAGATGCGGACCAGCGACCCGGCGATCTTCGCCCTGGGCGAATGCGTGGAACATGACGGGCAACTGTTCGGGCTGGTCGCGCCGCTCTACGATCAGGCCAAGGTCCTGGCCGCCACGCTGGCGGGCACGCCCGCCGCCTTCATGCCCCTGCAGACCGCGACCAAGCTGAAGGTCACCGGCTGCGACCTGTTCAGCGCGGGCGACTTCGCCGAGGGCCCGGGCCGCGAGGACATCGTCTTCCGCGATCCCGGGCGCGGCATCTACAAGCGCCTGATCCTGGAAGGCGACCGCCTGATCGGCGCCGTGATGTATGGCGACACCGCCGACGGGCCGTGGTTCTTCGACAAGATCCGCAGCGGCGCGGACATCACCGCCGACCGCGACACGCTGATCTTCGGCCCCGCCTTCGCCGGAGGTGCCCAAGCGGACCCTTTGGCAGCCGTTGCAGCCTTGCCGCCTGAGGCGGAGATCTGCGGGTGCAACGGCGTGTGCAAGGGAACCATCGTCACCGCCATCCAGGGCGGTGCCGCCACACTTGATGCCGTGCGCGGGCTGACCAAGGCCAGCGCGTCCTGCGGCACCTGCACGGGGCTGGTCGAACAGGTCATGGCGCTGACGCTTGGCGACGGGTTTGCCGCCAACGCCAACCCACCCATGTGCAAATGCACCGATCACACGCACGAGGACGTGCGGCGCCTGATCAAGTCGATGGGGCTGAAATCCATCCCCGCGGTCATGCAGGATCTGGGCTGGAAAACCGTGGGCGGCTGCGCCTCCTGCCGTCCGGCGCTGAACTACTACCTGATCGCCGACTGGCCGCTGGACTATCGCGACGACCGCCAGAGCCGCTTCGTCAATGAACGAAACCACGCCAACATCCAGAAGGACGGCACCTATTCGGTCGTGCCGCGCATGTGGGGCGGCGTCACCACCAGCGCCGAGCTGCGCGCCATCGCGGATGCCGCCGACCGCTATGCCGTGCCGATGATCAAGGTCACCGGCGGGCAACGCATCGACCTGCTGGGCGTGCGGAAAGAGGATCTGCCCGCGATCTGGTCGGATTTCAACCAGGCGGGCATGGTCTCGGGCCATGCCTATGCCAAGGGGCTGCGCACGGTGAAGACCTGCGTGGGTACGGATTTCTGCCGCTTCGGCACCCAGGATTCGACGGGCCTGGGCATCCGGCTGGAGAAGCTTTTGTGGGGGTCGTGGACGCCCGCCAAGGTGAAACTGGGCGTCTCGGGCTGCCCCCGCAACTGCGCCGAGGCCACCTGCAAGGATATCGGCGTCGTCTGCGTGGACAGCGGCTTCCAGATCAGCGTCGCCGGCGCCGCCGGCATGGATGTGCGCGAGACCGAGCCGCTGCTGACCGTGGACACCGAGGACGAGGTCTGCGAGGTGATCGCGGCCTTCGTGCAGCTCTATCGCGAACAGGCGCGCTATCTGCACCGGATCTACAAATGGGTGGACAAGGTGGGTCTGGACTGGGCCCGCGAGCAGGTCGCGGATCCCGCCACCCGTGCCGGGCTGATCGAGCGTTTCCGCCTGTCGCAGACGATCTATCAGACCGACCCCTGGGCCGAACATGCCGCCCGTCCCGACGAGTGGGCCCCCGTGGCCGACCTGCGCCTGAGGGCCGCCGAATGAGCCAGCTGATCGACATCGCCGCGCTGGAGGACATCCCCCCCCAAGGCGCCCGCGTGGTGCGCACGCCGCAGGGCTGCGTCGCCGTCTTCCGCACCGCCGACGACCGGGTCTTTGCGCTGGACGACCGCTGCCCCCACAAGGGCGGACCCCTGTCCGAGGGCATCGTGCATGGCACATCCGTCACCTGCCCCCTGCACAACTGGGTCTTCGACATGGCCACCGGGCAGGCGCAGGGCGCCGACAGCGGGGCGGTGGCCACCCATGCCGTGCGGGTGGAGGGCGGGCGGATCTTGCTGGACGCCTCCGTCATCCGGCGCGTCGCATGAGCGGCGCGGTCCGGACCACCTGCCCCTATTGCGGCGTGGGCTGCGGGGTGCTGGCCACGCCCGACGGCACGGGCGGGCTGGCCATCGCGGGCGATCCCGACCACCCGGCGAACCGGGGGCGGCTCTGCGTCAAGGGCGCCGCGCTTGGGGAAACCGTCGACATCGCGGGGCGCCTGCTGACCCCGCGCATCGGCGGGGTGGACGCCCCTTGGGGCCGGGCGCTGGACCTGATCGCCGACCGCTTCACCGATGCGGTGGCCCAGCACGGGCCGGATTCGGTGGCCATGTATGTCTCGGGGCAGCTGCTGACCGAGGATTACTACGCGGCCAACAAGCTGATGAAGGGCTTCATCGGCAGCGCCAATATCGACACGAACAGCCGGCTGTGCATGGCCTCGTCCGTCGCGGGCCACAGGCGGGCCTTCGGGACCGACACGGTGCCCGGCCTCTATGAGGATCTGGAGCAGGCCGATCTGGTCGTGCTGACCGGATCGAACCTCGCGTGGTGCCATCCGGTCCTGCATCAGCGCATCCTGGCCGCCAAGGCCGCGCGTCCGGGCATGAAGATCGTGGTGATCGACCCCCGCCGCACCGCCACCTGCGAGGGGGCGGACCTGCATCTGGCCGTCGCGCCGGGGGCGGATGCGCACCTGTTCAACCTGCTTCTGTGCCACCTGTTCGATACCGAACGCACCAGCGCGGATTTCCTGCCCCATGTCACGGGCTTTGACGCGGCGCTGACCGCCGCGCGGATGGCCAGCGCGCAGGCCACCGGGCTGGACCCCGCCGATCTGGCGACCTTCCTGGACCTCTGGGCCGGCACGGACAAGACCGTCACCGTCTTTTCCCAAGGCATCAACCAGTCCGACAGCGGCACCGGCAAGGTGAACGCGATCCTGAACTGCCATCTGGCGACGGGCCGGATCGGGCGCCCCGGCATGGGCCCCTTCAGCGTCACCGGCCAGCCCAATGCCATGGGCGGGCGCGAGGTCGGCGGCATGGCCAACATGCTGGCCTGCCATCTGGAGCTGGAGAACCCCACCCATCGCGCCGCCGTGGGCGGTTTCTGGAACGCCCCACGCATGGCCGACCGCCCGGGCCTCAGGGCCGTCGACATGTTCCGCGCGGTCGAAGAGGGGCGTATCAAGGCGCTGTGGATCATCCACACCAACCCCGCCGTCACCATGCCCGATGCCGACCGCGTGGCCCGCGCGATCAAGTCCTGCGATTTCGTGGCCGTCAGCGAGGTCTGGCCCGATACCGACACCGCCCGTCTGGCCGATGTGCTGCTGCCCGCCACGGCCTGGGGTGAAAAGGACGGCACGGTCACCAATTCCGAACGCCTGATCAGCCGCCAGCGTGCCGCCCTGCCCCCGCCGGGACAGGCGCGGCCCGACTGGTGGGCGGTGGCGCAGGTGGCGCGGCGGATGGGTTTCAAGGGCTTCGACTGGACCTCGGCGGCCGAGATCTTTGCCGAACATGCGGCGCTGTCGGGCGTGGCGGGCGCCTTGGGCAGCGATTTCGACATCTCGGGCCTGAGTGGCGCCGATTACGACGCGCTGGCCCCGATCCACTGGCCGCAGGGCCCAACCCAGCAGGGGGGGCGGTTCTTCGGCACGGGGCGCTTCCACACGCCCGACGGCCGCGCCCGGATGGTGCCGGTCACGGCCGCCCTGCCCGCGCAGGAACCGGGGCAGATGCTGCTCAATACCGGGCGCATCCGCGACCAGTGGCACACGATGACCCGCACCGGCCTGTCGCCGCGCCTGTCGCGCCATCTGGCCGAACCCTATCTGGAGCTGCACCCGGACGACGCCGCGCGCCTGAACCTGTCCACCGCCGACCTGGCGCAGATCGACAGCCCGCAGGGCTGGGCGATCCTGCGCGTCCTCGTCAGCGACCGCGTGGCGCCGGGCCATCCCTTCGCGCCGATCCACTGGACCGGCCAGACCGCGCCAAGCGGGCGCATCGACGCGCTGGTGGCCGCGCGGACCGATCCCATCTCGGGCCAGCCCGCCAGCAAGTCGTCCCCGGTCGCGGTCACCCGCCATGCCGCCGCCTGGCACGGCTATCTGCTGACCACGCAAGCGGTGACCCCCGATTGTGCCTATTGGGCCCGCGCCCGCCTGCGCGGCGGCTGGCAGATCGAGATGGCGGGCGACGTCACGCCCCCCGACTGGTCGGACTGGGCGCAGGGGCTGCTGGGCCTCGGCGCGCCCTCGATGCAGCTGGGCGATCCGCTGCGGGGAGTCCACCGGATGGCCTTCCATGAAGGCGGCAGGCTGGCGGCGGCACTGTTCGTCTCGCCCGGCCCGGTGCTGCTGTCGCGCGACCATCTGGCGGACCTTCTGAACAGCGACGACGCCCATCCGCTGGCCGGTCGCCCGCCCGCCGACCGCCCCGATCCCGGCCCCACGATCTGCGCCTGCCTCAACGTGGGCCGCACGACCATCCTGCGCGCGCTGGCCGAGGGCGTGGACAGCGTCGAGGCCTTGGGGACCTGCCTTGGCGCGGGCAGCAATTGCGGCTCGTGCCGGCCCGAGCTGGCGGCGCTTGTCGCGGGCCACCGCCAGCGCATCGCCGCCGAGTAACGGCGCCGCTCAGGGCCGCGCCGGCAGGATCCGCCCGGTGCAGGGACCGAACCCGATGCGATAGCCGTCCCCTTGGGCAAAGCCGAACAGCCCGACCTCGTCCCCATCCTCGAGGAAGGTCCGGGGCTGGCCGTTCGCCATGACCGGCACCCGGCCGCCCTGCGTCATCTCCAGCAGCGCACCGGTCTGGTCGGGCGCGGGCCCCGAGATCGTGCCCGTCCCCAGCAGATCGCCCACCCGCATCGGGCAGCCCGAGACCGCGTGATGGGCCAGTTGCTGGGCGCTGGACCAGTACATCACGTTGTAATTCGTCTGCGCCATCTGCTGGCCGTTCATCGTCCAGCCGACCGTCATGTCGTAAAAGCCAGGGCGATCCTCGTGCAGATAGGGCAGCAGATCATTGTCGCGCGGTGCGCCTGCGCTGCGGAACGGCTCCAGCGCGGCTTGCGTCACGATCCAAGGGCTGATCGTGGTGCCAAACGCCTTGGACTGGAACGGGCCAAGCGGCTGATATTCCCACGCCTGGATGTCGCGCGCCGACCAGTCGTTCAGCAGCACATAGCCGAAGATCATGTCCTCGGCCCGGTCCACGCCGATCCGCTCGCCCATTGCGCTGTCGGCGCCCACGATCGCGCCCAGCTCCAGCTCCAGATCCAGACGGCGGCAGGCGGTCCATTCGGGACCAGCCTCGCCCCTGACCTGCCCCATCGGCCGCCGGATGTCGGTGCCCGACACGACGACCGAGGATGCCCGCCCGTTATAGCCGATGGGCATGTGCGTCCACTGTGGCGGCAGCGCATTCTCCGGCCCGCGGAACAGCACCCCCACATTGAAGGCATGATTCTTCGACGCATAGAAATCCGTGAACTCGGTCACCGCGATTGGCAGATGCAGCCGTGCCTTGGCCATCGCCACCAGCGGCAGGTCGCGCGGGCCGTCATGGGCCAGCAGGTCCGTCAGCGTGGCGCGGATGCGGTCCCATTCGGCCCGGCCCCGCGCGATGAACCCGTTCATCTGCGGCGCCGCAAAGCTGCCGCCCGCCGCCAGCAGGCCCCGCGCCTCGCAGGCCGCCAGATCCAGGATCATGTCGCCGATCGCCACCCCGCAGCGCGGCGCCGTGCCCTCGGTCGAGAAGACCCCATAGGGCAGGTTCCGGATCGGGAAATCGCAATCCGGATCGTTCGCCGCAGCCACCTGGCTGCGCGGCGCCCGGCCCGTGGCCCCCGGGGCGGTCACTTGACGCCCGGCGTGCCGTCGAACTTCTTGTCCAGCCGGTCCCACAGCTCGACGTAATCGGGCTGCATCGGCGCCTCGTGGGCGGCGAATGCGGTCAGGTGCTGGGGAAAGCGCGTCTCGAACATGAAGGACATGGTGTCGTCCAGCTTGGCAGGCTTGAGGTCCGCGTTCGAGGCCCCTTCAAAGGCGTCGCGGTCGGGGCCATGCGGCAGCATGCAGTTGTGCAAGCTGATCCCGCCCGGCGCGAAGCCCTGCGGCTTGGCGTCATAGACGCCATAGATGTTGCCCATCAGCTCGGACATGATGTTCTTGTGGTACCAGGGCGGGCGAAAGCTGTGCTCGGCCACCATCCAACGTTCGCGGAACAGCACGAAGTCGATGTTCGCCGTCCCCTCCTGCCCCGAGGGCGCGGTCAGCACCGTGAAGATCGACGGGTCGGGATGGTCGAAGAGGATCGCGCCCACCGGGGAATAGGTCCGCAGGTCGTACTTGTAGGCGCAATAGTTGCCGTGCCACGCCACCACGTCCAGGGGCGAGTGCCCGATCCGCGTCTCGTGGAACTGCCCGCACCACTTGATGACGACGCGGCTTGGCACCTCGCGGTCCTCGAAGGCCGCGACCGGGCATTTGAAATCGCGCGGGTTGGCCAGGCAGTTGGCGCCGATGGGGCCGCGGCCCGGCAGGTCGAACTTCTGGCCGTAATTCTCGCAGACGAAGCCCCGGGCGGGACCCTCCAGCACCTCGACCCGGTAGACGAGGCCGCGCGGCAGGATCGCGATCTCCTTCGGCTCCAGATCGATGACGCCCAGCTCGGTGCAGAAGCGCAGGCGGCCTTCCTGCGGGACGACCAGCAATTCGCTGTCGGCGGAGAAGAAATACTCGTCCTGCATGGACCGGGTGACCAGATAGACATGGGTGGCCATGCCGACTTGGATGTTCACGTCGCCCGCCGTGGTCATCGTGCGCATGCCGGTGATCCAGGTCAGCGGCTGGTCCGGCACCGGGACCGGGTCCCACCGGTACTGCCCCAGGCTGGTGACGCCGGGCAGCACATGCGGCGCGGTCTTCCAATGCGGCACCTCGAGAGGGATGAAGCGCCCGACATGATGGACCGAGGGGCGGATGCGATAGCACCAGGTCCGCTCGTTCTGGCCGCGCGGGGCGGTGAAGGCGGTGCCCGACAGCTGCTCGGCATAAAGACCGTAATTGCATTTCTGCGGACTGTTCTGCCCCTGCGGCAGGGCGCCGGGCAAAGCCTCGGTCTCGAAATCATTGCCGAAGCCGGGCATGTAGCCCGCATGCGGGCCGCCCGAGGGCGCGCGGGTCAGGCCCTGCGGCAGGTCATGGGTCACTTGCGCCTCCTCCGGCAATACCGTTGCATCTGCAACGAATATGCCGGCGGTGGCGGGATTCTGTCAAGCGTTCAGGCGCCCGCCCGGACCGCGATCCAGATCACGTGCCGCGACCCGCCCCCGCCCCGCGCGGCACGGACCGTGTGGCTGCGGGCCTCGAAACCGCAGCGGGCCAAGCGCCTGGTGAAACCCGCATCCGGCTCGGCCGACCAGACGGCCAGCACGCCGCCGGGGGTCAGCGCCCGATGCGCCGCGCGCAGGCCCGGATTGCCATAGAGCCCGTCATTGTCGGGGCGGGTCAGCCCGCCGGGCCCGTTGTCGACATCCAGCAGGATCGCGTCGAAGACCCCCGCCCCCGCACCGATCTGCGCGCCCACGTCGCCCAGACGGATCTCGACCCGCGGATCGGACAGGCAGCTGCCGAAGACGGGTGCCATCTGCTGCCCGGCCCAGGCCACCAGCTCGGGCACGATCTCGGACACGACCAGGCGGGCCCCCGGCGGCGCGACCGCCTGCGCGGCCCGCAGCGTGAAGCCCATCCCCAGGCCGCCGATCAGCACGCAGGGCGCGGCCCGCCCCGCCAGCCGGTCCAGCGCCAGCCGCGCCAGCGCCTCCTCCGAGCCGCCCAGCCGGCTGTTCATCAGCTCGTTCCCGCCCTGCAGGCGGATCGAGAACTCGTCGCCCCGGCGCAGCAGCCGAAGCCTGTCGCCCCCCGGCGCGACCGCCGATGCCAGCTCGATCCACGGCAGCATGCGCCATCCCCCTGTCGAAGAAACCGCCCCGTGGCCTAGCGCATCGGCGGCGGCAGGAGAAGGGGCCAGAAGGGGGCGCGGACACGCCAGCGTCCCGGCCATGGCGTGGGGGCTATACTTGGCGCGACAGGTATTGTTTGATCGCGCGCATGAACATTCTGCTGGTCGAGGACAATCGGGATCTGGGCGAGGCAGTCGAGCGGCGGCTGAAGAAGCTGGGCTATCAGGTGACCTGGAACACCACCGGCGCCGACGTCCCCGAGACCCTGGCCCTGGGCGAATTCGATGCGCTGATCCTGGACCTGACCCTGCCCGCGGGGGACGGCATCTCGATCCTGCGGGCGCTGCGGCGGACGCAGGTGCAGCTGCCGGTGCTGGTCGTCACCGCCAAGGCCGAGATCGACGACAAGGTCGGGCTGCTGGATCTGGGCGCCGACGACTATCTGGTCAAGCCCTTCGATCTGCGCGAGCTGGAGGCACGGCTCCGCGCCGTGATGCGCCGCCCCGCGGGCACCGGCTCGTCGATGCTGGAACTGGGGCTGCTGCGGCTGGATCAGGCCGGGCAGGTCCTGTGGCTGAACGCCGAGCTGATCGAGATCGGGCCGCGCGAGTTCCGGCTGCTGGACAGCCTGCTGGTCGCGGCGGGCCGGGTGGTGACCCGCGACCGGCTGCTGGCGCGGTTGGGAGAGCTGGACGACGGCGGGTCGGAGAATGCGCTGGAACAGATCGTCTCGCGCGTGCGGCGCAAGATCGCCGGGTCGGGGGTGCAGATCGTGACGGTGCGCGGCGTGGGCTACATGGTGCAGGATGGCGCGCCCTAGGCCGCTGTCGCTGCGGCGGCGCATCCTGGCCTTGGCCCTGCTGATGCTGCTGGGGGCGGCGGCCCTGCTGGTCGTCTTCATCAGCGACTATGCCCACCGCGCCTCGGACCGGGCCTTCGACCGGCTGCTGTCGGCCTCGGCCCTGTCCATCGCGGGGGCGGTCCAGATCGAGGATGGCGCGGTCGCGGTCGAGCTGCCCGCCGCCGCCTTCGCGATGATGTCGGATCAGGAGCGGGTCTTCTACGCGGTCGAGGATGCGGCGGGCCAGCATGTCACCGGCTATCCCGACCTGACGCCCGACGCGGCCTTGGCCAGCTCGGTCACCCCGGTCTTTGCCGATGCCGCCCATAACGGCCATCCGGTGCGGCTGGTGACGGTGGGGCGGCTGGTCTCGACCGTCGAGGGGACGGGCTGGGTGACCGTCCGCATGGCCGAGACGCTTGGCGCGCGCGCGGCCCTGGCCGCCGAGATCCGCCGCAACGCGCTGATCCCGGTGGCGGTGCTGACCGCGCTGGCGCTGGTCATGGTCTGGGTGGTGATCGGGCGGACCTTCGCGCCGCTGGACACGATCGACCAGGCCCTGCGCCGCCGCCGCCCCGAGGATCTGTCGGCGCTGGACGTGCCCGTCCCGGTCGAGGTGCAGCGCCTGGTCGAGGGGCTCAACGGCTTCATGGCGCGGCTGGCCGTGTCGATGGACCGCATGGGCGGGCTGGTGGCCGAGGCCGCCCACCAGGTCCGCAATCCCCTGGCCGCCCTGCGCGCGCAATCGGAGATGGCACTGTCGGAACCCGACGAGGCCGCCCTGCGCGCCCGCGCCGCCCGCATCCACGATCTGGCGGTCGAGGCCAGCCACCTCGTCTCGCAGCTGCTGATGGATGCCACGATCTCGCACCGGATGGACACGACCATGACGCAGCCCCTGTCGCTGGCCGCGATGGTGGACGAGGTGCTGGGCCGCCTGGACCCCGACCTGGCGCCGCGCGTCAGCGGCCGCATCGACCCGGCCGCCCGCGCCGCCGTGCTGCGCGGCGACCGCATCGCCCTGCGCGAGGCGCTGCGCAACCTGATCGACAATGCCCTGACCTATGGCGAGGGGCCGGTCAGCGTCGAGGTGGCCCCGGCGGGACCCCGCCGCATCGCGCTGTCGGTGCTGGATCGCGGCCCGGGCATTCCGGACGCCGACAAGCCGCGCCTGATGCAGCGCTTTGCGCGGGGCGCGGCGGGGGCGGGCCATGTCGGATCGGGGCTGGGGCTGGACATCGCCCGCCGCGTGGCCGCGGCCCATGGCGGCACGCTGATCCTGCGCGACCGCGAGGGCGGCGGGCTGGCGGCGGTCCTGGACCTGCCGCTGGCCGATGACGAGCCGCAGGCCCCCCCGGACCCGGCCCCGCGCGGGACCCTGTCCGCCGGGATGCTGGTGGCGGCGCTGCTGGCGCTGACCCTCGGCGCGTCGCCGCTGTCGGCCCAGCCCGTGCTCTACCCTGCCCGCCCCCTGCCCATGGGCGACGAGACGCCCGAGCGGCTGCTGCGGATCGCGGGCACCACCGACACGCAGCTGTTCGTGGACTTCATCGACGCCTTCCAAGCCCAGAACCCCGGCGTCGCGGTCAGCTATGCCGAGACCGACAGCAACGCCCTCTATCGCGGCTATCTGGCGGGCACCCTGCCCGAGCCGCCCGACCTGCTGATCAGCTCGGCCTCGGACCTGCAGTTCAAGCTGGCCAATGACGGCCATGCGCAGGCCCATGCCTCGCCCTGGACCGAGGGGCTGCCCGATTGGGCGCATTGGCGCGACGAGATCTTCGGCTTCACCTTCGAGCCCGCGGTCATCGTCTACAACCCCCGCCTGGTCGCGCCGGGCACGCAGCCCCGCAGCCATACCGAGCTGGCCAGCCTGCTGGAACAGCAGCCCGAGCGGTTCCGGGGCCGGGTCGCCACCTATGACATCGCGCGCAGCGGCGTGGGGCATCTGCTGGCCACGCAGGACCAGCAGATCTCGTCGCAGTTCTGGCGGCTGGCCTCGGCCTTCGGGCGGGTCGATGCGCAGCTGAGCGATTCGAGCCCCCAGATCATTGACGCGGTCGCCTCGGGCGAGCTGGCGCTGGCCTACAACGTGCTCGGATCCTATGCGCTGGCCCGCCAGGCCCAGGGGGCGCCCATCGGGGTGATCGTGCCCGACGACTACGTGCTGGCGCTGACCCGCACGATGCTGATCCCGCATGACGCGCCCGCGCCCGACCTGGCCCGCGCCTTCGTCGACTTCACCCTGTCGCCCGCCGGCCAGTCGATCGCGGCAGGGCGCGCGGCCCTGGGGTCGGTCAGGCCGGGCGCCACAGGGCCATGGACGCAGGAACGCATCGCCGCGATGGGCCGGGGCTCGGTCCAGCCCATCGCGCTGCGCCCGGTGCTGCTGGTGGGGCTGGACCCGCAGCGGCGCAGCCGCTTCCTGACCACCTGGCAGGAGATCGTGGCCCCCGGCGTGCCCTGACGCCCCCCCTCTTACCCTGACGCCCTCCGACCCTGACGCACGCTGCCCTCGGGCGATTTTTCCCGATGACAGGACGATGACAGGAAACATCGCTAAGGTTTCCTCATCTGGGCATGGGAGGTGTCCGGTCCCGGTGCAGGCGAGGAGGCCGCGCATCACGCCCGCCGCAAGGCGGGCCTGCCGCACCCTTCGGTGCTGTCCCGGTCCGATCCCCTTCCGCCCATGTCACGGCCCCGAGGGCCATCGAACATCCTGGGAGGGAACCATGAAGAAACTTGGAATCGCCGCTGTCCTGTCGGCCACGCTGATGGCCCCTGCGGCCATGGCCGAACTGTCCGAGCTGCGCATCATGGCGCCGGCGGGCCCCGGCGGCGGATGGGACCAGACCGCGCGCTCGATCCAGTCGACCCTGCAGGCCGAGGGCCTGGTGTCGAACATCCAGGTCGAGAACGTCGCCGGCGCCGGCGGCACCATCGGCCTGCAGCAGTTCGTCAACCGCTCCAGCGGCGATCCGGCGGCGACCATCGTCGGCGGCTACGTGATGGTCGGCGCGGTCATCGCCAACGACTCGCCCGTCTCGCTGACCGACGTGACGCCCCTGGCCCGCCTGACCGGCGAATATGTCGTGGTCGTGGCCGGGGCCGACAGCCCGATCAACAATGCCGAGGATCTGGCCGCGGCGCTGGCCGAGGATGCGGGCTCGGTCACCTGGGCCGGCGGTTCGGCGGGCGGCGTCGACCACATCGCGGCGGGCCTCTTCGCGCAGGCGGCGGATGTCGATCCCGCGACGATCAACTACATCCCCTATTCGGGCGGCGGCGAGGCGCTGGCCGCGATCCTGGGCGGCCAGGTCACCGTGGGCGTGTCGGGATTCTCCGAATTCTCGGCGCAGATCGAGGCCGGCTCGGTCAAGGTCATCGGCATCACCGCGCCCGAGCGTCAGGACTATCTGGACGCGCCGACCTTCGCCGAGCAGGGCTATGACGTCGAGGTGCAGAACTGGCGGATGATCGCGGGCGCGCCCGGCATCACCGACGAGCAGAAGGCCGAACTGGTCGGCACCATCGAGACGATGGCCGGATCGGAAGCCTGGGCCGAGGTGCTGGCCTCGCGCGGATGGGTCGACACCTTCCTGGCCGGCGACGAGTTCACCGACTATCTGAACGGCGAGATCGAGGCCACCGCCGCGATCCTGACCGAGCTCGGGATCACCGAGTGATGTCGGTCGACAGGACAGAGGCAGCCGGGGAAACCCGGCTGTCCGCCGAACCCGACATCCGCCTGCATGGCGAGGACGAGGTGGGCCAGGCCAGCGGACGCCGCGATCTGGCCGGTCTGGGCATCGCGCTGGCGCTGTTCGCGCTGGCCGCCGTCATTTATTCCGACGCCTCCGGCTATCCGGTGCGCCGCTCCTACGCGCAGTTCGGACCCGAGATCGTGCCGTTCATCGTGGCCTTCGGCATCCTGGTGCTGGCCGGGCTGACCGCGCTCAGCGCCTGGCGCGGCGGGTTCGAGACGCGCGAGCCCCTGAACTGGGGCGGCGTGATCTGGCTGGTCGCCGCCATCGTGATCGAGATCATCATGCTCTATTCCGGTACGGGCTTCATCCCGGCCTCGACGGTGCTCTTCGCCTTTGCGGCGCGCGCCTTCGGACAGACGACGCATCTTCTGAACGTGGCCATCGGTGCGGTCATGTCCACCCTTCTGTTCCTGCTGTTCCGCTATGGCCTGGGCCTTGCCCTGCCGAACGGTCCGCTGGAACAGGTCATCGACCAACTCTTCCGGTAGGGCGCCATGGACACATTTTACCTTCTTCTGGGCGGCCTCGGCACGGCGATGGAGCCGATGAACCTGATGTTCGCGCTGATCGGCGTGATGCTGGGCACCGCCGTGGGCGTCATGCCCGGCATCGGCCCGGCCCTGACGGTCGCGCTGCTGCTGCCGGTCAGCCTGTCCTTCGGCGCGACCGGATCGATGATCATGTTCGCCGGCATCTACTACGGCGGCATGTACGGGGGCGCGATCTCGTCGATCCTTCTCAACACGCCCGGAGAGACCGCCTCGATCATGACCGCGGTCGAGGGCAACCGCATGGCCAAGCGCGGCGCGGGCGGCAAGGCCCTGGGCGCGGCCGCCATCGGCTCCTTCGTCGGCGGATCCATCGCGACGCTTGGTCTGGCGGTGGTGGCACCCCTGATGGTCGCGGTCGCGCTGTCCTTCGGGACGGCGGAATACTTCGCGCTGATGGTGCTGTCCTTCCTGACCGTCTCGGCGGCCTTCGGCGGCTCGGTCGTGCGTGGCCTGACGGCGCTGTTCATCGGCCTGACCATCGGCATGGTCGGCACCGACAAGCTGACGGGACAGGTGCGCCTGGCCTTCGGCGTCCCCGAGATGAGCGACAACATCTCGATCGCCATCGTGGCCGTGGGCCTCTTCGCCATCGGCGAGACGATGTTTTTGGCCTCGCAGCGCATCAACCACCTGACCAAGGCCGAGAAGATGAAGGGCTCGGTCTGGCTGAACATGCATGACCTGAAGCGCTGCTTCCGGCCCTTCCTGCGCGGCACGGGCCTGGGCTTCCTGTTCGGCCCGCTGCCGACCGGCGGCGCCGAGATCCCGACCTTCCTCTCCTACACGACCGAGCGCCGCCTGGCGACCGGCGAGGCGCGGCGCGACTTCGACGAGGGCCGCGGCGCCATCGAGGGCGTGGCCGGACCCGAGGCCGCCAACAACGCCTCGGCTGCGGGCACGCTGATCCCGCTGCTGACGTTGGGCCTGCCGACCTCGGCCACGGCGGCGATGATGCTGGCGGGCTTCCAGCAATACGGGCTGCAGCCCGGTCCGCTGCTGTTCACCAACAGCGCCGAACTGGTCTGGGGCCTTGTCGGCAGTCTGTTCATCGCGAACCTGATGCTGGTGGTGCTGAACGTCCCGTTCATCGGCATCTGGGTCAAGCTTCTGGCGATCCCGCGCCCCTGGCTCTACGCGGGCATCCTGACCTTCGCGACGCTCGGCATCGTGGGCGCGCAGGGCTCGGCCTTCGCGCTGATCCTGCTTCTGGGCTTCGGACTGGTGGGCTTCGTGATGCGGCGCTTCGGCTATCCGCTGGCGCCCGCGCTGGTCGGCGCGATCCTGGGCCCACTGGCCGAGGAGCAGCTGCGCCGCGGCCTGATGATCAACCAGGGGGACTGGACCTTCCTCTTCACCTCGTGGATCGCGCTGCTCATTTATGCGATCGCGATCCTGTCGATCTTCGGCCCGCGGGTCTGGGCCCTGGCGCGCCGCCGCAAGCCGGTGTCGCTCTGACACAAGGACCGGGCCCGCAGAACCAGCGGGCCCGGTTCGCCAGGGACGGGCATCCTACCCCGTCAGCTTCGCCGCCAGGGTCTGGATGTCCGGGCCCGAGACCTTCGGAACGATGCGATAGGCGGCGTTCACGAAGCAGAAGACCGCAAATCCCAGCAATCCCACGCAGATGCCGATGACCAGCAGCTGCCCATAGACCTGGCCGGACAGCCACGAGAAGGCCTCGCCCGTGCCGCCCGCCTCCTGGGGATTGGCGCGCCAGGCGGCGAACAGGAACAGAAGGCCCACCACGCCCACGACGACGCCATGCGCGATCAGGCCCGCCTTCAGGATCGGGTTCCACCGCGTGGTGAACCGGCTGGCTTGAAGATGCTTGCGATACTCGTTCGTCCAGCCCTGCCGCATGTAATGCGCCCCGGCCCCGACGATCAGCAGCGCCGCCAGCCCGATGATCCAGCGCCCCCGGGGCCAGCCCATCACCATCCCCACATAGCGCGGGATGCTGGACCCCTCCTCCGAGGACCCGCCTCCGAACAGCAGCGTGAAGATGACGACGCCGATGCCCAGGTGGATGCCGCCCGTGACCAGCATGCCCAGGCGCGCCACGATCCCCTTCGCCTCGGACCCGTAATCCTCCAGGTCGTAGGCGGCATCCAGCACGCGCCACAGCGCATAGGCGACCATGCCCAGCAGGATGACGAACAGGATGCTGCCCCCGCCCCAGGTCGTCTCCAGCCAGCCCAGGGCCGAGGACGTGTCCTGCGCCTGCCCGCCCCTCCAGATCGAATAGAGCGAGATGCCCGCGACGGCCAGATAGACCAGCCCCTTGCCCGTATATCCCGCCCGCATCAGCGGTATCGCCCAGCCCAGCTTGCTCTTGGTCATGGTCCTCGCCTCTCCGTCGGATGGTCGAGACCTACCTCAGGTCCCCCGCCCCGCGTCAAGCCGTCTCGGGCGGCAGCGGGACGCAGGGCCGCGCGAGGGCACGGGAAACGACGGCGGGAGGGCGCCCTGAGAGGTCGCGCCGATGACGCGTCGGGCAGGCTGATGTTTCGGAGGCAGTCTCAGACGCGCGACCCTGATCGCGGGCCAGAGAACAACCGTCAGCGAAGCATCGCGTCGGCACTCGCCGCCAGACCACAGCCAACTGCCATCCCAGATGAAGAGGTCGCGGGACGGCATCGGCTGCCCCGGCCTCCGGTGCCGGAGGCAGACGCGGTGGCCCACGGCGTCATCTGGCCGGGTGATCGACACCACTCCGAAAGCTTCGGGCTGATAGGCACCCCGACTCAGCGCGTGCGCGGCGGGGCGACGCTGTCGGTCAGGATCGGGCGCGCGGGCCAGAGCAGCTGGGCAGGTGGATCGTCGGCGCGGATGACGCGCAGGGTCTCGTCGGCCAGCCTGCGGCCCAGACCCACCACGTCGATCTCGCAGGCCGATACGGGCGGATCCAGAAAGTGCAACTGCCGGGACCGGCGCATCGTGACGATCGACATGTCGGTCCCCGGGGACAGCCCTGCATCGCGCAGCGCGCTGTAGGCGCCAAAGGCCATCATCTCGTAATGAAGAATCACGGCGGTGGGCGGGTCGGGCCGGTCCAGCAGCTGGCGGGTGACCAGGTTGCCGCCATATTCGTGACTTTCGGTGGCGACGATCAGGGTTGGATCGCTGTCCAGCCCCAGTCGGGCGCAGACCTCGCGGCAGGTGGCCTGCATCAGCACGCCGATGTTGGAGGGACCCTGCGGCGTGCTGACCGCGATGCGCCGATGGCCAAGCGCGGCCAGCCCCGCCATCGCCTCGCGCAGGAAACCCTCGAAATCGAGGTCGATCCAGGCAAAGCTGCCCGCGATCTGCGATCGCCCGAAGGACAGGAACGGCATCCGACTGTCCAGCAGCAGCGCGATGCGCGGGTCATGGGCCTGCGTCGCGGTCACCACGATCGCATCCGCGATGCCCCGCGCGATGGTGCGGCGCAGAAACCCCGTCGGATCATTGGCCGAATTTGAGGGCAGCACGATCAGGTCGTGATCCTCGGCCGCCAGCCGGTCCTGCATCGCGTCGATGATGCGGACGAAGAAATTGTCGCCGCGCACGTCGGCCCGCCCGGTCTCCATCACGAAGGCCACGGTCTGGGTCGATCCCCGCCTGAGCGAGCGCCCCGAGGCATTGGGACGATAGCCCAGCTGCGACGCCGCCCCCAGCACCCGCGCGCGCCCCAGCACCCGCGCGCGCGTCTGCGCGTTCACGTCGGGCTTGCCGTTCAGCGCGCGCGACACGGTGCCGATCGACAGTCCAAGATGCTGGGCAAGATCCTTGATGTTCACCCGGCGCGGTCTGGTCTGCCCCCTGAAAGGTGGTCCTCCCTGATGTATGGCTTTTGAGCCATTTGGAGGATGCTGGAATGCCCCAGAAAAAGCACAAGCCGGAGGAGATCGTCGCCAAGCTCCGGCAGGTTGACGTGTTGGTGTCGCAAGGCCAGTCGGTGGCCGAAGCCGTGCGGTTGATCAGCGTGACGCAGTTCACCTACTATCGGTGGGCGCAAGGAGTTCGGTGGGCTGAAGACCGACCAAGTGAAGCGGCTGAAGGAGCTGGAGAAGGAGAATGAGCGGCTCAGGAAGGCTGTCTCTGACCTGACGCTCGAGAAGCTCATCCTTCGGGAGGCGGCATCGGGAAACTTCTAAGCCCCGCCCGCCGCCGTGCTTGCATTGAGCATGTTAGGCAGAAGCTCCGGATCTCCGAACGGCTCGCCTGTCGCGTGCTTGAGCAGCATCGCTCGACACAGCGGAAAGTGCCGAGCGGACGAGTCAATGAAGACGCCCTGACGGTCGACATCATCGCGCTCGCCCCGCAATATGGGCGCTACGGATACCGCCGGATCACTGCCCTTCTGCGCGAGGTCGGTTGGGCGGCGAACGTGAAACGGGTCGAGCCGTCGAACGCATGCGTTCGACGGCGGCAGGACTGAGGAGGATTAGGAAAGGCCCCTGTGGGGCGTTTCCCCGACGAAGCTAAAGGTCCCACAAAAGCAACCAAAGAAGGGTTGGCTCTGGCTGAACGACGGGTCATGCATCCGTCGAGGGACAAAGAAACTGTCCAGTGGACAGTTTCGCCCGAGAACAGAACACAACGCTACATCCGTCACCGATGCGAAGGGCCGACCCACCCGGTTCTTCATGTCGGCAGGGCAGGTCAGCGATTACGCCTGTGCGGCAGCACTGTTGGGCAGCCTTCCAAAGGGGACTAGCTTCTGGCTGACAGGGGATATCGAGCCTGCGAGGCGCAATTGGTTCGAGCCCGCTGGCAAGGGCCGACTGGCTGCGAGAAGCGTTGGAGGACAAAAGGAGGAGCGCCTGCATCCCCGGCCGGAAGTCTCGCAGGAAGACAGTCAAATATGAGAAGCAGCGTTATAAAAGGTCTAACCGCATCGAGATCATGGTCGGCCGCCTCAAAGAGGGAAGACGCGTTGCCACACGATACGACAGATGACCGGAGACCTACCTCTCCGCGATCTCTTCTGCCGCAACCGTCATGTTCTGGCTGTGATCAAGAACGAGTCCTGACCCTATGTCGCGCCCGGCTGTGACCTGCCGGGCCAGAAACTGTCAGGGACGGACCGCCGTGACCTCGAGTTCCACCAGCCAGGCCGGGTTGACCAGCGCCTCGACCACCATGGCAGAGCGGACGGGCAGGTTCGGCTGTTCCTCGGTCCCGAAGAACTGGCGATAGCCCGCCATGAAGCCGTCGAAATCGACCGCCTCGCCTTCGGGCGCGACCAGGAAGGCCTGCATCTTGATGATGTCGCCCACCTCCATGTCCAGCGCCTCCAGCTGCGCCTGGATGCGCGTCATGACGCTGACGGTCTGCTCCTCGGTCGTGCCGAAGGCCTCGAGGCTGCCGGGCTCGGCGTCTTCATTGATGACGGCGGGGACCGTGCCGCTGAGATAGACGGTCGTCATGCCCGCGGGAACCTCGACCGCCTGCAGGATCGGAAAGTCCGAGTCGGGGATCGGATGGCGGGTCAGCTCCTGCGCGGTGGCGGGCAGGGCCAGGGCGGTCAGGGCCAAAGCGGCCAGAGTCGTCTTCATGTGATGTCCTTTCATCGGGGTCAGCGGGCGGCGGCGACGCGATCGGGCGTCGCCGGGTCCTCGGCATAGTCGTTGCCGAAGGAGGTGCGGATATAGTTGACCACATCGGCCACCTGCGTGTCGTCCAGAACGCCGCCCAGGGGGGGCATGGCCTTCTGGCCCTGCAGGATCAGATAGATCGGATAGTCCGCGGTCATCAGGTTCTCGTTGTCGGCCAGCGCCGGATAGTCCCCGGCACCGACAGCGCCTTCGCCACCCGGCATGTGGCAGGCGGCGCAGATGGCCTCGTAGACCTGCTGCCCGCCGGTCTGGGTCAGGCGCGCGGGGTCCTCGAACCAGCCGGCGCGGTCGATCATCGAGACCTCGCCCGCCTCCTGCGCGGCGGCAGGAAGGGTCAGGGCGACAAAAGCGGCCGTCAGCATAAAGATGCGGTTCATCAGGGCCTCCTCAGGCTTCGGTGACGGTGGCGTGCAGGCGTTCCACGGCGTCCAGCGCCGACAGGATCGCCCCTTCCATCCAGGCGGGCAGATACGAGATATGCTCGCCCGCCATCAGCGTCCGACCATCCATCGCGGTCGCGTCCATGTAGTCGGCCTCGCGGTCGGCCCAGATGCCATAGCAGCCCAGGACCCAGGGTACCCGGTGCCAGCCGACCGAGACGCCGGACAGGAACTCGTCGCGGTATTGCGGGTGGATCTGGCTGCCATAGTCCAGCACCGCCTCGATCCGGTCGGCGGGAGGCAGCGAGTTGAACTGATAGGACGATGCCCCCCAGCTATAGGCCGCCAGCAGCACCCCCGGGCCGTCGCTGAAGTAGTCCGACGACGGGTAGCTGATCAGCGAGATCGGCAGGTTCGTGTAGCTGATCCCGCCATAGATATGCTCGTCCTGTTCCCAGAAGCGGCGCTTGAACTCCAACCCGCACTTGAACGACGAGGCGTAATGCATCCCGTCGATGATGCCCGACATGCGCCCCGAGAAATCGTGGTCGATCTGGCCCAGGATCGAGAAGGGGATGGTGCAGATGCAGTAATCCGCCGTCTCGGTCCGTTCCTCGCCGCCCCCCGTGGGCACCCAGGTCGCGGTGACGGTGTCGCCTTCGTGGCGGATGCGCGTCACCTTGGCGTCGAAGGTGATCAGGTCGCCGGTTTCGTGTTCGAACGCCTGCGCGATCTGGTCCATGCCGCCGACCGGCTGGAAGATCGTCGACTGCATGTGCAGGTTGTCACCCGCCGTCAGGTTGCGCCACAGGTTCGACTGCAGGATGACCGACAGGGGATGGATCTCGGAGGGTTCCGGCTTGCCGGTGGTGCCGCCGCCCTCGGGCACGGACCATCCGCGAAAGGCCGAGGACTCCTCGCCCGTGACATAGGCCATGTCGTCGTTCAGCGCGCCATAGCGTTTCAGCGCGTCCATCAGCAGCTGCGCGTCACCCTCGGTCACGTCGGCCTCCAGCGCCTGCTGGTCCACCACCTTGGCCAGCAGTTCCGCGACATGGCCCCGGAAGTCGGTCGAGATTTCCTTGAACCGCTGCGGCTGGCCGTCGAAGGCGTCGGAATTGTGCAGATAGGCGTTGTAGTTGACCTGGATGAACGGCTCCAGCTTGACGCCGAAGCGCTTGCAGTAGTCCAGCACCGCGTAGTGATCCGAGGGGATGCGCCACGGGCCGGGGTTGAGGTAATTGCCCTCGGCAAAGGTCACGTCCTGCGTCTCGCCGCCCAGCTCGGTATAGCTGTCGCCGCCCCGGAGCGTCCAGCAGCGGCCGCCGGCCTTCTCGCGGAACTCGAGCACCTTGACCTGATAGCCGGCGGCGCGCAGTTCGTAGGCCGCGGTCATGCCGGCCAGGCCGGCGCCCAGGATCAGGACACTCGTGCCCTGCACATTGCCCTGAAGTTGCAGTCGGCCTGCGAAACCGGACGGCTGCGCAAGCCCCATCGTGCTCATCGCGCCATACATCGCACCTGCGCCTGCCACGGCCCCGATCATCGACAGCAGCGAGCGCCGCGATATCCCCTGTGGGTTAAATGTCATGCCTATCCCTTTGATCTCTGCGGCAGGCACCCCTGGGGTGCCTGCCCAATGAGGACGAGATCAGGGTATCGGGAGGGAGGGTAAGGGGAATGATACCTGCAGATAATGCATAAACATAAGCTGCCGAACTTCTGCGCATCTTCCTCCCGGCGGCGCTCAAGCGCCGGGCATATCATGCCTGCATCACGTCTCTCAGCATTTGCCATTTTGGCAGGCCACGTTTCGTCACGAGCCCAAGGTTTGTAAACGCACGACAGGACACGTGAGGATGAAGGGCTCCGGTGCCGAAACACGAGCGGCCGCTTTTCAGATCTGCACTGCAACCCGGCAGGCGCCCTGTGGCCGCTACAAGACCGTTGCACAGATATTGCGACCGCATTCACTGCAGGTCCCACGAGGGCCCTGAGAGGCTCATCGCGTCGACCCGTCCACGCCATCGAAACGTCTGCCTCCTCTGCAGACGAGGCAGCTGCGCACTGTAGAGACGCCTTGATTGGCCAAGGAAGACAAATGGCCGCCAAAAACCGCCTGAAATGCGTCCTGCCATCCTGAGAAAGAATTGCACCCTCAGGCCGAAAGGCCGAACTTCCTAAAGTCGCTTCCCGGTGGCTTGGTCAAAGAAGGACGCCTTCCTGGTATCGATATTCACGAAGAAGGGCTTTCCCACCGTGAAATCGTCTTCCTGACTCAATCGGTGCACCAGACTGATCCCCTCGAAATCGGACCAGGCCAGGATCTCGTTGCCCATCGGTTCGATCAGCGACAGATGGACCTCGAACTGCCCCGATGGGCCGCCAGCCGGGACGATATGCTCGGGCCGAAGGCCGAGCGTCACCTTCTGACCGCTCTCGACGCGATCGACGAAGGGATAGGCATCGATATCGAGTACGAAGCTGCCGGCCTCGAAGGTGAGGACGCCGTTGCGCGTCGCGAACTGCCCTTCGATCTTGTTCATGGCAGGCGAGCCGAGGAAGCTGCCGACGAACGCATTGGCCGGCTTGTTGTAGACGTTCAGCGGGGTGTCGAGCTGCTGGATGATGCCGTCCTTCATGACGGCGATCCTGTCCGCAAGCGTCAGGGCCTCGATCTGGTCGTGGGTCACGTAGATCATGGTCGAGCCGATCGACTTGTGCAGCTTCTTGATTTCCAGCCTCAGCTCTGCGCGCAACTTGGCGTCCAGGTTCGACAGGGGCTCGTCAAACAGGAAGATGTCGGCGTCGCGCACCAAGGCGCGACCGATGGCCACGCGCTGGCGCTGTCCGCCCGACAGAGCGGCGGGCTTGCGGTCGAGCAGATGCGTGATCTGCAGGATATCGGCGGCCCAGGCCACCTTCTTCTCGATCGTTGCCCGGTCGACCTTGGCCATGCGCAGGCCATAGGACATGTTCTTCCGCACGCTCATCGTCGGATAGAGCGCATAGGACTGGAACACCATGCCGATGCCGCGGTCCTTCGGATCAAGCCAGGTCACGTCCTTTTCGTCGAAGTGGATGCTGCCCGCGCTCGCGTCCGTCAGACCGCCGACGGCGTTCATCAGGGTGGATTTGCCGCAGCCGGACGGCCCGAGCAGAACGAGGAATTCGCCGTCGCGGATGTCCAGGTTGAGATCCTCCATGACGACCTGCTGGCCGTAGCGGATCCCGAGATTTCGGATGGAAACGGAAGTCATGACTTACCCCTTTACCGCGCCGGACGCGATGCCGCGGACAAACCAGCGGCCGGACCCAAGATAAACGGCCAGCGGAACCAGGGACGTCAGGATGGTCGCGGCCATGTTGACGTTGTAGGCCCGCTCGCCCGTGGTGGTGTTGACGATGTTGTTCAGCTGCACGGTCATCGGCAGGTTCTCCCGCCCGGCGAAGACCAGCCCCAGCAGGAAGTCGTTCCAGATGGCCGTCACCTGCATGATGACCGCGACGATGGTGATCGGGACCGACATCGGCAGGATGATGGTGAAGAAGATCGCCCAGAACCCGGCGCCATCGACCCGGGCCGCCTTGAACAGCTCGGTCGGCAGTCCCGAATAGTAGTTCCGGAACAGAAGGGTCATCACCGGCATCCCGAAGATGACATGGGTGAGGACGATCCCCGGCAGCGATCCATAGATGCCCGCCTGAGCATAGAAGCGTACCAGCGGATAGATGAACACCTGATAGGGCATGAAGGCGCCCAGCAGCAGGCAGGCAAAGAGCAGGTTCGCCCCGCGGACCTTCCAGAACGACAGCGCATAGCCGTTGAGGGCGCCCAGAAGGATCGACAGGATGACGCTTGGGATCAGGATCTGGACCGAGTTCCAGAAGCCGATGCGAAGGCCGGTGCAGTCGAGCCCCGTGCAGGCGCTGGACCATGCCGTGGCCCAAGCCTCCAACGTCGGCTGCACGGGCAGCGCGAAGATCTGGCCAAGCCGGATCTCGTCCATGGTCTTCAGCGAGGTGACGATCATCACGTAGAGCGGCAGCAGAAAGAAAACCGTCATGACGCCCAGAAAGGCGTAGATGCCGATCCGGCCCCAACGCTGCTGGGAAGTCACCGGGCGCCGGAGGGCAGGCGCGTTCGCTTCGGCCACGCTCATGCCGTGGTCCCTTTCTTGCCGAGGTATTGCGAATAGAGGACCGGCGCGATGATCAGCAGGACGGTGACCAGCATGGTCGTCGATGCCGCCGTGGCCAGGCCGATATTGGCGCGCTCGAACAGGTTGTCCATGATGAACTTGGCCGGCACCTCGCTGGCCGTTCCGGGCCCGCCATTGGTCATCGCGATGATCAGGTCATACATCTTGACGATGCTGATCGACAGCAGCACCAGCGAGGTGATGATCATCGGTCGCAAGATCGGCAGGATGATGAAGGCGTAGGCGCGCCAGAGCGGTATGCCGTCGATCCGCGTGGCCTTCCACAGGTCCGTGTCGATGCCCCGCAGGCCGGCGAGCAGCAAGGCCATCACCAGACCGGCGCCGTGCCAGACGGTCGCCAGGACGACGGCGTAGAGGACGGTGTCGCTGTTGACCACCCAGTCCAGGACGAAGTCCGAAAAGCCCAGATTGCGCATGGTCCGCTCGATCCCCAGATCAGGGTTGAGGATCCATTGCCACATCAGGCCGGTCACGACGAAGGACATGGCGTAGGGATAGAGAAAGGCCGTCCGGAACAGGCCCTCCGCGCGCACGTTCTGGTCGATGAAAATTGCCAGCAGCGTTCCCAGGACAAAGCAGATCGCCAGAAAGAAGATCGCGATGAAGACGAAGTTCTCCAGCGAGGTCAGCCAGCGCGACGTGCCGAACAGCTGGGCATATTGGTCGAAGCCCACGAAGTCGTTCCGGGGCAGCATGCGCGAGCTTGTGAAAGACAGGCGGACCGACCACGCCATGGTGCCCAGATAGGCGAAGACGACGATGGCGGCCATCGGGAGCAGGGCCAGATATGCTGCCGTATTGCGTCGCATATGCCGGGTGAGTTGAGCGGTCTGCACGGTATCCTCCCTCTATCGAAGGAGGGAAGGACGATGCCCTCCCTCCGTCACCAGACTTTCCGTAGGTCCGGATCAGTTCTGCAGCGCGTTGCCGAAACGCTCGACCGCCTCGTCGACGCTCATGTCCGTGTTCCAGAGTTCGGTGACGACGTCCTGGACCGAGCCATAGACGTATTCGTTCATCATCTGGGAGGCGTCCGGCACCAGGCGCGACGGGTCGCCCATGATCTCCATGCCCAGTGCGGCGCACGCGTCCATCGCGGACACGTCGACGTCGAACCGGATCGGGATCGAACCCTTGAGGTTGTTGAACGCCACCTGGACGTCCGGAGCGGTGATCGTCTCGGCCAGCAGGTTCTGAGCCTCGATCTGGGCCGGATCCTCGGTCCGCGGAAAGACGAACACGTCGCCGCCCAGCACATAGGGGGCATCCTCTCGCAGACCCGGCAGGCAGTTGTAATCGACGCCGATCTGCTGATCGGCCTGCGTGAATTCGCCCTTGGCCCAATCGCCCATGACCTGAAACCCTGCCGTGTCGCCGATCAGCATCGCCGTGGCGTCGTTCCAGTTTCGACCGGGCGAGGCACTGTCCACATAGGGCTTCAGCCGGACGAACGTCTCGATGACCTCCCGGAATTCGGGCGAGTTGATTGCCTCCTCGTCCTTGTCGGCATAGATGCCGGTCCAAAGATCCCGCCCGCCGACATTGGTCATCATCGCGGAGAAGAGCAGGTTTTCCTGCCAACGCTGACCCCCGAGGGCGAGCGGCGTGATATCGGCGGCCTGCAGGGCGTCGAGCGCGGCGAAGAATTCCTCCATCGTCTCTGGAGGCGACTCGATACCTGCCTGCTCCAGCGCGCCCGAGGAATACCAGATCCAGAGCGGCATGTGGATGTTGACGGGGGCCGCATAGTATCTGCCGTCGACCTTGATCGCGTCGACGATCGGGGCCGGCAGAATGTTGTCCCAATCGTTCCGGGTGGCGACGTCGTCGATGTCGTTCAGCAAGCCCTCGGCGATGATCTCGTGATATTGCTGCGAGGTGTTGAACAGCGCGGCGGTGGACGGATCGCCGCCGATGATCCGGTTTATGGCGGCGCTGCGGGCGGCCGAACCGCCGGCAATGGCGTTGTCGGTCCATTCGCCGCCACGCTCCTCGAACGCGTCAGCCAGAACCGAGATCGCCGCGGACTCGCCCCCCGAGGTCCAGAAGTGGATGACCTCCGCCTCCTGAGCATGTCCTGCGGTTGCGCCGATGGCCAGAGCGATGGCGGTCTGCGCCATCAGCCTTGTCTTGTGAAACATGTGTCCTCCCCAATGCACCAAATCGATCTTCGCCGCCCGAAACTTCGAGGGCCGCGAGATGCTCCAGAACCTCCAATGGAACCGGTTCCATTTCAAACACGGTGACTTGATCTTGTCAATCGTTCCTGCGACAACTGATGTGCGGCAATGCATCCGGGCAGGAGCATCTTCCTACAGTTGGTCTTCAAACACCTGTAAAGTAATAAGGATACTTTGGGCACTCATCATGGCGGAACACAAGACGGCGACATTGAAGGACGTGGCAAAGCTTGCCGGAGTCGGATCCGGGACCGTCTCCAGATTCGTTTCTGGAAACGGTTCTATTTCGCAGAAGTCCGCCGAAAAGATCGCCCTTGCGATCCGTCAGCTCAACTACCGGCCCAACAGCATCGCCCGGTCGCTGTCTTCCCGCCGCTCGGAACTTGTGGGGGTATGGGTGCCGTCTCTCGAAGGGCCCTATTACCAGATGATGATCCGGGCCATCGAACTGGAGCTTCGGCAGCACGGAAAGCACATGATCCTTGCAAATGCCGAGGATGCACAGTCCGACGAGGACCGGCTTGCCCATATCGACTACCTGATCAATCGCGACTGCGATGGCATCCTCATGTCGGGGTCGCGGCTTGGCGATTTCAGACTGGCCAGCCTGTCGGATCGATATCCGAACCTCGTCTGCATCAACCGCGAGGTCGAGGCGCTGCCCGGCCGGGCCTTTTCGATAAATCATGACCGCGGCGGGCGCCTTGCCGCCCAGCATCTCCACGGCCTCGGCCATCGGAAGATCGCCGTCATCACCGGCCGGCTCTCGGCGCAGGACGCCAAGCAACGGCATAACGGCTTCATCGACGAGTTGGAGCGACTGAACAATCCGGTGGCGCCCGAACGTGTCATCGAGGGCGCGTACAGCTATGCCGGCGGAGAGCAGGCCGCCGACACCCTGATGCAGTCGGCAGGCGAATTCACCGCGGTGTTCTGCGGCAACGACAAGGTGGCCATGGTGGTCGCGGCCCGCCTCCAGGCCTCCGGCATCAAGGTGCCGGACCAGGTGTCCGTGCTGGGCTACGACGACGTCGATTTCGCCGCCTACATGGTTCCCGCGCTGAGCACGATCCACGCACCCATCGTCGAGATGACGCAGTCGGCCTGCCGCCAGCTTCTCAACCTCACCTATGGTCTCGACATGCCCTTCCAGGAGCGGTTCGAGCCCACCCTCTGCGCGCGCAAATCCACCGCGCCGCCCCCGTCCGCCCCCTGATTGCGCAGCATCGAAAGACGATCATGCCCGAATTCATCGACAACGGAACCCGTTTCCGCCTGACCGACCCCATGCTGGCGCCGTCCGCGGCCGGTTATCTGTGGAACCGGCGGATGATGATCCAGATGAGCTGCCGGGGCTTCGCCGTCAGCCAGTACATGGACCCCGAGCCTAGGAAATACGCCCATGTGCCGACGATGGCCGGGCAGAGCTTCATGCAGCCCGAGCATCGCTATTTCGCCCATCACCCGGGCCGGTTCTTCTATGTCCGCGACAACCGAAGCGGGGCGCTGTTCTCGGCCCCGCACGAGCCGGTGCGGGCGCGGCCGGACAGCTTTGTCTTCGAGCCGGGCCTTTCTGACATGCGCTGGACGGTCGAGAAGGACGGACTGCGCGTCGACCTCTGTCTCGAACTGCCCGAGGATGACGTGGCCGAGATCTGGACGGCGACGGTCACAAACATCGGCGACGGCACGCGGGACGTCTCGTTCGTCCCGTATTTCCCGGTCGGCTACATGTCATGGATGAACATGGGCGGACATTTCGACGCCGACCTCGGCGCCGTCATCTGCACCAGCGTCACCCCCTATCAGGCGGTCGAGGATTACTTCCGGAACCGCCATCTCAAGGATATCACGTTTCTTGCCGCCGACCGCTTGCCGGACCATGTCGAGGTCTCGCAGCAGGCCTTCGAGGGCGAGGGCGGGCTTGCCGACCCATCCGCGCTGCAGGGCGGCAGGAACCTGGCCGGGGGCGACGCGGCCTACGAGATCCCGGCGGGCATCCTGCAATACGACCTGTCGCTTTCCGCAGGCGGATCCGAGCGCTTTCGCCTGATCTTCGGGCCTGCGCATGACACATCCGAAGTCGCGACGCTGATCGGGAAATACCTGCGCGGCGACGCGGCGGCGGTGCAAGGCGCCACCCGCGCCTATATCGCGGACGGGCTGGGCAGCTTTGAAATCGAGACGCCCGACGCCGCGTTCGACGCATTCGTCAACCACTGGTTGCCGCGGCAGGTCTTCTATCACGGCGATACCAACCGCCTGACGACCGACCCGCAGACGCGGAACTACCTGCAGGACGCGCTTGGCATGGTGTTCATCCGGCCGGACACGACCCGCGAGGTCATCCTGCGCACCGCAAGCCAGCAGTCCGTCTCGGGCAAGGTGCCGGATGGCATCCTGCTGCGCCCCGATGCGACGCTGAAATACATCAACCAGATCCCCCATACCGACCATGCGGTCTGGCTGGTGATCACGACCTGCGCCTATCTGGACGAAACGAACGACCGCACCATCCTTGCAGCACAGGTCGGCTGGTCCGACAGCGACACGACGGACAGCCTCTACGACCACGTCACACGCGCGCTCAGCTTCCTGGCAGGCGAGGTGGACGAGCGTGGCCTGCCTCTGATCGCACAGGGCGACTGGAACGACCCCATGAACATGGTGGGATACAAGGGCAAGGGCGTCTCGGGGTGGCTGGCCGAGGCGTCGAGCTATGCCATGTCCCTCTGGGCCGAGGTGTGCGATGCAGCAGCGGACGAGGACACCGCGGGCTGGCTGCGACACGAGGCCGCCGCCATGGTCGATAGGATCAACGCGCATCTGTGGGACGGCGACTGGTATGCCCGCGGGATCACCGACGACGGGAAGCATTTCGGCGTCTCTGCCGACGACGAGGGGCGGATCTACCTCAACGCCCAAAGTTGGGCGATGCTCTGCGGCGCGGCGGACGAGGATCGCCAAGCCCGCATGCTGCGCGCCATCGATGAGCAGCTCGATACGCCCTACGGCGTCGCCATGTTCGCCCCCGCCTACACCCGGATGCGCGAGGATGTGGGCCGGCTGACCCAGAAATGGCCCGGCAGCGCCGAGAACGGCGCGGTCTACAATCACGCCGCCGCCTTCTACGCCGCGGCCCTCTATCATGTCGAGGAAGGGGATCGGGCATACCGCGTGCTGCGCGCAATGCTGACCGAGCCCGAGGCGGGCGACATTGCCGTCCGCGGCCAACTGCCGCTCTATATCCCGAACTACTATCGCGGGGCGTGGCACCAGCATCCCCGGACCGCGGGACGGTCCAGCAACCTGTTCAATACCGGGACGGCCTCGTGGTTCTACCGTCTTGTGATCGAGCAGCTTTGCGGCCTTCGGGGCACGCGCGACGGGGTCGTGATCGCGCCCCAGATCCCCTCGGACTGGGATCGCTGCCGCTTCCGCAGGACATTCCGGGGCGCCCTCTTCGAGGTCGACGTCGCGCGCGTCGGCGGGCTGACAGACCGGGAGATCCACGTTGACGGGGAGCAACTCGACGGAAACGTCCTGAGGCATGTCAAGCATGGCAGGACCTATCAGGTCCGGGTGCGGCTGCCCGCGCGGGCCTAGCCACATCACCGGCACAGGGCCGCATGCCGGCTTGTCCCGGCACGGCCACCACGGTGCCCGCACGCTTGGATCGTGCCTTGGTCAGCGAAAATGCGCACAGTCTGGTTGGGAGAACGCCATATGACGACGATACGGTGGGGTCTGGTCGGTCCCGGGAATATCGCCCGGAACTTCGCGGACGGCATGGCACAGGCTGCCTCGGGCGCTCTCATCGCGGTGTCGAGCCGCAGCGAGGCGCGCGGGCGCGCGTTCGGGGATCGATATAATCTGGACGAGGCGAAGCGATACACCGACTACCGGGACCTGTGCAAGGATCCGGACGTGGATGCCATTCATATCGCGACCCCGCATCCCTTCCATGCCGAGCAGGCCTTGATGGCAATCCGTGCCGGCAAGCACGTCTCGGTCGAGAAACCGGCCGGGATCACCGCCGCCGAGGTCAGGACGCTTGTCGAGGCAGCGGCGCGGAACCGGGTCTTCTTCATGGAAGCCTACATGTACCTGTGCCATCCGCAGATCGCGCGGGCGGTGGAGATCCTCCGATCGGGCGAGATCGGCACGCTTCGGCACCTGCGCGCGACGTTCGGCTTCGAGGCGCCGTTCAGTCCCGGTTCGCGCCTGTTCTCGCAAGAGCTGGGCGGCGGCGCCATCCTGGATGTCGGCGGTTATCCCGTCTCTGCCGCGCGCCTTTTTGCAGGCGCCGCGCAGGGTCGATACGCCGAGCCGGAAACGATCGGCGGAACCGGCGTGATCGGCCGAAGCGGCGTCGTCGAAGTCGCGCACGGCGTGCTGGGGTTCGCCGACGGCATGACGGCCGAGATCGGCTGCGCGATCAGTCAGACAATGGAAAACACCGTTCATGTCGAAGGCGACCGGGGCAGACTGCTGCTTCCGACCCCCTGGACGCCCGGGCGCGACGGGGGTCCGTCGGACGCGCGCATCCAGGTGACGACAGCGGGACAGCGGCGCGTCGAAGACCTCCGCCATCCGGAGCATCTCTTTGCATTCGAGGCCGAAGCCGCGAGCCGGGCCATTGCCGAGGGCCGCACAGGCCTCAGCTGGCCGCAGATGGGCCCGGCGTCCAGCATCGGCAACAACACCGTCCTCGAGGATTGGCGCGCACGGATCGGGTAGGGCAGACGTCCCGATCACGGGCGGCACAGGCCAATGAGCTGCACGCCGGACGTCCTTTCGAGCACTCAAGCCTTTCTGACTTAACCTGGCACATACCCTGCCGCGTGGAAATCATTCCAGCACTCCTGGGGTGAGGACATTCTGCAGATGTCGCCAAGGGCTCTGAACAGGTCCTCGAAGGTCCGTGCGCCGATCTTGCGCCACCGAGCTTTGCGTTCACGGCCGCCTTCATCGCTTTGGCGAGGGGGCTTTGGCGAGGGCCCTCGCAACTCCTGCCATGGGCCATCGCGGCAGGGGTCACTGTGACTGTCGTATCTCTGGGTTGCCCAAAGCCTATGGGATCATTGCAGGAGCGCTCATGGGGCTGGCAGCCTGCGCCCTTCTGCGTCGCAGGAAAGCAGTCCTTGGATGAGCGTAACGTCTCGGGCCGTGATCGTTCTGTTGACCGTCACGGCATTCTCCATCCGTGTCGCAGGACCTGTTGCAGGGGGCCGCATTCGGGCATCACGACAGACCTGGATGCTGGATGACCTGCCCGGGCTGATCGGGGTCAGCTTGGTCGCATCCTCACTGGGTGGACAATCATCCTCCACCCGGATTGCCGCCGGGTTGGCGCTTGGTGCCGCCGTCATGACGAACCACGTTATCGCGACCATGGCGGTGGGATTGGGCATCACTGCCACCGTTGCGGTCGAACTTGAGCGGGATCGTGTCGACCAGATCGACGCCTTCAAGCGCAAGGCACGGGAGGATCCGGCAGGTCACTCACTTCTATTGCATTGCCGGGGATGCCGACTTCATCCTCATCGTGATGGCGCAGGATATTGGGGACTACGAGGCGTTCACCCACCGTTTCTTCTTCGCCGACAAGAACGTCCGGAAGTTTCGATCGTCCATCGTGGTCTCGACGGAGAAGGCCACGTCGGAGCTGCCGATCTGACGACATTGCAGCTCAGGTCCGGAGTATGCCTGGTCTTTATCATTTTCCCAGTGGCGGCACGTGCAGATTTCGTGAACGAAAGCTTGGGCCCGCATGGCGGCCGATCGGCGACGGCGTCTTGAGGTCTGCGATGCGGGACGAACCAAGCTGGAACTCGACCTGCCGAGATGGCTGTTCGGGCAAGTCCAATGACGCGCTGCCCGGCGCCGAGAAACTCAGAAACGGTGGCAGAGCCGACGAAGCCAGTTGCCCCAGTGACGCAAGTTTGTATTCTGGCGTCGTCCTTTCTTCAAAAGCGGGATGCCAAGACTGGTCAGCATCACCATGCGACCGGGCCGTCCTCGTCGGAAAAGCTGCCCGTCGGGCCAGCGTCGCCGATCAGTGCCAGTCGCACCGGTTCGCGGGCACCCTCCTGCAGGCTTCGCGTCCCGTTGAAGTTGTTGAGTGCTGTGGAGGTGAAACCGGGACAGGCGGCATTGACCTTGATCCGCGTGTCCTCAAGCGCCAGCGCAAAGGCCAGCATCACGGCATGGACGGCGGTCTTGGACACGGAGTAGGTGCCGAACATCCTGCGGTGATCGTTGGTCGGATCCGAGTTCAGGCTCAGGGATGCGCCCGAGCTGCCGGTGATCACGATGCGGCCCGCAGGCGCCTCGCGCAGAAGCGGCAGCATCGCCTGCGTCACGGCGATCACGCCGAACACGTTGGTCTCGAACACCCGCCGGACATCCGCGATCGGGGCTTCGGTCAGCAGGCTGGTCCTGACAGCAACGCCGAAGGGCTGGTCCGGCTGCGCGCGCGAAATGCCGGCATTGTTCATCAAGACATCAAGCCGGCCGAATTCGCGGCGGATACGCTCTGCCGCGGCATCAATCGAGGCCTGATCGGTCACGTTGATCCGGATGGCATGCGCGCGATCCCCGATCTGATTTGCGGCGGCCTCGCCCTTGGCCAGATCGCGCGCCCCAACCAGCACGGTCAGGCCCTGTGCGGCCAGGTCCCGGGCGATCTGAAAGCCGATCCCCTGATTTGCCCCGGTGACAAGGGCGACGCGGTTGTCGGTCATGGCGGAATTCCCTTTAGGATATGGTCAGCGGCTTCCGCACAAGATACATAGTAAGCGGAACACTCTTCCGTGTATACGGAACAACGTTCCGCTTAGCAAGAGGAGGTGCTGTGTCACAGCTGAAAAACCCCAAGCTCCGGCCGGACGATACCGGTGCAGCCCCGATGCGGGCGGACGCCAGGCGCAACGAAGGCAAGCTCATCGAGGCCGCACGGATCGTCTTTGCGAGGACCGGGGTCGACGCGCCGATGCGCGAGATCGCCGATGAGGCGGGCATGGGGGTGGGCACGATCTACCGCCGCTTTCCTCAACGCGCGGATCTGATCGCGGCGGTGTTCCGGCGCGAGGTCGACGCCTGTGCCGATGCCGCTCTTTCCCTCGCGCAGGATCATGCGCCTGCGGACGCTGTCGATCTGTGGATGCAGCGATATGTGGACTTCATCCTGGCCAAACGCGGCCTTGCCTCATCCCTTCATTCCGGGGGGCCGGCCTATGCGACTTTGCCCGCCTATTTCGACGCGCGCCTCGAGCCGGCTCTGACGTCTCTCCTTCACGCGGCGGCAGATGCCGGTGAACTGCGCGCGGATGTCGAACCCCGGGATCTGTTGCGCGCGGTTGCGGGCCTGTGCACGCCCTCCGGCCATTCCGATCCCGAGGTTGTCCGACGCTTGGTAAGACTGCTGATCGACGGACTGCGTTACGGCATGGCTGCAAACTCTGACGCGGAAGGTCCCGAAACTGGTTGAGAGGGTCGCTTTGGACCGCGATCCGACGTTCCTGCCGTTCGCTTCTGTCACGGCGACTTCATGCCAGCCGACCAAATCGCACTGAGCAGCACCGTCATTTGGTCTGTTCAGTCTGGCCTTGACCCAGACCACTGGCTGGGGTGCGATGAGCGTTCTGCCCGTTCCCGCGAGGCATGTTTCGAACGCGTTCGAAACACCCCTGTTCTTCGTTTTCCGCGGAACAGCGGTGATGTTCAGTGCAATGGTTGTCGCCGCCCTCGCGGCAGGGCGGCGGCTGGTGTCATCCAGCTTGAAGAGGTTGAAGCAGCTCGATCACGTTTCCCCAAGGATCCGCAATGAACGCGACACGCACCATCCATTCGTGATTGTCGGTGGGATCGAGGGTGATGCGGACGTCCCGGCCCCTGAGTTCGTCCACCGCCAGATCGACGTCGTCGACCCAGATCCCCAAGTGATGCCATCCGTTCAGCAGAAAGCTGTCGGATAGCTCGCCGTCACCGGGTCGTTCGACGGCACCATCGCCCGAAACCAATTCCAGTCGAAACGCTTCGCCGCTCTCCATCGCCATTTCTGTGAATGTCATGCCATTCAGATCAAAGGCACGAACCACCTGCATCCCCAGTTTGTCCCGATACCAGGCGATGCCAGATTCGCGATCCCTGATACGTAGGGCAACGTGTGCGACACGCGCCTTCGAGAGCGCGGAGGCCCGGATGGGTCCTGTTGCTGTGTTTGGCATGATAAATTCCTATTTCAGAGTGGTGGTGGTGTTGTCGCCGGCAAGACGCCGTCTCAGGATTTGCAGAAGATCGACGGCACCGATGATCGTCGAAACCTGCAGGTCAGCGGCAAGATTGTCTGCCCAAGCCTGCTGACGCGCCATTGCCTGTTCATACGCGCCCAGCCCCTGCCCGGTCATCGCAACGAGCTTTGCTCTGCTGTGGTGCGGGTTCGGGTCCAGCCTGACCAAACCACCCGCCTGCATGTCGTCCACCACCCGCTGCACGGCTTGACGCGTCAGTCCCATGTCGCGCGCGAGATGCGCGACCGGCAACGAAACAGGAGAGCGGGACATGGCCCCAAGCACCTGCCAGCGCGCACTCGTCAAGCCCAGGTCGCCGACCAGTGCGTCACCCGATTGGAGGAGGTCGCCGTTCAATCTGAAGATCTCCACGATGAGATCGGTCAACGCACTGCGAAGCTCGATTTCTTCAGGGCTGGAAGACGGGGGTTCGACGGGCATATCCCACACCGTTAATTATGACGTTGTATTGTCATTACGACAGCGTGCTGTCATCGTCAACATGTCGGTGGGCTTATGTGGAGACGTCAAACCTCAGTAGAGGCTCCTGGCGTTGATGTTGCCCTGCAGTCGTGCGGCAGCTTTGGGGTCTTCGTGTCGATGCTGCCACGCATTCTGAGCATCCACTTCCTGGGCAGACGAGGTCGCAGCGCCGACAGAGGACGTTTTTTGCCAAAAACCACAATCAGGGAGGCGAACCACCAAGGGGAACTGCAGGGACCATGTTCCGGACCTTATGATCAGCCCTTTGAAAAAGTAAAAAAAATGCGCGCGCAACATCACGTTGTCCCTCTCCCGCAGGAGCTTTGTCTACATCGGCAAAACACTGCGCGCGTCCGGGATCAAGAACAGAAGTTCCTTCCGAAAGCCCGGTAGCATCTGCGTCACGCGCGTCCGATCGGTGCCGGCCTTGGCCGGATCCAGCCTGCCCGAGGTTCGGCCCGCGAGAGGCAGGAAGGCGTCGACTCACATCGGCCCGTCATCCCCTTGTCGCGGCGCCTCCGGGCAAGGTTTTCCCTATCGTCGCAGCCAACCGACGATCAGGGCGTCAAGGTCGGAGACGGCGTGGTCTCGGCTCGTCTGGCCGCGGACCATCGCGTCCGAGAGGGCTTCGGCCGCGCCGATGATCCCGACGCAGCGACGGTGGACGGTCTCGTCCGGCAACTCGGTCAGCGGCGACAGAACGCGTCCGAAGAAGGCGACATGCCCCTCGATCATCCGGCGCTGATAGCCATCCATCTCCGCGCTGCCCCTGAGCGCCGCGCCGATGGCGTGCCATTCCGGTCCGATGGACGCGTGGCAGTCCATGTAGGCCTCGGCGAGAACGCGGGAGACCTGATCGAGCGCCTGCCCGGTGTCCTTGATCGCATCGGCCAGTGCCCTGGTCTGCCTGTCCATGATCTCGCCGTAGAGAGCGACCAGCAGACCGGACCGTGTCTCGAAATGATTGTAGGTGATCGGCTTGCTCACGCCGGCCTGGTCGGCCAGCGTCCCGAGCGTCAGGGCATCCGTTCCCTGCTGCCGCACGATCCGATGGGCCACGTCCAGCAGCTGCGCGCGACGATCCGCTTTGGGCATCTTTCCGGACAAACCTGTCTCCCTGCTTGACATTGGCGACCTGAGCCGCAATATTACCATAAGTAACTTACTTAGTGTAGCACGCAGCGGTCGTGACATCCACCGCATTCCGGCGCCCCCGGCTGCCAGACCGGCAGCCGCATCGCGGGGCGTCCCCCAAAGCCCGAAGGTCTTCACCCCGATGAATTTGACACGCAGAACGGCCCTCGCGGGCTTTGCCGCCGCCACGGTCCTGATGGCCGTCCCCGCCCTTGCCGACCTGCCAGGCATCGCTCCGACCATGCCGCCCGTCGAGATGGTCGGCACGAACGGCATCGAGCTTGCCGTCTACGAGGCCGGATCCGGGCCGGCGGTCGTGCTTCTGCACGGATTTCCGGGTCTGGCCTATACGTGGCGCCATCAGATCCCGGCCCTTGTCGATGCCGGCTATCGGGTCATCGTCCCCGACCTGCGCGGCTATGGGCTGAGCGACGCCCCGGAGAATGTCGAGGACTATGACATTGCCGATTTGACCGGTGACATTGCGGGCATGCTCGACGGCCTCGACGTCGATGAAGCCGTTTTCGTGGGGCATGACTGGGGCGGGTTGCTCGCCTGGCAGATGGCCCTGTTCCATGAAGAGCGGACCACGGGCGTCGTCTCGTTCAACACGCCGCATATCCCCCATTGGGGCCTTTGGCTGCACCCCGATCTTGTCGCGCCCGTGCTGGGTGACGGCGACGACTTCACCGCCGATCCGGGCCGCGATCCGATCGCCCAGATGCGCGAGGTCTATCGCCCCGGCATGTATGTGCTGATGTTCTAGGACGGCGACCTGGCCGACATCGCCATGAACAGCGACCCGGAGGGAACGCTGCGCGGGGCCCTGCGAAAGGACCTCGGGACCCCTGAGGACTGGGATCAGATGCCGGCCGAGTTGAAGAACATGGAATATTACGGTCAGCCAGCGCCCGCGCAATTCCCTGGACAGGATGTGCTGAGCGCCGGGGAACTGGACTTCTACGTCAGCCAGTACGCGCGCACCGGCTTCACGCCGGCCATCAACTGGTATCGCAACATCTCGCGCAACTGGCAGGCGGGGCTGGAGGTCGACCAGATGGTCCGCGTCCCCTCGCTGATGATCTCGGCGGAAAATGACGTGGTCCTGCGTCCAAGCATGACCGACGGCATGGATGCCCTCGTCCCGGATCTGGAAAGGCACGTCATCGTCGACACCTGGCACTGGACGCCCGAGGAAAAGCCCGAAGAGGCCAACCGGATCGTTCTCGACTGGCTGGACAGGACGTTCCCTCGCTGACGCCCTTGGCTGCGGCGACCGGCCCGACGCCTCAGCGCCCTCATGTCTGTCTGTCATGACTGGAGAATTCGAATGACTGGAAAGATCCTCTTTGTCGGCGGCACGGGTGTCGTCGGCGAACAGATGGTGCGTCACTTCCGTGACCGACATCCGGATATCCCCCTTCTCATCGGAGGACAAAACATCGACAAGGCCGCGGCCCTTGCCCGCGACGTGGGCCTGGCCGAAGCGGTTCAGGTCGACACGGCGCAGCCCCGGCTTGGGCTGGGTCGTGACGCGGATGTCGGTGCCGTGGTGATGGTCGTCCAAGACGCCGGCCTGCAGGGCCTCCGATACGCTCTTGATCTTGGACATCCCTATCTCAGCATCGGCAACTGGCTGGTCGAGGTCGGTGGGGAGATGGCGCATGTCATTCGCCGCCCAAGCGCCTCGCCGGTGGTGCTGTCCAGCCACTGGCACGCCGGACCCACGGTCTTCCTGGCCCTGGCGTCGATGACGGGTCTCGATGCCGTCCACTCGATCCATGTGTCCGCGATCGTGGACGACCTCGATCCGACCGGACCGGCCGCACTGGAGGACATGGATCTGGGCGGCGCCGGGGCGCTGGCCTTCCGCGAGGGTCGCCGGGTCTGGCTGACCGGGGCGGATGCCACGCGGGACATCACGGCGATCGATGGCCGCACGCTCTCGGCCGCGGCGTTTGCGCCCTATGACATCGTCAGTCTTCAGGCCGCATCGGGCGCGGCCGACATTCGCTTCGATCTGGCCAGCGGCATCTCCTCGAGCCGTCTGCGGGGCGGAACCGTCGGGACAGAGGTGATCCTGGACATTGCCGGGGAACGTGATGGCCGGAAGATCATGCGGCGCTCGACCCTGGAGTTCACGCGCGGACAGGCGTCCTTGACCGGCCTGAGCGCCACTCTCTCCCTGTCTGCGACACTCGGGCTGGCGGGGCGCCCGGCGTTTCCGGCCGGGCTCTATTTTCCCGAACAGCTCATGGAGCCCGATGGGTTCCTGGGCGCACTGGAACAGGCTGGTGCGACGATCACGATCGACCAGACCTGACGGTGCCTTTTCCGGCATTGCGTGGGTCACAGCATTGAAATCGCGCCATGCGATGCGAGAGCCGGGCTGGGCCGAGCAAAAGATCCGACCCCCTGTCCCCTCCCATCCGGGCAATCGACATCGGGCTGGCGCCTGCCGGATCAGACCGGGCTTTCGGCCCTCTCGTCCACCAGACCCGCGCGGATGCGCCGGGCATCGCGCAGGGGCGGGGCGCCGAAGGCCCGGGCGTAGTCGCGCGAGAATTGCGAGGCGCTTTCATAGCCCAGGCCGAAGGCCACCCCGGCCACATTGCCGGGCGAGGTGATCAGCCTGCTGCGGGCCTCGTAGAGACGGATGAGGGTGCGGTACTGCAAAGGCGACATGCCCGTCTCTGCCTTGAAACGACGGTGGAGGGTCGCGACGCTCATCCCCGAGGCCCGCGCCAGGTCCGACACGCGGATCTGCCCGGCATATCCCGCCCGGATCAGCGAGATGGCCGGTCCGATGCCGGTGCCATGCCCGATGCCGCCCGCGATCTTGCGCAAAATCGGGCCCTGGGGACCGCGCAGCAGGCGGAACAGGATCTCGCGCTGGATCAGCGGGCCGAGGACCGCGATCTCCTCCGGCCGATCGCGCAGCTGCAGGAGGCGGCGATAGGCATCTCGCAGCTCCGCATCCGCCGGATGCACGGCAAAGGCGCGGCCTGCGGAGGGCTCTGCCGTGGTTCCTGATCGCCCGACCAGATCGGCGATCAGGGCAGGATCGGGGCCAAGCTTCACCGCCAGATAGGGACGCGCGCGGGTGCAGCCGAGGATCTCGACCCGCATCGGCAGATCGACGGCCGCCACGTAGGTGTCCCCGCCGTGATAGTGCAAGACCTCGGCGCCGATCAGAAGGCGTTTCTGTCCCTGGAGGATCAGGCTGACCATCGGCTTGTGGACCTCGGGGGTCAGCTCGCCCGGGCTGGTGATCTTGAGAAGCTCCACCCCTGGAAGGGTCGTGCGCGTCACGCCCTCCGGAAGCGTATCCGCCAGCCGGGATGCGAGGTCGGGAAAGGGGTCGGTCATCGCGGGGATCGGTCCATGACCTGAAGATACACCGTCGTGAGAGGATCGGGCAAGATCCGGATCGCTTCGGGCATGGGTGATGCGCGCCGCATCCCCACATCCTGATCAGGCATCGGCACGGGACCCGACCCTCCTGCGGGCCCGTGCAGGACCTTGGTCATGAAGGAAAGCGCTGCGCATGAAGATCGAAGATTCCGTCATCCTGATCACCGGGGCCTCATCCGGGATCGGCATGGCCACCGCCATCGCCGCCGCACAGGCCGGCGCCCGCGTCGCCGTGCTGGCCCGCCGCGAGGACCGGCTGCGCGCCTTGGCGGATCGCCTTGGTCCAGATGCGCTGGTGCTTCCCTGCGACGTGACCATGGGCGCGCAGATCGAGGCCAGCATCGCGGCGGTCCTCCGGAGATTCGGACGCCTCGATGCGCTGGTGAACAATGCCGGCCGGGGTCTCTACGCGCCCGTCGACAGGATCGACATCGCGGCCTATCGCGCGGTTCTGGACCTGAACACCGTGGCCCCCCTGGCCATGATGCAGGCGGTGATCCCGCAGATGCGCCGTCAGGGCATGGGGGCCATCGTGAATGTCAGCTCCGGCGCCACCTTCGGGATCCTGCCCGGCGCGGGGGCCTATACCAGTTCGAAATTGGCGCTGAACATGCTGTCGGACGTGGCCCGGCTGGAACTGGCCGAGGCGGGCATATCCGTCTCGACGATCTATCCGTTCGTCACCGACACCGAGTTCTACGCTGCGGTGTCCGAGGGGCAGGACGCGGCCGCTGCCGAGATCAGGACCGTCGGCCCGGCGGCACATGCCCCCGACCGCGTGGCCGAGACGATCCTGGACCTGATCCGCAGCGGGGAACGCCAGGACGACCTGGTCCCGAAGGCCTATGGGGGAAGCCTTGAGATGTAGCCGATGGCCACCGGCACTGGGACAGATGTGAACGCTCGGACAAATCACCCATCCCGCCCGCGCTGCGTGGGCGGGATGTTCCTGTGCCATCGTCGGCTGGCGTCCAGGGCTGTGCGGGTTGCCTCACCGGCCTCAATTCGCCGAGGCCGTCGGGCGGATGGTGATTTCGGTCGTGTCCACACCCTCGGGCGCCTCGATCACCTGCCGCACCGCACGGGCGATATCGCCCGGCTGCAGCGCGATGGCGCGATAGGCGTCCATCACCGCCAGCGTCTCCTCATGCGTGATGGTCGCCGCCAGATCGCTGTCCACCACCCCGGGATTGACGCAGGTGACGCGGATCCGGCCGCTTTCCTGCCGCAGCCCGTCCGAGATCGCGCGCACCGCGAACTTGGTCGCGCAATAGACCGCCGCCGTGGGCACCACCTGCAACGCCCCGATCGAGCCGATGTTGATGATCTGTCCCGATCCCTGCCGGTCCATGACCGGCAGCACTGCGCCGATGCCCCACAGGACGCCCTTGATGTTGACGTCCACCATCCGCTCCCATTCGTCCAGCTTGCCTGCCGACAGGGGCGACAGCGGCATGATGCCGGCATTGTTGATCAGCACGTCGATCCGGCCCCAGAGGTCCAGCGCCGTCTGCGCAAAGCCCGCGACCGCCTGCCGGTCGGTGACGTCCAGCCGCCGCGCCTCGGCCACACCGCCGGCCGCGCGGATCGTGTCGACCACGGCCTCCAGCCGGTCCAGCCGACGCGCGCCCAGCAGGACCCTTGCCCCGGCCGCCGCAAGCTCGTGCGCGATGCCCTCGCCGATGCCGCCCGAGGCGCCGGTGATCAGAATGACCTTGTCCATCAGATGCTCCTTATCTGGGATGATCTGAAGGATGGACCGGAACGGCTGTCGCCGGTATTGCCGCAGAACTGCACTGGATGGTAAGCAAGGCTGGACAATGATCGACCTCAACCTTCTTCTTCTCTTCCGCGCCGTGGCCGAGGAGGCGAACTTCCGTGCGGCGGCGGACCGGTTGGGGGTCACCCGCTCGGCGGTCAGCCAGGGGATCCGGCGGTTGGAAGACAGCCTCGGCGTGGCGCTGCTCCTGCGCACCACACGCTCTGTCAGATTGACCGAGGCGGGCGTGGAGCTGCAGGCAGCGCTGGCCCGGCCGCTGACGGAGATCCTCGGCACGCTGGACAGCCTCGGCGCCGAGGATTGCCCTCGAGGGCTCTTGCGGATCGCCGCGACCTCGATCGCCGAGCCCTTCCTGTCGGGTCCGCTGATCGCCCGCTTTGCCGAGGCCCATCCCCGGATCACCCTGGACATCACGGTGACCGACGCCGAATTCGACATCGTCGCCGCCGGCTTCGATGCCGGCGTGCGCTTGGGAGAGGTGATCGAGCAGGACATGATCGCCGTCCCGGTCGGAGGTCCTCAGCGCGAGGCCGTGGTGGCCTCGCCCGCCTATCTTGCCGCGCAGGGCGTCCCGGACCACCCCCGCGATCTTGTCCATCACCGCTGCATCGGCTGGCGCCCGGCGCCCAACACCGCGCCCTACCGGTGGGAGTTCGCCGAAGACGGCCGTCCCTTCGACGTGGCCGTCGATCCGCAGATCTGCACCAACGACCTGCGCCTGATGATGCGCACGGCACTGAATGGCGGAGGGATCACCTTCGCCCCCCTCCAGACGTTGCAACCCCATCTCGACAGCGGCGAGCTGGTCTCGCTGCTGGAGGAGTTCCTGCCGTCCTTCCCGGGGTTCTATCTCTATTTTCCGCAGCGCCGGAACATGGCCCCCAAGCTTCGCGCGCTTGTGGCGCATGTTCGGGGATCAAGATGATGTCGCGGCCTGTCTCTGGGGGCTCGTGCCTGTTCGACCATGGTTTGCGCTCTGCTGCTGCCGAAGAAGCAGTTCGCCAGGGCGATCGATCGAGGGCCCTGCACACTCTTGAGTTCAGCCCGGCAAGGCGGGATACAGGCGGTACCTTCATTCAGCTATCGGGCAGGACGAGCATGGCATTTCGCGACGAGATTGCAGGGTTTTTTGAGGAATACGTCGATGCGTTCGCCCGCGACGACGCCGAGACGCTCAGCGGACTCTGGGATGAGGTCGGACTGTTCCCCTCGCCGACCGGCAACTTTGCCATGGAGCGGCCGGCGTTTCGCGATCACTGCGTGACACTCATGGACTTCTACCGCCGTCAGGGCATCGTGCGCCCCGAGGGAGAGCTGCTGTCCGCGACCGAACTCTTTCCGAATGTCGCGCAGGCCCGCATGGCCTATCGCATGTTCGGCAAGGGCGACGAACTTATCGCCGAGTGGGACCATGTCTATATCCTGCGCCGCAGCGACCGCTGGCGCGTGTCCCTCACCATCGCCGACGGCGAAATGGCCGCATGGGCCGCCAAGGGCGCACAACTCTGATCGGACGCTGGCGCACCATCCGGCGCGTATGACGCCGTCGATCCCGTGCTGGACGGTCGACAGGCGCATCACTCGGGCAGGTCCCGCGCTGTGAGCGTCCTGGCGCTGAACGCGCTCAGTATACCAGCCTGGGGAGGCAGCGTTCAGACCTGGGCCATACCGCCATCGGCAAAGATCTCGCTGCCGGTCATGACGCGGCTGTCGTCCGACGCAAGGAAGAGGGCGACCGCGGCGACATCCTCCGGTTCGGCGATCCGCCCTGCCGGAGTCTGGGCGAGCAGCGCCTCATACATCGTGCCGGCGCCGGCGGCGTCCGCGACGTTCTGCAGTCCGGGTGTTCTCGTGGCGCCCGGAGACAGGACGTTCACGCGGATGCCGGTCCCCTTCAGGTCCAAGGCCCAGCTTCGCGCCAGGTTGCGCACCGCCGCCTTGGTGGCGCTGTAGATGCTGAAGGCCGGGGTTCCCATCACGCCGGTGGTGGAACCGGTAAGGATGATCGAGCCACCCTCCTGCATCAGCGGCAAGGCCTTCTGGACCGTGAAGACGGTGCCCCTGACGTTGAGCCCGAAGGTCTGGTCGAAACCGGCCTCGGTGATCCGGCCGAGCGGTTCGAGGGCGCCCGTCCCGGCATTGGCGAAAAGGATGTCGATCCGGCCATGCCGCGTGCGGACCGTTTCGAACAGGTGATCCAGATCGGCGGCCTTCGTCACGTCCCCCTGAACGGCGGTCACATCGGGACCCAGTTCCGCCGTGGCCTGCTCCAGCTCTTCCCGCCGCCTGCCGGTGATGTACACGTGGGCGCCCTCGGCCGCGAAGCGCTTGGCTGCCGCCAGTCCGATCCCGCTGTTGGCGCCCGTGATGACGGCGATCTTGCCTTCAAGTCTACCCATGATGTCCCTCATCTGCGTTGGTCCAGAGAAACTGGCGGCTTGGCTTCCGATCTTCCAGTATGTACCTTTTGGTAAGTGCCCCGAAAGTGAGCGGTCGACGGATGACACACACCTTCACCTGCGGTCTCGATGCGGTCCTGTTCGTCATGGGTGGCAAATGGAAGCCGCTCATCGTCTATCACCTCGCCCACCGAACCCTGCGCTACGGCGAGCTGCGGCGCTCGGTCGGCAAGGTCAGCGACAAGGTTCTCGCGCAGCAGCTGAAGGACCTGGTCGCGGACGGGATCGTGGCGCGCCGTGACTTCGGGCAGATCCCGCCCCATGTCGAATATTCGCTCACGCCCTTCGGAAGCAGTCTTTCCCAAGCGCTTGCCCAGCTTTGCGCGTGGGGAACCCATCATTCGGCCGAACTGGAGGCCATCGCGGAGCGATCTGCGTCCGGGAACAAGGGCGAGCAGATGGGCCACAATGCAGGCCGGACGCCCGGCATCGTGACGACGACGCCAGTCAGGCATTGCCCGTGACCGATTGAAACCCATCTGATCGATCTTGGCCTTCCCGAGTCAGCCCATCGGCGGCATTGCATCAGACCGCTCGAAGGCAGCCTCGGCAAAGCAGAACCCTTCATCGTCCGCACGCATTGAATCAATTAAAGATCTCACCGGGCCAACGTAAGGCATCGCAACCATTGACGAAAACTCCATCCCTCCGGATCGACAAGCTTCTGTCCTCGATGGGCTACGGCTCGCGCAACGACATCGCGCGAATGGCCAGGACCGGCAGCATCACCCTGGACGCTGTCGACGTCGTGGATGTCACCAGGCGCATCCCGGTCACCGAGGATTTGCCCGCGCGGATGACGGTCGACGGGAAGCCGCTCGATCCCGTCGCGGGCATGGTCATCCTGTTGAACAAGCCGTTGGGGATGACCTGTTCGCACAAGGATCACGGACCGCTTGTCTACGACATCCTCCCCGAGCGCTGGAAACGGCGTGATCCCGCGATCTCGACCATCGGCCGGTTGGACAAGCAGACGTCGGGGCTTCTTCTGCTGACCGATGACGGGGCTCTGCTGCATCGCATCATCAGCCCCAAGCGCCACGTGAGGAAGACTTATCGCGCCATCCTGGCGCGTCCTCTGGATGGGACCGAGGGCAACCTGTTCGCCTCGGGGTGCTTGACGCTGCGGGGCGAGAACACGCGACTGGCGCCTGCCGAGATGACGGTGATCTCCGAGAGAGAAGCCCTGCTGAGCGTCACCGAGGGCCGGTACCACCAGGTGCGTCGGATGTTCGCCGCCGTCGGCAACCATGTCGAGGAACTGAAGCGTGAACGCGTGGGGGGGCTGTCCTTGCCCGATGGCATGGCGCCAGGTCAGTGGAAGCTGCTGACGAACGAGGACATCGCCTCGATCTTTCAGGAGGCCCAGGGAGGTGTGACCTGAAGGATGATGTGAGTACCAAGGTGCAGCCCTTGCCCATCCGTGCGCGACGGCAGCGGAGAAAGACCAGGGCAACGATCGGATTTGCACAGGCGGGCCTGCCGGCTTCGCAACATATGTTTATCTGCACCACATGCAAAAAGTGTGGACGACTGCGAAGTTCCTCTTCTAGGTTAGTGACACACAACGATAACCGCGACAGCGGGGCAGCAGTCCCGGCAAGTCGGCGGAACGAGGCAGGACGAACGCGCCGTCAAATGGCTGCGGAGCACGATGGCTTTCACGCGGCCTATGATGGGCGGGTTGGCCGATGATCTGGCGCTGGCCCCCGGATACCCTCCCGGGGGCCAACTCCCGTCTGTCCCTCTTGGTTCTGGGACAGTAGCACAAGGGCGGCTGCAGGCTGCTTGCCAAAAAGAACATGATGCCGGAGCCTTATCACTGCAAACAGGCCCCCATCCGGCCGCTCTCGATCCTGCGACTCGCAAGGACACCGGTGTCTGTCAGGGCCCGGACCCATCGATTTCACGCATTTTTGGTGATTCAGGCTCTGCAGAAGGACCTGGTTGATGAACAATCTGTTCCGGCTGACGGAACGCGCAGATGGCGCGCCTTCGCGCTCTCTTTCCCAGGAGCCATGGCCGCCCGCGTATCGATGATTTGAGGGTCCTGAGCGGCCTCATCGTCATTGATCGCAATGGCTCACCTTGGTTCGACGCGCCGAAGGAAGACGGGCCCGCCAAGACGCTCTACCATCATAGGAAGCGCTGGAGCGACAACGGGGCGTCACCCGGATCATGGTGGGCTTGGCCGCCGAGCGTCGGAGTCCGGCCCAAAGATCGGACCGCTCCAAAGCAGTGCTGAAGAAATACTTTACGCCAGAAGTCAGGCCTCCTGACAGAAAAGGCAGAACTATCTGTTGCTAAACACCGGGTGGCAGGCGTCAGATAGTTCTGCCTTCAGCAGGGGAAAAAATTGCTTGAAAACAGTGGGGTCTATTGCCGCTGCGACGGCGGGATTGCCTTTCCTGTCACAAAGGTTCGCCTCTGATGGGCCACAGCCCAATCTCTGCCCTGTGTTTTGATCCAGTTCGACATGTCGTGGCGCTCCTTCCTACTTCCGCCAGTAGCGAAGCCATCCCTGCTTTTCACTTTGCATTACCTCATGTCATCCGAAGGGCAAAGCAAGGTGGACGCAGCCCGACCTGCGGCCGGACGGTGATCTGACACACGGGGCCGGAGCGTTGAAATTAGGAGGGACCCGCGCGCTTGCTTGTGGGAGGAACCGGATTTCTCCGTGGAGGCTGACGCGCAGCGGCACCAGAGCCCGTGTTCAGATCGCCGGCCGGATGGCAGACGGACAAACGAAATGAAGAGTCGTCACCCGTGACGAAACGCAGCGGAGGCGTGGCTGTCCTCTCGATAAGCGATCGCGGTGCCCGCGATCGCCATATCTCTTGAAAAGCAGCCTCTCGATTGCCGGGCAGCATCGACGCGAAGAGGCGAGACTGTGTGAAAAATGTACTCGGTTTTAGACTTGGACATGGCGACGGGGGATCAGCCCCTTTGCCCCGCGCGCAACCGGTGACATCGCAACCGAGGACGTTAACTACCTCTTGAAGCGCGAGGGCATTGTCACGGGCCTTGACCATGACCGACCAGCAGTGCTGGTCGAGTGGCTGTCCAAGCGCGTTCCTGACAAGATCACAGGCCAACTAGCCCGCGCAGGCTGGTTCGGCGCCTGAGCTGTCTTGTTTTTACTGACGCCCGGCCACGTGGCCGGGCGTCAGTCGCTAAAGCCCCGGTATCGCCAGAACGATTTGTGGAAACACTGCGATCAGAATGACCGATCCCAGCATGATTGCGACAAAGGGCAACGCGCCCCGTGCCACCACGCCAAGCGGCGCCCGGTCGAGCGACTGGATGACGAACAGGTTCAACCCGACGGGCGGCGTGATCAGTGCGATTTCGATCAGCAACACGAAGAAGATGCCGAACCAGATCGGATCAATTCCAAGAGCTAGGACAGTGGGCATAAGCACGGGGACCATGATCAGCAGCATCGACATGCTTTCCAAGAAAAAGCCAATAAAGATCAACATCGCTGCGATCAGCAGAAGCGCCAGCGTTGCGGTGTTGAAGTAATCCTCGAACAGCCAAGCCAGCTGCGCAGGTAGCTGATATAGGGTGATTGCCTGCCCAAATATCTTGGCGCCAATCACGATGAGAAAGATCACCGTCGTCGTCTTGACCGTGTCCCGCACCGCACCTAGAAAGACCGTCCGGCTCAGCCTTGCGCTGACGGCTAGGATCAGCATTGCGACCGCTGCTCCAATGCCTGAGGCTTCGGTCGGCGTGAAGATCCCGCCATAGATCCCTCCAAGGATTGTGCCCGCCAACAGCAGCGTCGGCAAGGCGCGGCGGGTGGCTTGAAGTCGCTCGGGCCAAGTGGCTCGCGGCATCGCCTGATGCGTGCCCTGGATAGCCGAGGCGATCACCACGTAGATCCCGAACAGCACGATCAGTAGGATGCCGGGGCCGACTCCCGCGAGAAATAGCTGGCCGATGCTCTGTTCGGTGATCGCACCATAGATGATCAGCGGGACCGAGGGCGGGATGATGATCCCTAGCGTGCCGCCTGCAGCCATCAGGCCCAGTGTCAGGCTGCGCGAATACCCACGCTTGATCATTTCGGGAATGGCAACGGTGCCGACCGTCGCAGCGGTTGTGATCGAACTGCCCGAGATGGCTGAGAAGACGCCGCAGGACAAAAGGGCGGCGATGCCCAAGCCCCCCGGCCAGTGCCCGACCCAGCTTTGCATCGCCACGAACAGGTCGCGCCCAATGCCGCCGCGCAACAGCAGGTTCGACATCAGCAAAAACAATGGAATGGCCAGCAGGACAAAATCGTTGATGCCGCCGAACAGCGTGCTGGCGACCATCGACAAAGGCAGTCCGTCGATCGCCAGCAGCCCTGCTCCAAGTATGCCAAGCGTAAACGCGACCGGGATGCCAGTCAGCAAAAGTGCCAGCAGCGCGCCGAATATCAGAAAGGGGGTCATTGCCGCACCTCCATGTCCGTAGGGGGCAGCTCCTGCTCGGCCGAGCTGGAAAATTCGGGCGCGGGGCGGCCCGGCAGGCGGATCAGTTCGGCCAGCGCCTGCAACGCAAGAATGGCAAAGCCCAGAATGATCGGCAGCTCGGCGATCCAGGTTGGCATCCGCAACATCGACGGTTGCCTGCGCCCGAAGGCGATGGAATCCATCATCGCTCGGCTGGTCACCCACAGCACGAAGACCGAAAACAGCAGGATGGCGATCAGGCTCAGCGCCTCCGCAGCCTTGCGGCCTGTCGGGGGCAACTGCCCGATGACGGCGGTAATGCGGATCATGTGTCCCTCGCGCAGGCAATAGCCCATGGCGAGGAACGTCAGCCAGATCATCACCGTGGTGGCAACATCCGAGGTCCAGTGCGTGGGGGCGCGAAAGACATAGCGCGCCACCACCTCATAGGTGAGCAACACCGTCATGGCGACGATGCCCAGCTCGGACAGGCGTGCCGCAATCAGCGACAGCCCGTCCGCAAGGCGCAGCGCGCCACGGGGTGCGGTCATGCCCGTTCTCTCAGCGCAAGGCGTCCAGCGCGGTCAAAAGCCGGTCACCGGCCTCGCCCGCCTCTTCGCGAAATTGTTCGACTGCAGGGCGTGTGGCCTCCTGCCAGACGGCGATCTGCTCGGGCGTCAACTCGGTCACGGTCGCATGTCCGTTCTCGGCCAGCCATTCGGCAGCCTCGACATTTTCGGCCTCGGTCCCGGCGCGCATCTGGTCCTCTGCACGAATTGCGGCTTCGGTCATCCAAGCCTGCTCCTGCTCGGAAAGGCTGTCCCACAGCGCGGGGTTGATCACCGCGATGAACTCGGCAAGGCCGTGGCTGGTCATCGTGACGTGATCCATCACCTCGTAAAGCGCACGCGACTTGACGGCAGTCGTCCCGCTCATCCCGATATCCACCAGGCCGCGCTGATAGGCGACGAATTGCTCGGCGCCGCCCACAACCACGGCTGAGCCGCCGGCGGCCTCGATCAGATCGCCTGTCGGCTTGCCCGTTGCGCGAACCATCTTGCCGCGCATATCCTCGGGCGAGACGACCGGAGCGCCCTTGGACAGCATCTGGACAGGGCCGTAATCCTGCCACCACAGCACCTTCGAGCCCGCCTCGAGCAGCAATTGGTCGAAGGTCTGGCGGAATTCGCCCTCGCGATCGGCTGCGCTGGCCAAGATTTCATAGTCGGGGAAAAGGAACGCGACCGAAAAGATGCCCGCCGCGGGGACTGAGCCGGCGTATTCATCGGCCAGCACGATCCCAAGATCGATTGCCCCGCTTGAAATGGCCTGAGGCACTTCCTGACCTTTAAACAGCTGGGCACTGTCAAAGACGCGCACGGTCATCTCACCGCCGGAAATCTCGTTCAACTGTTCGGCGAAATAATGTGTGTTCGCGCCTACCGGATGGTTCGCGCCGACCTGCACGGTCATCCGCAAAACCCGCTCTGCGGCAGCTTCGTTCACGCCCAGATACAGTGCACCGCACATCAGCGCAGCCGCTGTCGCATATTTCATAGTTTATCCTCCCTGATTTTCGGCGGTCGAACCCCGAGCAAACGCCCCTCCGCAAGCCGACCCATTTGCCATAATGCATACAGAAAAGTCTCTGTAAAGCAGAGTGCTCTTCCCTATTTTGCCTGATGACGAACATATTTCTTACCTAGCAGATTATTTATGGGCGTAGCTGCATACAATTTTAGATCTGGCCTGTTCCCTTAGTAACCCGTAGCACCATGATCGAGGCGGAGGTCATCCCAATCACCCTGCGCGAGCCATGCCCGCTTTGCGGCAGCCTTATGCGCATTGTCGAGATCTTCCGCCGTGGGCAAAGACCGGTGTCACGCGCATCATCACAAAAGCAGGCCGCACGACACGGAGCATGTCCTCCAACATGGACCCCCACAGGCTGCCTCCAGCGTTCGACGTGATGCCCTGTATGATCGGCAATCGCGATTTGTCACTCGCGCGCGCGGGCCCGACGCGCGCGCGGGCCCGATCATCGACGCGCTGACCAAAAAGCAATTTCTGGTCATACATGAATGCGATCGCCACCCCCTCCGATCCGCCACTTGATCGACGTATTGTGAGGATTTACGACGACAATGCATAGGTTTTGGCGGGGGAAAGGCCGATGCGGTAAGAGCCAAATATCCATGCGTGATCGTCAGCGAGCCAGGATTGCGATGTCATTCATTTTGAATTTAAACAGCTTTACCATGCTCAGCAGTTCTGTATTCATTTGAGCGGCATTGTTTCAGAACTACACCTACCAAAGGATTCATGCGGCCGAGCTGGTAAGGCAAGCGCCTCGGCATGAGCAAGCTCGAAGCTACGCTCTACTGCACAACGAGTTTGAGGTCTTACAATTATGCCTTGATGCGGCGATCCACATCCGCGTCGCCCTCATGAACCGCTTCAATGCACGGCACCGTCGAGATCAAACGCGCGGTGTGAGGTCCGCGAAGAAAAGGGAAGTCAACGCTGAGTTTGAAACAACGCCCATGGGAAATATCGACGCTGCAGCGCGGTTGCGGCTAATCCGATGCATCGCCAGATTGACCAAGAAATGTGGCAGCGGCGGATAGGATATGGACCTCCATGGCGCGTCCGGCCCAATCAGCCATACCGGCGGCGATGGCTTCGGCGATCTCGTGATGGTGACCTGCGGATCGTAGGCGCTGACGCAGGCTGTAGCGTTGCAGCGTCAAACTGACGAAGGCCACATCCACCGTGCTTTTCAACACAAGCGACAGCCGCAGGGCCCCCGATGCCTCAAGGATGGTCGCATGGAACAGCGCATTCTCGGCCTCAATGCGGGCGATAATGTCTGGGTCTCGACCGGCCTGAAGATGCGCGACGAGGTCGGACATCCGTCGCGCCGAGGCGGTTAGTTGTGCGCATTGCGCTGGACTGGCGCGCATGGCGGCCCGGGATGCCGCGTAAGACTCCAACCGAACCCGGATATCGAAGATGGCCTGCATCTCGTCTCGATTGGGGACCACGCACCACAGGCCGCTGCCCGACCGGCGTTGCAGGAACCCTTCGATCAGCAGACGGCTTACGGCGGCGCGCACTGGAGTCCGAGACAGGCCGAGCATCTGCGCCAGCCCCACCTCGGTCACCTTGTGGTCGGTAGGCAGGCGCCCCGCCATCAGTGCATCGCGCAATTCACGGTAGGCGCGGTCGGCAGAATTTTCCGTCTTCGCTGACATCAGTACTCTTCCTCATTGGATACAAAAATATCTGAAAATGTACTAAAAGAAAGTTTTTATTTGCTACACGCGCTGTTCTGGCCAACGAATGTATCCAAGACGGGGCGCCTGCGCCCTCGGGGAGGAGAACCGGAGATGACAGAACCCAAGGCATCGGCCTTTGGACCGTTGCAAGGCCTGCGCGTGATCGAAATGGGACAGCTGCTTGCCGGTCCCTTTGTCGGCACGCGCTGCGCCGATTTCGGTGCCGAGGTCATCAAGATCGAAGCCCCCGGCACCGGTGATCCGATCCGCAACTGGGGACAGAACCAGCATGAGGGGCGCACATTGTGGTGGCCGATCATGGCCCGCAACAAGCGGTCGGTCTCGGCCAATCTGCGCGACCCGCGTGGGCAGGATCTAGTCCGTCGTCTTCTGGCCGATGCCGATGTGCTCATCGAGAATTTCAAGCCCGGCACGCTGGAGAAATGGGGCATGAGCCCCGAAACCCTTCAGGCCGCTAATCCCGGTCTGGTCATCGTTCGGGTGTCCGGGTTCGGGCAGACCGGCCCCTATGCCGGACGGCCGGGCTTCGCCTCGGTCGGCGAGGCGATGTCTGGGATGCGCCATATCAACGGCTATCCTGACACGCCGCCGCCGCGCTATGGAATATCGATCGGGGATACGCTGACCGCGTTGTTCGCATTCGAGGGGATGCTGATGGCGCTGCACCGCCGTGACCGGAATGGAGGGCGGGGGCAAGTGGTCGATGCGGCGATCACCGAAAGCTGTTTCGCGATGCTGGAAAGTTGCGTGACTGAATATTCCAAGACCGGCTATGTCCGCCAGCCCTCGGGGTCGGGGCTGGCCAAGATCGCGCCGTCGAACATCTATCCGTCGGCGGAAGGGACCTATGTCGTGATCGCCGCCAACGTCGATGCGATGTTCCGCCGCCTGACGCAGGCGATGGACCGGCCCGATCTGGCCTCCGATCCGCGTTTCGTCAGCCACATCGCGCGCGGCGAGCATGCCGATCTGCTGGACGGCATCATCGCCGAATGGTCCTCCGGGCTGACGATGGCCGATCTAACCGCACGGTTGGAAAAGTTCGACGTGGTGTTCGGCCCGATCAACACCATCGCCGAGGTTGTCACCGATCCGCATTTCCGTGCACGCGGCATGGTGCGCGAATTCGAGGACCCGGATTTCGGCACGATCACCATTCCGGGCGTCTTTCCGGTCCTGTCCGACACGCCCGGTGGCGTGGCGTGGCTTGGCCCTCAGGAAATCGGCGCCAGCAACGATGACGTTTACGGTGACATTGGGCTGGCCGCCGATGAGCTGGCGCAATTGCGTGCCGAAGGGGTCATCTGATGGTCACGATCTGCGAGGTCGGCCCGCGCGACGGGCTGCAAAATTTGCCCCGCAACTTCTCCGTCGAGGAACGCATCCACATGATCACCGCCCTTGCACAGGCGGGCGTCGCGCAGATCGAGGCGGTCAGCATGGTCCACCCCACCCGCGTCCCCCAGATGGCGGGCGCCGAAGAGGTGCTGGCCGGTCTGCCGCCTTTGCCGGGACTGCACCTTTGGGCGCTAGTCTTGAACCTGCGCGGCGCCGAACGCGCGCTGGCCACGCGGGTGGACGGGCTGCGCTTTGCGGTCGTCGCATCGGACACGTTCGCGCGCCGCAATCAGGGCATGAGCCGGGATGACAGCGTGGCCGAATTTGCCCGCGCCGCCCGTCTGGCGCAGGATGCGGGGCGCGGCTGCGTGGCAGTGATCGCCACCGCCTATGGCTGCCCGTTCGAGGGCGAGATCGACCCGCAGCAGGTAGCCGACATGACGCGCGCGGTGATCGCAGCGGGTGCGGATCAAGTCATTCTGGCCGACACGATCGGCGTCGCTGCACCCTGTGATATCCGGCGCGTGCATCGCGCCGTGGCACCAGCCTTGGGCGACGTGCCGTGGGGCGTTCATCTGCACAACACCCGCAACACCGGGTACGCCAACATGCTGGCTGCGATCGATCTAGGGGCGGGGGTCATCGACACCTCCATCGGCGGCTTAGGCGGCTGCCCCTTTGCACCGCGTGCGACCGGTAACATCGCGACGGAGGATGCGCATTACCTGCTAACTCGAGAAGGGATGGCCACTGGCCTGTCCCATGACCGGATGGCCGGGCTGGTGGATTGGCTGACCGAACGCGTGGCCGACAAGATCACCGGGCAACTGGCCCGCGCCGGCTGGTTTGGTGAACCCGAGGATATTGCCCCATGATTGAACCCATCATCGTTCTCGTCGTCCTGCTCGGTCTGATCGGGATCGGGGCGCCGATCTTTCTAGCGCTTGGCGCGGCGGGCATGCTGGGCCTGTACATGGCGCGGGGCGCGATGGCCCTGTTCTTCGGCCCAACCTCACTGTTCGCGCAGTTGAACAGCTTCGAGTTGCTGGCCCTACCCCTGTTTGTGCTGATGGGCAATTTCCTGTCCGCGACCCCGGTAGGCGAAAATTTGTATCGCGCCGCGGCCCTGTGGTTCAGCCGCATCCGGGGCGGCCTGGCGGTGGCGACGGTCGGCGCTTCGACCATGTTTGGAGCGGTGTCAGGCGTGTCCATCGCAGGGGTTGCGGCCATTGGGTCAATCGCAGTGCCGCAGATGCTGGCCCGCGGCTACAGCCAGCGGCTGGCGGCGGGATCGGTGGTCAGTTCGGGCGCGCTGGCGATGCTGATCCCGCCAAGCGTGCCACTGATCATCTATGGCTCGGTCTCGGGTGTGTCGGTGTCAGATCTGTTTATCGGAGGCATCGTGCCAGGGCTGGCCCTGGCCATGACGCTGGCAATGTATATTTGGATCCGCGCAACGCTGAACCCTTCCGAGGCACCGTTGGAACATTCGGGCCCTCCCGACTGGCGTGCGCGCTTTGGATCATTGGCCGGTCTGTGGCATGCGGCGGCGCTGGTCGGTGTCGTGCTGGGCGTCATCTATACCGGCGTCGCCACCCCAAGCGAGGCGGGGGCGTTCGGGGCCATCGGTGCGATGGCGCTGGCTGGACTGGTCTTTCGCACCCTGACGATGGCGCGGCTATGGCAGATCCTTGCCTCCAGCGCGCGGATCTCGGGGGCGATCCTGTTGATCATGGGCTGCGCGCGGATCTTCGGCGATTACCTGAACCTGATCCGGCTACCCGATGCGGTGTCGCAGGCGCTGACCCAGACCGGGCTGCCGCCCTTCGCCATCCTGATGATGGTAATGGTGGCACTGCTGATTTTGGGCATGCTGGTCGATGCAGTGTCGCTGATCGTGGTGACGACCCCGATCCTGTTGCCGCTGATTGTGACACTTGGTTATGATCCGCTGTGGTTCGGCATCATTCTGGTGATGAACCTAGAAATGGCGGTGATCACGCCGCCTGTGGGCCTGAACCTGTATACGCTGAAGGCGGTGGCCCCGGTCCTGCCAATCGAAACGATCATCCGCAGCGTCGTGCCCTTTGTGATCCTGCAGTTTCTGGTCCTGACGCTGTTCGTGCTGATCCCCGAACTGGCGTTATGGCTGCCGGGGCTGATGCCCTGACCTGAACCTTTTTCTGTCAATCTGGGAGGAGACGACATGACCACGCGACGCACTTTCCTGACCACTGGCGCAGCCCTTGGCGGCCTTGCCGCCGCGGGCCTGCCCCGCGCGGCCCACGCGGCCGAAATGCTGACCGCCGTCAGCTATCTGCCGCCATCCTATGCCGACCTGGCATATGGATCGCAGGGCTTCGTCGATCGCGTAAACGAGGCGGGCAACGGCGTTGTCTCGTTCGATTACCATGACAGCGCACGGCTGGTTTCTGCTGACGAACAGCTACCTGCCCTGCGGTCGGGGACGGTGGATTTCATGTTCCACACCACATCCTATGTTACCCGCTCCCTGCCCATTCTTGGGATTCTGGGTCTGCCCGGCGTGGTGGGCTCGCTGTATGAAAACCCCGACCGCATCAAGCGCGGATCGCCCCTGTTCGCGCTGATCGAGGCGGAACTGCAAAAGCAGGGCCTAACCTGCCTATCGCTTGGTGGCGGCATCATGGAACCAGAATACGTCTGGAGCATCGAGAGTGCCCCGATTACCTCACTCGCCGAAATCCAGGGAAAAAAGATCCGCCTCGTGTCGTTTGAAGCCTCGGCTTCACTGGAACATTTCGGTGCCGCCCCGGTACGCGTGCCCTCGTCCGAGTTGTACATCGCCTTGGAGCGCGGCACGGTCGATGCGGCGGTGGCCAATATCTCGACCATTAACGGTCGGTCCATTCAGGAACAGGTGAACTTTGCCTATCGCTTGCCGGTCACGGGCTTTGCGATCGGCGCTTTCATGACCACCCGTCGGTGGGAGTCGCTGCCCGACGACGCGCGTCAGGTGATGACTGAAGCTGCCGAATGGTTCGACCAAGACAGTGCGCGTGCGGCGAACGAGGACTATTTTCGCGACCAGTACTGGCCTGCCTTCCAAGAGGGCGGCCTCGAGGTAATCGACCCAACAGAGGACGAACTTGCCGAATTTGATGCCATCAATGCCGATGTTCGGCAGGTCTGGCTAGACGAGGTCGGTGCCGAAGTGGGTCAACAGGCCATTGATTTGGCCATGGGCACGGGGGCCTGAGGGGATGGGCGCCGTAGATCGTGTCGTAGGCTGGGTGTCCGGGCTCCTGCATGCTGGCGGCGCCCTTGCCCTTGGCTTCATCATGCTGACCATCGGCTATGACGCGCTGATGCGTCATTTCTTTGCGCAAGCCACCAGTTGGAGCCTCGAGATCAACGCCTTCCTGCTTGTCTATATTGCCCTTGTTCCCGCGTCCGAAACGCTGCGTCGGGGCGAGCAAATCGGCATCGGCTTTATTGCGGACCAGTCAGGACCGGCCCTGCGCCGCCTGTTTCGGATCGTGATTGGACTAGTGGGCGTGACCTTCTGCGCGGCGCTGACCTATCGCGGCGTTCTGATGGCCTATGACGCTCACGCCTACGGAGAGCGTGTGTCCAGCACCTTCGGCACGCCTATGTGGATCCCCTATGGCTTCATCCCCTTGGGCTTTGGCGTACTGGGCTTGCAGTTCCTGCTGATCCTGCTGCGCGGCGCGCGGCCCGACGATAAGCTGACCGGGGCGGGCGACGTTCTTTAGGCCGTGGATGGTCGTAGACGATGTGACCGCCCCCCGGGGCATAACCGCCTACGGGCGAGGTAGAACTGATAGGCAGCACCTGCCAGTCGATCCGCGACAGGCCAGCAATGACCCCCATTCCCTCCTTCAGATTTCATCCATGACCTCCGCCTGCGGTAGACCGGACGAGTGCCTGGCACTGGAGATGACAGAGATGAGACCTTTGGATGACCCCATGTCATCCGAAGGGCAAAGCAGGGCGGGCGTAGCCCGACTTGCGGCCGGGCGGTGATCTGACACACGGGGCCGGAGCGGTAAAATTACACGTTACCCGCCCGCCTTTGCGTGGAAGGAACCGGATTTCTCCGTGGAGGCTGATGCGCAGCGACACCAAAGCCGTGTTCAGATCGCAAGTCTGATGGCAAACGGACAAACGAAATAAAAAATCGTCAGCCAAAGCGAAGCGGAGGCGCGGCTGTTCTCCGAATCAGCGATCGCGGTGCCCTCGATCACGTGCTTCTCGAAAAACCGGCCCCTCGTCCGCCGGGCGGCATCAAGTGAGAGGGGTTCACATCGGATAGCGCGTATCAGTTGGCACCGTGACCGCCTTCAACAAACGTTGGCCGAGACCGGAAAATGCCAAACTTTAAGGCAGATCTAGCTAAGCTCATTGTCAACCTACAAAGACATTGGTCCCACAACTCATGTCGTATACAATCTACAATTAGAGAAAGGGTGCACAGGTTGACGATTGTGACAGTGGTGAAGCGTGAGACAATGGCGGCGCAGATCTGTGAGATGATGCGTGCGGCTATTCTGGCAGGTGAATTCGCGCCAGGTGAAACGGTTACTGAAACTGCACTTGCCGTCAGATTTGGGGCTAGCCGCGCCCCCATGCGGGAAGCCTTGCGTCAACTAATCGATCAAGGCCTAGTCGTATCGGTACCCTATACCGGCACCCGCATCGTTGATCTTTCTGTAAAGGACATCAACGATATCTACTCAATGCGCATATGCTTGGAAGTTTTTGCTTTTGAGCAAATTTGGGATCGACGGACTTTACGCTTTGAAAAGGAGCTGCGGGCCAGACACGAGAGGCTTTTGAACGCCATCGACGCTCAAGACGACGTTCGGGCTATCGATGCCGAACTGGATCTGCATGGCCTTTCTTATGAATGGAGCGGCAACAGTATCTTGGCCTCAAGTTGGTCGAGTGTTCGCGGTCGCCTCCAAGTCTATTGGGCTGCTCATCACCGCGCCCACGGAATTTCTGGTCCCAAACGCGACAGCCACGATGAATATATCCGCCTCGCGCTTTCCGATGATCTTGAGACTATGAAAGCCGAGATCCAAACGCATATGCGGCGCGGCCTCGAAACAACAAAAGCCTTTGTGGACACCTTGGAAACGACAAGGGCAAATCCCAGCAGGAGCAAAAAATGAAAAGACGGACCCTTCTCATCGCCGCCGCGGCAGTCAGCTTCGGTGCGGCCATGCCTGCATTGTCTGCGGAAACAGGCACACTTGCTCAGGTCCAAGAAACCGGCAAGCTGCGCATCGGCGTCACGTCAGCCGAACCTTGGTTCTATAAAGACCCAATGTCTGAAGAGTGGACCGGCGTTGGCGTCTCCATGGGTGAGCGTATGGCCGAGGACCTCGGTGTCGAAATGGAGCCGGTCGAGACTTCCTGGGCCAACGCTGTTGCGGGTCTTCAAGCCAACCAGTTTGACCTAATGTTCGTCCTTGACCCGACAGAAGAGCGCAAGCAGGCCATCGACTTCCCTGAAAACCCGCTTTTCTACTACGCAATGGGGGCACTGGTCGCGGAAGATAGCGCGGTCACCACATGGGAGGAGCTTGATAACCCGGAGATGCGCATCGGGGTGACGATGGGAACCTCGCTTGACCAGAATATCACCGAGATGATGACAGAGGCCCAGATCAATCGCTTCTCCTCCAATGATGAGGCCGTTGCTGCCTTTGCGGCAGGCCGGGTCGACACCGTTGTGCAGTTTCACCCTGCTCTCATCGTTCAGTATTCGCGGCTGAAGATGGGCAAGGTGTTGCTCCCAACGCCTGTTGAACCCGTGGAAACCTCTGTTGGTCTGCGCAAGGAAGAAAGCAGCGATTTCAGGGATTGGGTGAACACGACCCTTGGGACCCTTTACGAGAGCGGCGTTCCTAACGAGTTGTTCGAGGCCTATCTGTCCAGCAAGAACATCAGTTCTGAAGGTGTTCCGGGGCTTGTGAAAGAGTCTTGGTAAGCACTGGCTTGAGACCTGTTGGCTTGCCTCAAGCCTCGGGTCTCTACTCTTTCTGATGACTGAAGCGAAAGTCGCCGAATGGAATACTCCTGGGACTTTGGCCCGGTATTCGAGCGTTTTGACATGCTCGCACTGGGCCTCCTCAACACCGTGAAGATTGCAGCCGTGTCCATCGTTCTAGGCGTTCTGGTGGGGATGATCCTCGCAGTGATGCGCTTGTCATCCAAGAAAGCGCTGAGATGGCCTGCTGCAATCTTCATTGAATTTTACCGCAACACGCCTCCGATCGTCCACTTCTTCTGGTTCTTCTATGCCTTGCCAGTCATGCTTTCCGTAAGCCTGAGCCCTTACGTCGCAGCTGTCCTCGCTCTCTCTACGCAATCGGGCGCATTCTACGCGGAAGTATTCCGCGGTGGCATTGTCTCCATTGAACGCGGTCAGTGGGAGGGAGCCAAAGCTCTTGGCATGAGCCATCAGGCCCAAATGCGTCGCATCATCGTTCCCCAGGCAGTATCGCGCATGGTGCCGCCGTTCATTGAACGCAGTTTTGAGCTTTTGAAGACAACGGCCCTCGCATCCACGCTGGCCTACGCTGATCTGCTCTACCAGGCGATGATGGTGAACTCGGAAACGTTTCGACCGCTCGAGGTCTACACGACGATCGCTGCCATGTATCTCGTGCTTCTCATTACAGCCAGTCAGCTTGCTCGTCTCGCTGAAAACCGGCTTACAGCCTATCAATGAGGTCCGGATAATGAACTACATCCCCGACTTCAGTATCGTGACGGACAACTGGATTGTCTTGATGCGCGGCCTTTTGGTGACGATACAGATCTGGATCCCATCGATCGTTCTCGGATTGATTGGTGGATTTATCATAGCACAAGCGCGGCTTTCGAGGCGCAAGTGGCTCTCCGGACTAAGCCTTGTGTATGTCGAGTTGTTTCGCGACACCCCAGTCCTGATCCAACTGATCTGGTTCTTCTATGCCTTTCCGATCTTGATAGGTGTTCAGCTCAGCCCCTTTTCCGCTGCTCTTCTGGGGCTGACGCTTAACACCACCGCCTATGCGTCAGAGATCTTTCGCGGCGGCATCAGGTCCATCCATCGGGGCCAGATGGAAGGAGCCAAAGCAATCGGCATGACAGAAGGGCAGGCAATGCGGCGGGTCATCCTGCCTCAGGTAATCAAGCGAATGCTGCCCGCCTTCACCAATCGCGTGATCGAGGTCGCGAAGATGTCTTCGCTCGCGTCGGTGATCTCGGTTCATGAACTGATGTATCAGGGCAGGTTACTGTCCTCGACCTATTACCGCCCGTTCGAGATCCTGACCGCAGTGGCCTTCATCTACTTCGTCCTGATTTACCCCGGCACCTTCCTTGCAGGCCGCCTTGAAAAACGTCTAGCGCGGTCGAACTGACGCCCGAAAGGATTCACTATGACAAGCAAGTCCATTCTGGAAGTCAAAGGGCTCCACAAGCGGTTTGGTGATCATCACGTTCTTAGGGGAATCAACTTCCAGGTTGAGCCGGGCGAGCGTGTGGCCATCATCGGCGGTTCCGGCTCAGGAAAGTCAACATTTCTGCGTTGCATGAACTTCATGGAGATGCCCAGTGAAGGGCAGATCTGGCTCGACGGTAAGCGCATTGGGACCGAGAGCAAAGGCCGCGTCACCTATCCGGAGAAACAGCTCTGCATGGTCCGTGAGCGGCTCGGCATGGTGTTTCAGCAGTTCAACCTGTTTCCTCACATGACGGTTCTTCAGAATGTTATGGAGGGGCTCCTAACGGTGAAGCGCCTCTCCAAGCATCAGGCCCGGGAAATTGCGGTCCGGGAACTGTCCAAGGTTGGTCTTGCGGAAAAGCATGACGCGTGGCCGGGGCGCCTGTCTGGTGGACAGCAGCAGCGTGTGGCCATTGCGCGGGCGCTCTCCATGGAACCGGAGATCCTGCTCTTTGACGAGCCAACGTCCTCGCTGGATCCAGAGCTTGTCGGGGAAGTCCTGCGGGTCATCAACAAGCTGGCAAGCGAAGGTCGAACCATGATTCTGGTCACGCACGAGTTGGGCTTTGCCTACCACTTTGCGACGAAGGTGATCTTCCTTGCTGAGGGCGTTTTCCATGAGGTCGGCACGCCCGATCAGGTTCTCAAAAACCCTCAGAAGGCGCGGACACAGAAGTTCCTGCGGCGCTTCGGCGAATTCGCCTTCTGACCAAGCTAGTAGAATAAGGTAATATCATGACCCCCCTCAGCAGTTCTTCATCGCAAAGCTATGTGAAAGACCCCAGGAACGACGACGTGGACGTCTACGTCAACGGTGAATTCTTTAAACGTGACGAGGCAAAAGTCTCCATTTTTGATGCTGGTTTTGTTCTTGGGGACGGCGTTTGGGAAGGCATCCGCCTGATCAAGGGAAAGCTCCTTGCGATCGATGAACATATCGACCGTCTTTATGAAGGTGCAAACTCCATCCAGCTCGATATCGGTTACAGCAAGTCAGAGCTGGTCGAGGAAATCTGGAAGTGCCTTCGCCACAACGACATGCACGACGGTGTCCATATCCGGATGATGATCTCGCGTGGTCGCAAATCGACACCAAATCAAGATCCACGCTTCATTGTCGGTGGCGCGACCCTTGTCGTCGTGTCGGAATGGAAGCAGCCGAACCCGGCCCTGAAGGAAACGGGCATGAAGCTGATGACATCCACCATACGGTGCTCGACACCAGACGTTTTCGATCTTCGTTTGAACTCTCATTCGCGTCTTAATTTCATCCAAGCATTGCTTCAGGCGATCAACATGGGCGCTGACGAAGCCCTTATGCTGGACAGTCGCGGCTTCGTCGCGTCATGCAATTCTACGAACTTCTTTATCTTCAGAGGTGACGAGCTATGGACGTCCGACGGCCTAACCTGCTTCAACGGCATTACGCGCAAGAAGGTGATCAAATTGTGGCATGATGCCGGAATGATTGTTCATGAAAAGCCTTTTACTCTTTCCGAGGTATACAATGCTGATGAAGCGTTCGTGACCGGAACCCTTGGGGGCGTAACACCGGTGGCTTCAATTGACGGGCGCGCGATTGGAGGCGGCAAGCCTGGCGCAAGGACGAGCCGCATCAACGATATCTACCAAGCCTATATTGCCGGCTAAACAAATGGTCTCACCCTTGCGTTCCTCCCGGAGGTGACATTTGCTGCGCCGACTCCGGACTCCGCTACGCTTGCGAAGACTGATCCGACGGAGCGAGATTGCCTATACCATTCTCGCTGCACTTATCGGCGTCGTGGCTGGTACAGCTGTTGTCGCCATGCAGGAGGTGATCCACGTCCTGGGCCTGTGGATATTTGCAGTCGATGATGTCTGTGGAGCTGCGACTATCAGTCCTTGGCGAGCGTTTGTGCGTTGCTCCCGAACCTTAGACCGCCAGAGGAGTTTTTCAACGTGATCATAGCGACGGGCTATTTTAATCGCCATGAACACATTGCTTTTGATATCACATAGTTTTGCTTCCCATAGAGAGAAAAAAAGCCGACTACATGTCGGCTCGATCCCTTATCAAATAGTAGGCTAAGCTAGGCTATATCACATCGACGAAAAATCGTACTGCAACGTTCCCCCATCAAAAGCGGAATTGCTCCAAGACCCATTTGATACTCAAGCTCTGCGCCAGTTGTCCTTCCTGATATATCTGCCAGCTCATCTAATGATATATTTTGTGCTTTAAACCCATTTACAGACGATCTGGTGGAGTAATGTCCGCGACTGACCCATTTGCCTTTTCGCTCTGTAGCTAACTTCAAGTAGCCCTCTTGGCGGAGCCAGTATACGGTTTGACGGCTAACTTTCAGGATATTCGCTACTTCTAAAGAGGAAACGATTTTCTCCCTCTGCCGGCCGCTAAGGTGCGTTAGATCTTTGAGGCATACCCGAAATTCACGAAAGCTTTTGGGACGAACTTCATCAGTATAAAGATTAATTTTTCGTTTCAGGATGATCTCTGTTAGGGGCGCTATCATAACGCCCCGGAGGCGAGCAGCAGCGCCAATGTCCACGCACTTTAAGCCCACCGTAGGACGGTGCGCCAACCTCGTCAAATTTTCCATGAAATCTTCAACGTCCCTCCTATGATAGTAGGAAGTCACCTGGCCGTCTTCGTAATACCGCTTAACGAGGCCTTGTTCCGCCAAGCGCTCAAACAAAACATATCTTATTCCAATGCTTTTTGCGGCTTCCTTGGCGCCAACCAAGGAAACAACCTCGGAACGTATATCATTGAGAACTTCTGTAGGTATGTACCTTTGTAGGGTGTAGAACCTACCTCCAGCCTCGAGTTTTGCAATCCCCATAGTGGCTAACTTTCGGCCAAGTCTAATATGTGGAATTCGAAACATCTTATGAGCGGTTGTCAATGTATGAAGCCGCTGCTCCGGACAGGGCTTTCCAAACACGATAGATCCTTTCTGAATTGGAAAGTTCTTGAAAATAAAATCGCGGACGATATTGCGAAAGATGTCAAAGTCGGTGTCGTCATCACGATAACGCAACCATTCGAAGAACACTCGATAGTGAGCCCGATGGAGCTTTTCTTCTACTGGGTGTGAATCTCGGATCTCTTTGAGCTTCCCCCGCAGCCCTTTCGATCCCTTCCGAAGAGTTCGCAGGCCTGCCGTTCCTGCGACGGTCCACTGATCGACTGTCAGTTGCGATCGTCTGGCGTCGGGGCCGAGCGTTAACAATGCCCCAAGCATTTCGCAGGCCTGTGCTGCAACATGAAATGACGATCGGTCTAGCCAGAGCTTTGTCGGCCCGTTTCGGATCCGATTAAGCAAATACTGCTCTAGTTCCAGATCCTCGGGTCTGACCGCCTTGATGCCTTCAGGCAGGTGGTGGTCAACCATTGGGATGTGATCAAAGCAATCATTTGCGTTCCGAGGCTTCGGAACAGCGACAAGATAACATCCATGCTGCTCACATGTGCGAATTGATGCCAGCTGCCAGATGCCCTGATGAATAAGCCCAGTCCGATCCGGTGCCTCTTTGAGGCACACTGGGCAGATCCGGAGCGTTGTACGAATGAAGGCGGTGAATTTGATCCTTTCTTTTCCAAGCTGAAACCATCCTGGCTCGATAAGAGATGGAGTCGCTGCCTGCAGCGTGACCGGATCACAACCGCCTAGGGCTGCGAGTCTCTGGATCTCGAGTGACGCGCCGTTCACAAGGGCAAAGTAGTCGATGCCCAAGTCTGAGCAGAAGGTAATTAGCCGTGGCACGCCGTTGCGGCGTGCCAAGCGTGATGCAAACGAAGTGGCTGTCTCTCCTTCCCGTGAGGGTACCGTCAGCGGTAGTGGCTTTGTTGCGGTAAACATCAGCGATGCTCCCTGGCGTACACCTGGCGCGCATCGACCCGATGATAGTCTGGAATAATAAAGGGGTTGAATGCATCATCGGACCCGGATCGCTGAGCGTAGGCCTCCGCGAAATGCCTCAAGAATAGGGTGGACTCGTTTTTGAGATAGGCTTGCTCGATCGCAGCAAGGGTGAGCTCGATAACGAGTCCAAACTGATTTGCGGCGCCATGTATGAGACGTTCTGCCAGCTCTGCCGTGGCGGTATCGTCGTCGATCGTCAGGCATCCCCGCTCGCAGTAGTGCTCCAACAGGTCGAGAACGTCATCGGCATGACCGATGCCAGACAGGGGCCCAAAATAGACGGTCTTCATCCTTCTGGCGAGCTGCGGGTCGTGGTTTAGGATATCTTCCAATTCTATGGTGCCAGAGAGAATGATGCTAACTGGCCAGTCAGCATCGGTCATGAGGGTCTTGAGCATCGCGGAGACGGCGTTCAGCTCGTGCTTGGTGCCGCGTGATGCCAGGTCCTGTGCTTCGTCCAGGTGAACAAAGATGACCTTTCGTTCTCTGAGATGATGTCGCACCAAGTCCCAGATGTACCAAGCTTGTCGCTCAGAGCTGATCTGAAAACCGAGGGCGCGGAGCAAAGACAGCCCCACCAGCTTTAACGTGGCAGGCGATGGGACTCGGAGGCTGACAATGGTCAGATCAGCGTGATTGGCCTGATCGAGGCGCTCTCGAGCCCGACTAAGAAGATGGGACATCGCCGCGCTTTTCCCGGTTCCGGATGCCCCGGACAAGGCTAGTCCGTGGGCCTCAGTCCCTCGCTTCATGGCAATGTCGGCCAGGCGCTTTTCGGTGAGCATAGTGAAGCGGGCCTCCAGCGGCCCAAACCTCTCATGCATGATGAAATGATTCTTTAGCGCGGAAATCTTCCGAGCCGTTTCGACAATTCGATCATTTGTCATCATCAAATTTCCACCGATTGTGACGCACACGCGGCGTTGGCTTGATTGGCTGGTCTATTGACCCTCTTGGCGACTTCGCCCCTGGTTGTGTTTCGGCGTGCAAAACTGACCCCCTTGGCGGGGTAATCGGCGTCCAATTTTGACCCCCCTCGGGTTTCATCTGACCATCCGTTGCGAGGCAGCGGATGGAGGGGGAGTTGAAGCGAGTGGATACGATAGCGCGGGTGCGTCGGGCGTTTCATGTGCAGGGCTGGTCGATGAAGCGCATCGTCCGGGACCTGCATGTGTCGCGCAACACGGTGCGCAAGATCCTGCGGTCAGACGAGACGGACTTCACCTACGAGCGTGACCATCAGCCGATGCCGCGGGTTGGGCCCTGGCAGTCGGAGGTGGATCGGTTCCTAGTTGCCAATGAAGGCAAGGCGTCGCGAGAACGGCTGACCCTGATCCGGATCTACGAGGAGGTCCGGTCACTCGGCTACGAGGGCAGTTACGATGCAATCCGGCGTTACGCCAAGACTTGGTCGAAGGCGCGCGGATCAGCGGCTGCCGAAGCCTACGTGCCGCTCTACTATGCGCCCGGCGAGGCCTACCAATTCGACTGGAGCCATGAGGTCGTGCTGATCAACGGCGTGACGACGACGGTCAAGGTCGCGCATGTCAGGCTCTGCCACAGCCGCATGATGTTCGCCCGGGCGTATATGCGCGAGAGCCAGGAGCCTCAGCCATCGGGCTCAAACCGATGGCGCCGCGGTGGCTTCGATGTTCGACGCGCATGACCGGGCCTTCGCCTTCTTCAAGGGCACTTGCACGCGCGGGATCTACGACAACATGAAGACGGCGGTCGAGGCGGTCTTTATCGGCAAGGAGCGGCTCTACAATCGGCGCTTTTTGCAGATGTGCAGCCACTATCTGGTTCAGCCGGTTGCCTGCACGCCTGCGTCGGGCTGGGAGAAAGGCCAGGTCGAGAACCAGGTTGGCCTTGTGCGCGAACGGTTCTTCACCCCAAGGCTTCGGGTCAGGAGCCTGGACGAGCTGAACGTCTGGCTGCTCGACAAATGCATCGCCTATGCGAAGGCGCACAAGCACCCTGAGCGCAGCGATCAGATGATCTGGCAGATGTTCGAGACAGAGCGCGCGACCCTCGTCCCCTATGTCGGCTCGTTTGACGGCTTCCATTCCGTTCCGGCCTCCGTCTCCAAGACCTGCCTCGTCCGGTTCGACAACAACAGGTATTCCGTGATCTCGACGGCTGTCGGACGGCCCGTCGAAGTCCACGCTTATGCCGAGAAGATCGTCATCCGGCAGGACGGGGTCATCGTGGCAGAACATTCCCGCTGCTTTGGCAGGAACGAGACGGTCTACGATCCCTGGCACTATGTGCCTGTTCTGGCACGCAAACCCGGCGCCTTACGGAATGGTGCCCCGTTCCAGAACTGGGTGCTGCCGACCGCGATAGCGACGGTGCGCCGCAAGCTCAAGAGCATGAATGACGGCGACCGACAGATGGTGGCAATCCTCGGCTGCGTCGCGACCGATGGCCTCCTTGCTGTGGAAGCCGCGTGCCAGGAGGCCCTCGCACAGGGCGTCTTTTCGGCGCCGGTCATCATCAACATCCTCGCGCGCAGCCGGGACCCGGCACCACCTCCATTGCTTCTCACCCCCACCGCGTTGCGGCTGACCCACGAGCCCGTGGCTGATTGCGCACGCTACGACAGCCTCAGGAGGACAAACTACGATGGAACGCACCCAGGTTCTGGAATTGATGGCCACTCTCAAGCTCTACGGGATGCGCAGCGCCTATGACGAGATCATGGCCACCAGTATCAAGCGCCAGTTCGAACCGCCCCGTATTGTCGGTGATCTGTTGCAGTCAGAGATCGCCGAGAAGCAGGCCCGATCGATCAAGTATCAGCTCACCGTGGCAAAGCTGCCGCTCGCGAAGGATATCGAAGACTTCGACTTTGCCGACACACCGGTCAACGAGGGCCTGGTGCGCGATCTTGCGACTGGCACATTCGTGGCCGACCAGCGCAATGTCGTGCTGATCGGTGGCACTGGCACGGGAAAGTCACATCTCGCCATCGCGATCGCTCGCGCCTTGATACGGAACGGCACCCGAGGCCGCTTCTTCAACGTGGTCGATCTGGTGAACAGGCTCGATACCGAGAGCCGCAGCGGTAAACAGGGGCGCACGGCCGAATACCTGACCCGTCTCGACTTCATCGTACTCGACGAACTGGGATATCTTCCATTCGCTCAGGCAGGCGGCCAGTTGCTGTTCCACCTGATCAGCAAGCTCTACGAGCGCACGTCCATCATCGTCACGACGAACCTTGCCTTCGGCGAATGGCCGGCCGTCTTCGGCGATGCCAAGATGACAACGGCCCTGCTCGACCGCCTCACGCATCACTGCGAGATCCTCGAAACCGGCAACGAGTCCTGGCGCTTCAAGAACCGCGCCTGATCAGGGTCTGTCCCGCCTCCGCAACATGATCAGCTGCGTCGGGACAGACCCTGATCACCACACAGCTAAGGGGTCAAAATTGCACGCCGAAAGGGGGTCAATATTGGGCGCCGATTGACAGGTAGAGCGCTCCCTAGTTTTGTTGCATGCGGAGAACCTGCGTCCAAGGGCGGTTAAAGGCTCTTCACGTCGATGACCCTGCGCCGCGTCCTTGGCCGCTTTGCGGGACATGGACGAAGCGGGCTTTTATCGGACTTGGGCAAATGGCGGCCTAACCGTCTCGTCCGGGCTCGTCTGGATTGTTGGAATAAAGCGCGATCTTGTTTCCCTGAGGGTCCCGGAGATAGCCAACGTAGAAATGAGGGCCATACGCATCGCGGAAGCCGGGTTGCCCTTCGTCCCGGCCGTTAGCAGCGAGCGCTGCCGAATGAAGTTCACGGACTTCTTGTTGGCTCCGTGCATGGAACGCGACCATCGCGCCATTGCCGACCGATGCCGGACGTCCGTCAAATGGGGGTTTGACGTAAAATGCGGGCAAGACGGCAGGCTCATCATGAAGCTCGGGGAGCTCGTAGCTCAGACCTTCCTGGCCTTCTACCAGTTCGTAGCCGAGGGCAGGCAGGAATGCAGAGTAAAATCGCTTCGCGCGCGGGATGTCATCGGCACCAACGGTGATATAGCTGATCATACGACAGGTCCATTGTCAGAGGATGATAGGCGATTATGCCGAGTTTCATCTGCGATCCATAGGACAGAATACTGCACGGCTTCCAGAAATTGGCGCGCGATTTTACGAAAACTCAACGATTTAGGCATAGCGCGCCGTTTATAATTAAACGCTCGCCCCGTCGATGCCTGCCTGATGCACGGGCGGTAGCTATGAGGGACGGAGCTACCGTTGAATCTTTCTCACGCTTGGCGTCTTATCTCCGCATGACAGGGGGGTAGGACTGTGAAACTTTGGCCGGACATCTCGGATGAAGAAGACTTCGAGCGATGGCGGTCCGGCTCCCACCGCTGGTTGCCCCTCGTCATCGAGATTGCGCGAAGGGCAAATATGGATGCCATCTCGCCTACCTCGTTTAAAACCGGAACCAACCTCGTCGTCGATTTGAATGGCAGCGCCATCTTAAAGATTTTCCCGCCGATCTACGCTGCACAGTTCGCAGTCGAACGACTTGCCCTGCGCCAACTCGATGGCCGTTTGTCCGTCCCAATCCCTCGGATACTGGCAGAAGGGGAGGACAGCGGATGGTCATGGCTGATCATCACCAAGCTGCCCGGGACAGTAGGGTCCGAGGTCTGGCCGGTATTATCTGAGCAAGAACGCCTCGCCATTCTAGGCGAAATTGGGCGCACGATTGCAGAGGTCCAGGCCGTCGATCCCGGAGAGTTGCTTGAGATGCAGCCGGCCTGGCCAGACTTCATCAAGCGTCAGACCGAAGGCTGCATCGAGCGGCATAGACGTCAGGGCTTAGAGGAGTCCCTGTTAGCCGATCTGCCAGCCCTTCTACACGCGGCGCCCTCAGTGCTGCCCGCGGAAGTGCAGCCTGTTATCCTGACCGGGGAATGGATTCCAGAAAATTTGCTACTGACAGAAACGTCCGATGGCTGGCAGTTGGCGGCGGTCATCGACTTCGGTGACGTGATGACGGGCTGGCGCGAATACGATCTCTTGGGCCCAAGTACCTTCATGTGCGCAGGCGTCCCCGACCGCCTCCGGGCATTCCTTGAAGGCTATGGTGTGCCCGCAGAGGACTATAACAATGCAATGCGCCGACGCTTGACGACGCTGATGATGCTCCACGGGGCGAGTGACATGCGCGGCATCGCCATCTGCGACTGGCAGGCTTCCGTCAGAAAGCTAGAGGATCTTGAAGACCTGATCTGGCCCAAAGCCCTATAGGACTCCATCCTCACGAAAGGCAGCTTTGGGCTCTTCGCGACGATGCTTTTCCGACCGCTGAACGTCCGCTTCCTATGCGCACGAGGTAGCTGCACCGTTTGAGGACGCTCACATCTGGATTAAGTAATTTCGTCATCAGATCTCTGTCGGCAGCACCTCATTCCCTGCCAGCGGCTGTAGCGCGGCGAGGCTCGCATTCCGCCTCGCCATCGTCTCATGCCATTCCTGTGCCTCCCTGTCCTTAAAGAAGGCGGCATCCGGTGCAAGCCGTGTCACCGCCTCCTCGACGGCGTCAATGCCGACACGGAAAAACTCCTTCCGCATATTTTGCAGGTTGATTCTCTGCGCCGCAAATTCAGTGTGCAGGGCGGCCTCGAGCGCGGGTGCATTCTCGGAGTAGATCATGGCGTGCGTGTCAAACAAAAACGGTACACTCGCATCGCCCAGCTCGCGCACGCGGTCATCAGGATCGAGGCGGCGCGTGAGGCCGATCTTGACGACATCCTCGCCAAACGACCCGATGTTGGAGATGATGTAGACATAGCCTGTTCTGGTCATTTCGGCCATTGCCCGCGCCCGCTCTGTCGCGGCATGCGCCGTGGCAAGCTCAGCCTCAAGCAGGGCCACCTTCTCCGAAAGTGCTTCGTTTCCGACCGCTGCCTCGGCTTCCTTCCTGGCCTTGTCCAGCAGGGCCTCATACTTGGCCTCCTCGCGCTCGGCAGCCTCAGCGTCTCGAAGCAACTTTGCCTCTTCACGCGAAAGCCTGGCGGCCTCAGCCCGTTCGTCTTTCTCTGCCTTCAGCTTTTCCCGATACTCGTGCGTCAGCCGGATTTCTTTGATCTTCAAGGCGACATACGCCTCGGACAGCTCGATCTGCATGGATGCGTTCGAGTCGTCGATAGATTTGACCGCGGCATGGACGCGCTTCTCCATCGCATTCACATTGTTCCAACGGACGTTGGCAATCGCTGCTTCGGCCTCGTTGTTGAACGCCCGCATTGTCAGGCGGGTCTGCCGGTTGATCATGGTCTGGCCCTTGGCCTTGCTTCCGTCGACCGTCCAGTTGTTATTCGCAGAGACTGCCGTTTTCGCCGAGACCATCCGCTTTTGCTTTTCGCGGCAGTCCTTGATCGCGTCCTTGTAGGCTTCGCTATCCGTGAAATCGAAATGGGGCTCATAGACACCAAGCTCGGCAAAGGCCAAGCGCTCATCGTAAACCGCGACTTGCTCACTGAGCCTGTCCAGCAGGGCCCGCTTCTCCTTATATGCAGCACGTATTTCATCGATCTGCGCTTCAAGCGCCGAGCGCTCGCCACGGAGGGTTTCTGCCTGAGCTTCGATGGAGAGGATGGGCTTGAGCCGGCTCCGAAAAGCGTCGTTTTCGTGCCGGGCTCTCCCAAGCTTCTTTCGTGTCCGGAGCCAGAGAACGAGAAAAAAAGGGCTTGCCAGCATCAGGGCAAGCAGGATCCAAACAAATGCGTCCATCGGTCCACCGTTTGCCTCTTTTTTCGATGTTCTCTCGCTGGTTGTTTCTGGACAAGCCATATCACCCACGGCTGCCGAAAGTGGGAGCGACAGTGTCCTCGATGCCGCATAGAGCTGCTACCAAAGCCCTTCGAACCGCGTCGCAGCCGTTCTCGTATAGCGCGCTGTATGCCGGGGATCGCGATGACCCAGATAATCCTGGATCAGACGCAGGTCTCGTCCTGCATGGGCCAAAGCATGACCGCAGGAATGTCGCAGCATATGGGGATGGACAGCGTCGACGCCGGCCCGTGTCGCGATGACCGTCAAGAGATAATTGACGGCCTGCCGCGTCATTGGCTGACCGCGCTCGGACAGGAACAGCCAGGACAGGCTGTCCTGCCGCTTCGTGAGGAGGCGCCGGACCGCGCGCAACTCATCGCCGGCGAGGGGGTGATTGGTGGAGAGACCGCGTTTCAGACGATGGACCCAGAGATGGCCGGATTGCAGATCAAGGTCGGTGCGGCGCAGGGCGATCAGCTCGCTGACTCGTAGTCCATGTCGATACATGAGGAGCAGCATGGCATGATCGCGCGGGCCATGCCGCCCGGATCGGGACGCGGCCAGCAGACGCGTCATCTCCTCCGGCGTCAGATAATCACGGTGGCGCTGATGGGCATCGACGTGCGCGATCCCGTCACTCTTGACGAAACGCCGGTTGGCGCGGGGCTCGGCCATGCAATCCTCCCCCTACAAATGCTGTCTGCGTGTTTTCCCACTCTTGACGAAACGCTCATTGTGTAAAGAGTGCCTCGTTACGGCTTTGACCCCGTCTCCTCCGAGGCAAGCCGGTCCATCAGCGCCTGCAGGATCAGATTTTCTATTTCGTGCAGCCGCAGTCCATGTTCCAGAGCGAGGCGACTGACGAGCTGGTTGATCTCGGCGTTCTTGGGGCCGTAGGTCGCCCAATCATTCAGTTCGTGACTGTCTGGATGATGAGCCACCGCAACAGCAGGCTGAGGGTACTGATGCGCAGGAGGACAATCGGAAATGTGCGGATCGGCGATCCATCCTTCCAATGGGTCTACGACATCCGGCGCGCCAAACCTCGCATCACGCTGCCGCCAAGCCCACGCAGCCTGAACGGCGCAGAGGAGAGCGTCGAGATGGTCAGCGCCGGGATCGTCGCAGAGGTTATCGGGGGCGATGATGCCGAAGCCGTATCGGGCTAGCGCCGCGTTACGAAGGGCATGAAGCAAGCTATGGCGAGCCTGCCGCTGATCGGCAGTTTGCTTGCTGCGCGTATCGTTCTTGTAGCTACGGAGACCGATGAATTGACGGGCCAGAACGCCAGGATAGGCCTCAACCACGATACGCTGCGCATCACCGGCATGGAGGTGGGGGATGGTCACGCCTGAAGCAAGAAGACGGGGAGCACCCTCGAAGAACATCAGACCGACAGGCACCCCATAAAGCTTCTGTGGACTAATCGAGCTCGCCTGCTTGTCGGTTTCACGACGATGCTCTTTGTCACCCGCAGCCCGGGTTTCCTTGTACACTTCCAGGGCTTCGCGAAAGCCGTCGCGACCAAGCTGTCCCGCGTGTCGAACATATCCCTCCCAGGTCGATGGCCAGCCAGCAGTCTCGACAAAGCGGCGGGCCTGACCGAAGGGAAAATCAATTCCCGCAATCCACGGCCCGGGCTGCGCCAATGCTGCGTCGAACGCGCCAAAGTCGGACCACTCCTCAAGGGACCGCGTGAGCAGATGATCTCCCTCCAGTGTGCACCAAAGACAAGTGATAGGCTTGCGCCGAGAGGGGCTGCTTGTGAAATCAATGCCGAGAATGTTCATGCAGAGACAGTAGCTAGGACGTGTGCCAAGATCGAACTTCCTCTATCGGGCAGACAGTCGAAATCATTTCGTAACGCGAGAAACAGCCCGTGGTCGTTCGGTCTGGAATACCTCGCTCTGTGTAAAAGGCTAGTTGAATATAGCGATGCCTGCAGGTCTCGGAATGCGCCCCGTAGACGCATTCATACTTCAGGGACCGCCAGAGGCGTTCGATGAAGATGTTGTCGATGCACCGGCCCTTGCCATCCATCGAGATCCGGGTGCCGACCTGCGGCCGGACGGTGATCTGACACACGGGGCCGGAGCGGTGAAATTGGGAGGGGCCCGCGCGCTTGCGCGTGGGAGGAAAAGGATTTCTCCGTGGAGGCTGACGCGCAGCGGCACCAGAGCCCGTGTTCGGATCGCCGGCCGGATGGCAGGCGGAAAAACGAAATGCAAGATTGTCAGCGGTGCCAGAGCGAAGCGGAGGCGCGGCTGTCCGCTGGATCAGCGATCGCGGTGCCCGCGATCACCATATTTCTGAAAAGCAGCCTCTCGGCAACCTGGTCGCATCGACGCGAAGAGCCCGAAGCGGACGGTCGTTACGCCGCCCCAAGCACGCTGCTGAAAAACGCTCTTCTGGACGCTGAACCGTAACATCGTTCACTTTCCGGGCGGTTTGATGGGGAACCCCCGGCCTGCCTCACTTTTGAGGAGCGGTGTTATGCGCCACGAAGTGGGCTAATTTTAACCCGCGGCGAAGTTGTGACGATGTAGCCCTCCTGCCGAAGTGCTTCTGTCAGTTCCTGTTTTGCTTTTCCTCCTGTATGATTGCGAGCCTTCGCGATCATTTCGGGAAGCCACGCAAGAACCTCATCCAGACTGACAGATGCCTTGATTCTCAAGCCGCGCTCACCGCCTGTTAAGCCCGATAGGACCAGATCACCGTTAGGATGAACGGCTACGGACATTGGCCCATTGTTAACCTCAAAATCGGGCTTTGATCTTTGGGTAGCGATCATCGTCGCGCCCTTTTCTGTTTTAGTAGTCAAAGAAAGTCCTCCGCTCCATTAAGTGCTTTCTCTTGAAGGGTAATGAACCGCTCAAAGAAGGCCCACTCCTTGTCCGACATCAAGACTCGTGCCAAGCTAGTCTCCATCGCAAATACCAGCTTGAATCATGCCTCCACAGCGATGAGAATCCGTATTTGTTAACACGACCTAGATCGGAAGGATCAAGAATACTAATGTCTTGAAGATTTGAGCGCTCCTGCTAATCGAGGAGCCGTCGGCAACCCTCAGGGCTTTGGTGCCTTCCTCGGCGACGAGTGAGTAGCTGTCAGCATACGTGTCGAACCAGCCGTGCTGAACATCGAGAGAAAAGCCTCCGTTCAGGTCAAATAGGATGACGTCTGATGTTGCTGCAGCTGATCCATCATGGCTCATTTCTGCAATCGAGCCGCCTGACGCGGTCAGAAGCACGGAACCAGGGCCTTCGCATACCCTCATGACAAAGCCTGATTGAAGCAGCGTCCCCAAACGGATATCCAGCACGGACCGGAGCGTCACCGAGCCATCGAAACCCATGACGTTTATCATCCGAACAGCAATCTGAGCGCCGTCAGCCAGATCCACGCAAACGTAACGCCGATCATGTGGCCCTCGCGCTCCAAACGCACCGCTCCCGTCTTCGGGCACGTAGGTCGACACGAGCCAGCGGTTACTGAGAACCCGGGGCATCATCCAGGCAAGAGGGCGAGCCGGCCCGAACACACCTCTTCGATCAGGCCTTAGGTTGGGACCAGGAAACATTAGTCTGCATATGGCCATCTATGGACTGAGGCTCAATCGGCCTTCAAGGCATGCGCTGACATACCGAACACTCCGCCGATGTATGCGCCAGAGATCAGGCCGCTTCAATGCAATGGCTGTGAGGGTCGTTTGCGCCAAAAGGCAAATCGCCTGACGAAAAAGGCAGAACTATCTGCCCCTAAACACCGGGGAAATGGTCGGAGCGAGAGGATTCGAACCTCCGACCCCCTGCTCCCGAAGCAGGTGCGCTACCAGGCTGCGCTACGCTCCGACCGTAGGACGGGCAGGTAGCGCCAGATGCGGGCGAATGCAAGCCCTCTCAGCGGCGGGGCGCCCACAATCTTTGCAGGATCGTCGACTTGGGGGCGGTCACCACCTCGGCGCGCAGGCGGGCGCTGGTCGCGGGGCGGTGGGCCGAGACGCCGCCGCGCCCCTCGCGCCAGACGACGTAGATGCCCGAGGCGATGATCACCCCGGCGCCCAGCAGCGTGGCCGGGTCCACCCCCTCGCCGAACAGGAACCAGCCATAGATCGTGGCCCAGAGGATCTGCGAATACTGCATGGGCGCGACGATGGCGGCTTCTCCGGCACGATAGGCCAGGATGACCAGGAACCCGGCCGCCAGGCCCAGCGCCGCGATGACGCCGGTCAGGGCCAGGTGGGCCAGCTCCATCGGCTGATAGGCGACGGACAGCGCCGCGCCCGTGGCCACGAAGTTGCCCAGCATCGGCCACATCATCAGCACCATCGGCCGCTCGGCCCGGCCCAGGCGGCGGATGATGACGGCGGCCATGGCGCTGGCCACGGCCCCGGCCATCGCCGCGACATGGCCCATCTGCAGCTCCTGGCCCCCGGGGCGCAGCACGATCAGCACGCCCGACAGGCCCACCACCACCGCGGCCCAGCGATGCAGCCCGACCTTTTCGCCCAAGAGAGGGATCGACAGGATGGTGATCAGCAGCGGCGTGGTGAAGAGGATCGCATAGACCTGCGTCAGCGGCAGGGTCGAGAAGGCGTAGAACCCCGCCATCCCCGCCACCACCGCGCAGAGCGTGCGCAGGACCACCCAGCCCGGGTTGTTGGGGCGCAGGGTACCGGGCTGCGGGTCGCGCATCAGCACGATCGAGACCAGCGGAAAGGACAGCAGCGAGGCGAAGAACAGGATCTGCATCGCCGGGTAGGTCTCGCCCAGCGTCTTGATCACCACGTCATGCGTGGCGTAGAGGCCCATCGCCGCAAGCTGCAGCAGGGCCCCGCGCAGATTTCCCGTCAGCGCCAATCAGGCCTCCAGGGCGGCGACGATGCGGTCGCCCATCTCGGCGGTGCCGACCGGCCGTCCCCCCTCGGGGGTCATCAGGTCGGCGGTGCGCACGCCGTCCGCCAGCACCCGCTCGACCGCCGCCTCCAGCGCGTCGGCGGCGGCCAGTTCCCCTAAGGAATAGCGCAGCGCCATCGCAAAGCTGAGGATGCAGGCGATCGGGTTGGCCATCCCCTGGCCCGCGATGTCGGGGGCCGATCCGTGGACGGGCTCGTAGAGCGCCTTGGGCCGGCCATTGGCCATCGGCGCGCCCAGGCTGGCCGAGGGCAGCATCCCCAGGCTGCCCGTCAGCATCGCCGCCGCATCCGACAGGATGTCGCCGAAGAGGTTGTCGGTCACGATCACGTCGAACTGGCGCGGGTTGCGCACCAGCTGCATGGCGCCGTTGTCGGCATACATGTGCGACAGCTCCACGTCGGGATATTCCTGCTGGTGGACCCAGGTGACCTCCTCGCGCCACAGGATGCCCGATTCCATCACATTGGCCTTTTCCATCGAACAGACCCGGTTGCCGCGCTTGCGGGCCAGCTCGAAAGCGGACCGGGCGACGCGGCGGATCTCTCCGCTGGTATAGCGCTGCGTGTTGATGCCCACGCGGCCGCCCTCGTTATCCGGGTTGTTGTCGTCGGAATGGATGCCGCGCGGCTCGCCGAAATAGATGCCGCTGGTCAGCTCGCGCACGATCAGGATGTCGAGGCCGGCCACGACCTCGCGCTTGAGGCTGCTGAAATCGGCCAGCGCGTCGAAGCATTGCGCGGGGCGCAGGTTGGCGAACAGGTCCATCTCCTTGCGCAGGCGCAGCAGGCCGCGCTCGGGCTTCACGCCGAAGTCCAGCGCGTCGTATTTCGGGCCGCCGACCGCGCCCAGCAGGACCGCATCCACCGCCTGCGCCCGTGCCATCGTGGCGTCCGACAGGGGCGCGCCATGGGCGTCATAGGCCGCGCCGCCGACCAGGTCGTGGCTGACGTCGAAGGCCATGCCCCGGTTCGCCTGAAACCAGTCGATGACCTTGACGACCTCGGCCATGACCTCGGGGCCGATCCCGTCGCCGGGCAGGATGAGAAGCGAATAGCGGTCGGACATGATCCCTCCTTCTGGGGCCCGCGGCGCGGGGGGCGCGGGCTGCGGGTTCGGGTTAGACCCCGCCCGGGCCCCGGTCAAGATCGGCAAGGCTCCGCCGACCGCTCACGACAGTTTGCCTTGCGCCGGACGCGCGGCTGGCGGACCTTTCGCGCGCAACACCGGGGCGACGATGGGGACAGCGATGAACAGCCGGAATGTCATGTGGATCGCCGCGGCCTGCGCGGCCGCGCTTCTGTCGCCCGCCATGGCGCAGGACGGGGTGCCGGGCGACCGGCTGGTCGTGCCGCTGCCCGACGTCTCGGCCCTGTCCGACGACGAGGCGCAGGCCCTGGCGCGCGAGCTGGCGCAGATGAACGTGATCACCTCGGAATGTCCCGACCACGATGTCAGCGACCCCGAATGGCAGCTGATGAACGGTACCACCGACGCGCTGAGGGCGCGGCTGGGGCTGGACCCGCTGGCCTATGACCGCGAGTATTTCCGCCCCGCCTTCTCGGTCCTCGACGATCCCGACAGCTGCGACCGCCTCGGCCCCGAGGCCCCCGCCCTGATCGCGCGGCTGGAACAGTTGGGCGGCGGCACCACCCCCGTCACCCCCGGCCTGCAGGCCGCGCCCGGCACCGTGATCGACGCCGACACGCCCCCGGAGCCCGACCCCGAGACGGACACCGAGGCCGACACCGCCCCCTGACGCCGCCCCTCCCCGTTTTGCACGTCTTGCAGCTTTCCCTCCGTTGGACCAGCGTGGCGCCGGGGAACGGAGGATCACATGCCCATCGTCACGGCCGGATTGGTCAGCCTCGTGCTGGCCTACATGCTCAGTCAATTCTATCGCGCCTTCCTGGCGGTTCTGGCCCCGGTCCTGCAGGACCAGGTCGGCGCCACGCCGGGGGACCTGGCCCTGTCCTCGGGGCTGTGGTTCATCGCCTTCGCGCTGATGCAGATGCCGGTGGGGGCCAGCCTGGACCGCTTCGGCCCGCGCCGCACGGTGGCCTGGCTGCTGGCGGTCGGCGGATGCGGGGGCGCGATCCTCTTCGCGATGGCCGGGGCGCCCTGGCACTTGCATCTGGCGATGACGCTGCTGGGGATCGGCTGCTCTCCGGCGCTGATGGGACCCTACTACATCTTCGCCCGCGAATATCCGCCCGCCGCCTTCGGGATGCTGGCGGGGATGCTGGTGGGCTTCGGCTCCCTGGGCAACATCCTCGGCGCCTCGCCGCTGGTCTGGGTGATCGAGGGGCTGGGCTGGCGCCAGACCCTGTGGGGGCTGGCCGCGGCGACGCTGATGGTGGCGGCGCTGGTGCTGGCCTGCGTGCGCGATCCGGCCCGTCTGGGGTCGGACCATCCGCAGGGCTCCCTCGGCCAGATCCTGCGGCTGCGCGCGATCTGGTTCATCCTGCCGCTGTTTGCGGTCAACTATGCGGTGACGGCGGCGATCCGGGGCCTCTGGGCGGCGCCTTGGCTGGAACAGGTCCACGGCGCCGACGCGACCCAGATCGGGCGCGTCACGCTGGCCATGGGGCTGGCGATGGTCGCGGGCAGCTTCGCGGTGGGACCCGCCGCGCGGCTGGCGGGCGGTCCGCGCCGCGCCACGATGATCTTCTCGGCCGTGATGATCGCGGTCATGGCGGTGATGATCGCGCAGCCCGCCCTGCCCCTGCCGGTCATCACCGCGCTTCTGGTGGTGCTGGGCTTCTTCGGCTCGGCCTATCCGCTGCTGATGGCGCATGGCCGGTCCTTCCTGCCCCCCCATCTGGTGGGGCGCGGGATGACCTTCCTCAACATGGTCTCGATCGGCGGGGTGGGGATCATGCAGTTCGCCTCGCGCCCCGTCTACCGGGCGGCCGAGGCCGCCTATCCCCCCGCGCAGGCCTTCGCTATGCTGTGGCTGTTCTTCCTGATCCCGCTGGTCGCGGGGTTCCTGCTGTATTTCCTGACGCCCGACGCGCAAACCGACAAGGCCCCCGCATGACCGACACGCCGCTGGTGATCGCCCCCAACCTCAAGCGCCGCCTGTCGGGCGTGACGGCGACGGTGGTGCGGCTGATCCCGGTGCAGGCCCGCCTGATCGCCATCGCGGCCACCGGCCCCGGCCTGCCGCCCGAGGTGCCGCATATCCCGCTGTGGCGCGCCGCCACCCTGCCCCGCGACCGCTGGCGCGTCTGGCATGCGCGGCGCAACACGGAGATGGCCCTGGGCCTGATCCTGCGCCGCCTGCTGCGGCGGCGCTACCGGCTGCTGTTCACGTCCGCCGCCCAGCGCCGGCACACCGGCTTCACCCGCTGGCTGATCCGCCAGCAGGATGCGCTGGTGGCGACCTCGCCGCAGGCGGCCAGCTATCTGGAACGCCCCGCCACCGTCATCCTGCACGGGGTCGACACGCAGGTCTTCACCCCCGCCCCCGACCGCGCCGCCCTGCGCCGCGATCTGGGGCTGGATCCCGACGCGCTGCTGATCGGCTGCTTCGGGCGCATCCGCGCGCAGAAGGGCGTCGACCTGCTGGTGCAGGCGGGGCTGGACCTGCTGCCCGACCGCCCCCGCGCGCAGATCATCTTCACCGGCCGCATCACGCCCGACAACCGCGCCTTCGCCGACGAGCTGCAGGCCCGCATTACAGCTGCGGGCCTGTCCGACCGCATCCGCTTTCTGGGCGAGCTGCCATGGGACCAGCTGATCCGCCATTATCAGGCGCTGGACCTCTTCGCCGCCCCCGCCCGGTGGGAGGGTTTCGGCCTGACGCCCTTGGAGGCCGCCGCCTGCGCCGTCCCCACCGTCGCCGCCCGCGTCGGCGCCTACGAGACGCTGATCCGCGACGGCCGGACGGGCAGCCTGGTCCCCATCGACGACGCCCCGGCGCTGACGGCGGCGCTGGCCCGCTGGCTGGACGACGATTCGGGCCGCGCCGCCGCAGGTCAGGCCGCCCGCGCCCATGTCGCGCAGACCCACGCGATCGAGGGCGAGGCCCGCGCGCTGGTGCAGGTCTATCGCGACCTCCTGGCCCGGCCATGATGCCGCCGCGCCTGCCCTTCGGCCTGTCATCCAGCCTCTCGGCGCTGGTCCCCGACCTGTCGCCCGCCCGGCTGGGCTTCGCGGCCGCCCGCCTGGCCCGGGCCGAGGCGCCCCTGGCCGGCCTTTCGGTCCCGCAGCCCGACCTGCTGGACGATCTGGCGGGGCGCCATGTGGCGCTGATCGGCAATGCCCGGGCACTGGCGCAGGGCCGCCACGGCGCGGCCATCGACGCCGCCGATCTGGTCATCCGCATCAACCGCGCGCCTTTGCCAGATCCGGCCAGCCACGGCACCCGCACCGACTGGCTGGCGCTGGCCGTGCGCCTGTCAGACGCCGACCGCGCCCGCCTGTCGCCGCGCCGCATCCTGTGGATGTCGCCCAAGCGCAAGCGGCTGGACTGGGACAGCGCCCGCAGCCCGGGCTTCTACCTGCATCCGTTGGCCGACATCGCTCAGCTGCAGGGCCGCCTGGCGGCGCCGCCCACGACCGGCGCGATGATGATCGACCTGGCGCTGCGCGCCGATCTGGCCTCGCTGACGCTTTACGGCTTCGACTTCTTCGCCAGCCTCAGCCTGTCGGGCCGCCGCACGGTCGCCGACGTGCCCCACGACTTCACCGCCGAGGCGGCCTGGGTCCAGGACCTGCTGCGCCACGATCCCCGCCTGAGCCTCGTCAGACCCTGATGCGGGGCGCGCGGGGGCCTTGCACGCAACGCCCGATGCCGGTGTACGCCCTGTGCACATCCGGTGCCTGCCCGGTGCCGCCTTGGTGCGGGCCGTTTTCCCAGCGATTGCTGGCCCCCCGGCCTTGCCCCATGCGCCCCGTTGCGCCCGGCACCGAAAGCACCGCGCGCTGCCGTTGCGCGGCCGGGTCCGGGCCAAGACCCTTCCCTTGACCCCCCGATTGCGGTAGACGCCCCCGATCGCAGACAAAGGAGTTTCCCGACATGGGTTACAAAGTCGTCGTCGCCGGTGCCACGGGCAATGTGGGCCGCGAAATGCTGAACATCCTGGCCGAGCGCCAGTTCCCGGTGGACGAGATCGCCGTCCTGGCCTCGCGCCGCAGCCAGGGAACCGAGGTCAGCTTCGGCAACAAGACTTTGAAGATCAAGGATATCGAGCAGTTCGACTGGACCGGATGGGACATGGCGCTGTTCGCCATCGGCTCGGACGCGACCAAGATCCACGCCCCCAAGGCGGCCGCCGCCGGCTGCGTGGTGATCGACAACTCCTCGCTCTATCGCTACGACCCGCAGATCCCGCTGATCGTCCCCGAGGTGAACCCCGAGGCGATCCACGACTACAAGAACAAGATGATCATCGCCAACCCCAACTGCTCGACCGCGCAGATGGTGGTGGCGCTGAAGCCGCTGCACGACCGGGCGCGCATCAAGCGCGTGGTCGTCTCGACTTATCAGTCCGTTAGCGGCGCCGGCAAGGACGGCATGGACGAGCTGTGGGACCAGACCAAGGGCATGTACGTGCCCGGCCAGGAAAAGGCCCCCAACAAGTTCCAGAAGCAGATCGCCTTCAACGTCATCCCCCAGATCGACGTCTTCATGGAAGACGGCACGACCAAGGAGGAATGGAAGATGGTGGTCGAGACCAAGAAGATCATCGACCCCTCGATCAAGGTCACCGCGACCTGCGTGCGGGTGCCTGTCTTCGTCGGCCATTCGGAATCCATCAACATCGAGTTCGAGGATTTCCTGGACGAGGACGAGGCCCGCGACATCCTGCGCGAGGCCCCCGGCATCCTGGTGATCGACAAGCGCGAGCCCGGCGGCTACATGACGCCCATCGAATGCGTGGGCGATTACGCGACTTTCATCAGCCGCATCCGCCAGGACGGCACGGTCGAGAACGGCCTGAACCTGTGGTGCGTCAGCGACAACCTGCGCAAGGGCGCGGCGCTGAACGCCGTGCAGATCGCCGAATTGCTGGGGAATCGCTGCCTGAAGAAGGGCTGATCCTTGTTCGACTGGATCACCGGATTGCTGGAGGGCGGCGGGGCTTGGGCCATCGCTGCCCTCATGCTGCTGGAAAACGTCTTCCCGCCGATCCCGTCCGAACTGATCATGCCGCTGGCGGGCTTCAACGCCGCGCGCGGCGGCACGCCCCTGTGGCTGGCGATCCTGGCAGGGGGCATCGGCTCGACGCTTGGCGCGTGGTTCTGGTATGCCCTGGGCCGCGCCTACGGGCCTGCCCGCCTGCATCTGCTGGTCGCGCGGCATGGCCGCTGGCTGACCCTGACCCCGTCCGAGCTGACCCGCGCGCAGGGCTGGTTCGCCCGCCACGGCGGGGCCGCGGTCTTCTTCGGACGCTTCCTGCCGACGATCCGGACGCTGATCTCGGTCCCGGCGGGACTGGCGCGGATGCCCACGGGGCGCTTCCTGATCTTCACCGCCCTGGGCAGCTTCATCTGGTCCGGCGGGCTGGCCTTGGCCGGCTACGCGCTGGAGGACGGCTATGACGCCGTCAGCGGCTGGATCGACCCGCTGTCGACCGCCATCGTGCTGGCGATCGTCGCGGCCTATCTGTGGCGCGTGGTGCGCTGGCGGCCCGACCTCTCAGACTGAGACCCACCGCCTGCCGCCATCCTCGGCCTGGACCAGCGTGCCCTCGGTGATGTCGTGCACGATGCCGTGCAGCGACATCTCTCCGGCCTCGACGGCCGAGCGGACGAAGGGGAAGGTCATCAGGTTCTCCAGCGAGACCAGCACCGCCTCGCGTTCCAGCGCCGGGACCTGATCGGCCTCGGGCAGCTCCTTCACGCGGTCGTATCCGGGGCGCAGGATGTCCATCCAGCGACCCACGAAGCTGGTCTTCTCCTCCAGCTCGGGGGCGGCGCCCGAACACATCGCGTGGCAGCCCGCGACGCCGCCGCAATTCGTGTGCCCCACCACGATCAGATGCGCGACCTTCAGCGCCGCCACCGCATATTCCACCGCCGCGGAGGTGCCGTGCTGCAGCCCGTCGGGCGCATAGGCGGGCACCAGGTTGGCGATGTTGCGATGGATGAAGAACTCGCCCGAATCGGCGCCGAAGATGCTGGTGACATGCACGCGGCTGTCGCAGCAGGAAATCACCATGGCGCGCGGGCGCTGCCCTTCGGTCGCCAGGCGGCGGAACCAGGCACGGTTCTCGTTGTAGGAGGTGGCCTTCCAGCCGTGATAGCGCTTGGTCAGATATTGTGGCAACGGCGACAGGTTGTGCATCTGGAACCTCGTTTTCTGACCTGCGTGATAGGCCCTGATTGAAACAAATTCGAGCCTTTTCTTGCGCGCGCCTCAAGGCTTTCTTCACCGCTTCCCGCCCATGCTTGGCCGGTGCATGGATGGATCCTGCCGGAGGACAGCTTGGTACATATTTCGGCCCTCGTCATCTCGGAAGCGGTCCGCGTCGACAGCCGCCGAGTGTCGGACATCGTCGTCGAACTGGGGGAAACGGCCGCCCAGAACGTCATCGGCCTGGCTTTGGAACAGCTGGCCGGCACCCTGGTCGCCGTGCAGGAGGCGCTGGAACGCGAGGATCTGACCCAGGCCGCCACCCAGTCCGACCGCCTGTCGCGCCTGGCTTGGCAGATCGGGCTTCTCTCGCTGGCCGGGGTGGCGATGGACCTCAGCTCCATGGCCGAACGCGGCGACCTGCCGGCCGTGGCCGCGATCGGGGCGCGGCTGGCGCGGGTCGGCAACCAGTCCCTGACCGAGATCTGGGACCGCACCGCGCTGGCCTGAGGGGTGGGCCCCGGGGTCGGGGTTGCGGGCACCGGCCGGTCCTGTAGGCTGGTCGCCGATCTGCCAAGGAACCTGCCATGACCCTCGAATTCGCCCCCGCCTCGGACACCGCGCTGCCCCTCTGGCCCGTCTGGTCGGACGAGGACCTGCCGCCCGAGGCCGGGACCTGGCCCGGGGCCTGCGGCTTTGCGGGCAAGACCGGCCAGATCTGCCTGCTGCCCGACAGCGACGGCGGGCTGCGCGGGGCGCTTCTGGGTCTGGGCGAGCGCGCGCAGGCGGCGCGGGACCGCTTTCCGCTGGCCCGCGCCCAAGGCCTGCCCAAGGGCGACTGGCGCTTGGCCGCGCTGCCGTCCGGGCTGGATCCCGACCGGCTGATCCTGGGCTGGCTTCTGGGCCAGTACCGTTTCACCCGCTACAAGGGCGCGCCGCTCCAGGGCCCGCGCCTCGTCTGCCCGGACGGGGTCGACGGCCCCCGCCTGCTGGCCATCGCCGAGGCCGAGTTCCTGACCCGCGACCTGATCAACACCCCCGCCAGCGACCTGGGCCCCGACCGGCTGGAGGCCGCCGCCCGGGCGCTGGCCAACCAGATCGGCGCCCGGGTCGAGGTCATCTCGGGCACCGCGCTGGTCAAGCAGAACTTCCCGTTGATCCACGCCGTGGGCCGCGCCGCCGCGTCCGAGCCGCGCCTGATCGACATCCGGCTCGGCGACGCGGGGCCGATGCTGACCATCGTCGGCAAGGGCGTCTGCTTCGACACGGGCGGGCTGAACCTCAAGCCCGGCGCCTCGATGGGGCTGATGAAGAAGGACATGGGCGGGGCGGCGACCGCGCTCGGACTGCTGAAGATGCTGGCCGGCACGGGGGCCGCAGCGGGCCTGCGCATCCGCGTGCTGATCCCGGCGGTCGAGAACAGCGTCGCGGGCAATGCCTTCCGCCCCGGCGACGTGCTGTCCAGCCGCAAGGGCCTGTCGGTCGAGGTCAACAACACCGATGCCGAGGGACGGCTGGTGCTGGCCGACGCGATGACCTACGCGGCCGAGGAAAACCCCGACCTGATGATCTCGCTGGCGACGCTGACGGGGGCGGCGCGGGTGGCGCTTGGCCCCGACCTGCCGCCGCTCTATTGCGACGACGATGCGACCGCCCTGGCGCTGCAGCAGGCGGGCATGGCGGTGGGCGATCCGCTGTGGCGCATGCCCTTCTGGGATGCCTACGAGCCACAGATCGAGCCCGCCATCGCCGATCTGGACAACGCCCCCTCGGGCGGGATGGCCGGGTCGATCACTGCGGCCCTGTTCCTGCGCCGCTTCGCCGAGGGCGCGGGCCGCTATGCCCATCTGGACATCTACGGCTGGCAGCCGGTGGCCGCGCCGGGCCGGCCCAAGGGCGGGGTGGGCCAAGGCGCCCGCGCCATCCTGGCGGCCCTGCCCCGGCTCTTCTGATCATGGACCGCCGCCTGACGCCCGCCACCGACCGCGTGGCGCTGGAGGCCCTGCGCGGCCAGCTGGACCGCCCCCGCTTCACGCCCGGCCACCCCGCGCGGCTGGCCGTGCCGCTGGTCGACCTGCTGACCGCCCCGGACGGCCGCCGCGACCGGCAGGTGAATTTCGGCGCCGACCTGACGGTGATCGAGGATCGCGGCCCGATGAGCTTCGTGCAGGCCGCCTTGGACGGCTATTGCGGCTGGCTGCCCACGGCCGCCCTGACCCGCGACCTGCCGCCCCTGACCCATCGGGTCACGGCCCCTGCGACCCATGTCTATCCCGGCCCCGACATGAAGCTGCGCGAGATGGCCTCGCTGTCCCTCGGCGCCCGCCTGTCGGTCACGGGAACCGAGGGCGGCTTTGCCCGCCTCGCCACCGGGGACTTCGTCCCCCTGCAACATATCGGCGACAGCCCCGCCCCGGACCCCGCCGCCGTGGCCGAGACGCTCATCGGCACCCCCTATCTCTGGGGCGGCAACAGCCGGGCGGGCATCGACTGCTCGGGCCTCGTGCAGGCGGCGCTGACCGCGGCGGGCATCCCCTGCCCCGGCGACAGCGACCTGCAGCGCGCCGCCTTCCCCCCGACCGACGACATCCGGCGCGGCGACCTGCTCTTCTGGCCCGGCCATGTCGCCATGGCCCTCTCGGCCGTCCTGATGATCCACGCCACCGCCGGGACCATGTCCGTCACGACCGAACCCATCGCCGCCGCCCTCGCCCGCATCAATGCCGCAGGCCAAGGCCCCTTCCAGGGCGCCCACAGGCCCACCTCAAGCCCCGCCATTTCTTCTTCATGAAAATATTCCGGGGGGAGTCCGCAGGACGGGGGGCAGCGCCCCCTGCGGCGTCACAGATTGAACACCCGCTCGGGCTGCACCATCCCGCCCTGATAGCGTCCGATGCAGACCGGCCCCTGCGCATCCATGACCCAGACCAGTTCGCCCCATTCCGCCCCGCCGGTCACCTCGCCGGGATTGCCGTTGCGGATCCGGATGCCGCCCTCGGGCGTGGCGCGCAGCATGGGCAGGTCGGTGAGGCCCGTCTCCAGCGGCAGGATCTGGCCATCCAGCCACTCCTGTGCCTCGCGGTCCACGCGGTCGAAGGGCACGGCATGGTCCACCTCGAAGGGCCCCGACCAGGTGCGGCGCAGATGGGCGACATGGCCAAGACAGCCCAGCACCCGGCCCAGATCGCGGGCGATGGAGCGCACATAGCCGCCCTTGCCGCAGACCATCTCCAGCCGGGCATGGCCCTCGCCTGCCTCCAGCAGGGTCAGGCTGTCGACCCAGAGCGGCCGGGCGGCAAGCTCCATCTCGACCCCCTCGCGGGCCAGATCATAGGCGCGCTCGCCCTCGACCTTGACGGCCGAGAAGGCGGGGGGGATCTGCATGATGTCGCCGGTGAAGCCCGCCAGTGCCGCCTGCACCTCGGCCTCGGACGGCCGTGCCTCCGAGGTCCGCAGCACCTCGCCCGAGGCATCGTCGGTCGCCGTCTCGGCCCCCCAGGTCACCACAAAGTTATAGCATTTCAGCGCATCGGTCACGATGGGCACGGTCTTGGTGGCCTCGCCCAGGGCGATGGCCAGCACGCCGGTCGCATCGGGGTCCAGCGTGCCCGCATGGCCCGCCTTCTTGGCATCCAGCGCCCACCTGACCTTGGCCACGACGGCGGTCGAGCCCACCCCTGCGGGCTTGTCCACGATCAGCCAGCCGCTGATGTCCCGGCCCTTCTTGCGCGCCATGCGATCACTCCTGCAAAACCAAGCGCCGGGGCATAGCGCCGCCGCATCGGGGGGTCAACCGCCCGGCTGGACCAGCCCGATGATCGGCCCCATGCTGCGCCCGAAATCCGCCCGCCGGACCGCGGGCGCATAGAGCCGCGAGATCGAGCCGTCGAAATACAGCGCATCCCGCACCCCCAGCCCGTCGCGGAAGAAGCGCCCAAACTCGTGGAAGGTCACCGGTCGGCTGGAGATGGCGAACCACGCCGTCTGCCCGTCGGGCGCCACGCCCACGCCGTTCCTGATATAGCGGCTGTCGCTGTCCACCAGGAAGCGCGGATGCAACTCGCCGTCGACGACCAGCATCGGCCCGGATTGCGACGCCAGCCGGCAGTCAGGGCGGGTCTCGGCGAACTCCAGCGTCTCGATCACCGAAAAGGGCCGGTCGCCGCCCGTGCAGAAGACTCCGTTGGGCAGCATCCCGAAATTGTCGCGGCTGGCGCCGGTGACGATGGGCGACAGCTCGACCCCGTCGATGACCAGCAGGCCCACGGCGCGGTAATCGGCATGGAACATGCCCGCGTTCATCGCGAAGGACAGATCCTCGTCCGGCCCGAGGATGCGGCGGACATTGGCGAAGTTGCGCAGGGGCGCGCCGTCCGGGCCGTCCTGCCACAGGCGCAGCGCGGGTTCCTGCGCGGCACCGACCTCACAGAGGACATAGCCCTGCCCGTCATGGTCCACCCGCTCGCAGGTCGCAGCCGCCGAGGGCAACGCCATCGCCATCAGCATCCCGCAGGCCACCGCAAGGCGGCGCGGCAGGTCAGCGGGCATCGTCATCCGCGGGTGCGTCGGTATCGGGCGCCTCGACATCGCGGCGCACGCGCTCGTCCTCGAACAGGCGGCGCGTGTCGTCCATCATGTCGAAGGTCTCGTCCAGCTGGAAGCGCAGCTCGGGCGCGTATTTCAGCGTCATCCCCTTGGCGACCAGATGGCGCAACTCGGGCGCGTTGCGGCGGAGCGCCAGCAGCGCCTCGTCGGCCTCGCGCCCGCCCAGGGGCAGCACGAAGGCCGTGGCCACCTTGAGGTCGGTCGAGGTGCGCACCTCGCCCACGGTGATGGAATGCCGGTTCAGGTCGGGGTCGTGGACATCGCCACGCGCCAGCACCTCGGCCAGCGTGCGACGGATCAGTTCGCCCACACGCAGCTGGCGCTGCGCCTTGGAGCCCTGACCATGGGAATTGCGGTTCTGTGCCATGATCCCCGATGTAGGGGGTCGCGGGCCGCGCCGCAACGGGGTAAAAGCCCCGCAACATCAGCAGGGGTGGACCATGAGCGATTTGCAGAACACCGACCAGCCGCCGCGCCCGGGCGTGGTGGTGACCGGCGCCTCGGGGCGGATGGGGCAGATGCTGGTCCGGCTGATCCTGGATCATCCCGAGCTGCGGCTGGTCGGCGCGCTGGACCGGCCGGGCCAGCCCTGGATCGGGCAGGACATCGGTACGGCCCTGGGCGGGGCGCCCGCGGGCGTGATCGTCAGCGACGATGCGGTGACGGCCATCGCGCAGGCGCAGGCGGTGATCGACTTCACCACGCCGGACGCGACCGTGGGCTTTGCCGAACTGACCGCCCAGGCCCGCGCCGTCCACGTGATCGGCACCACGGGGCTGGAACCTGCGCATCTGGCAGCCCTGGAGGCCGCCGCCCGCCACGCCCCGATCATCCGGGCGGGCAACATGTCGCTTGGCGTGAACCTGCTGGTGGGCCTGACCCGCAAGGTCGCCGCCGCCCTGGGCGAGGACTGGGACATCGAGGTGGTCGAATCCCATCACCGCCACAAGGTCGACGCGCCCTCGGGCACCGCGCTGATGCTGGGCGAGGCGGCCGCCGAGGGGCGGGGCACGACCCTCGACGATGTGCGCACGCCCGCGCGCGAGGGGATCACCGGCGCCCGCGAGCCCGGCACCATCGGGTTCGCCGCCATCCGGGGCGGCGACGTGGTGGGCGAGCATGACGTGATCTTCGCCGCCGAGGGCGAGCGTATCGTGCTGCGCCACTTGGCGACCGACCGGGCGATCTTTGCGCGCGGCGCGATCCGGGCGGCGCTCTGGGGCCAGGACAAGGGTCCCGGCAGCTATGACATGCACGACGTGCTGGGGCTTTAGTCGCGCGGCTGGACCGAACAGCAGCCCGTCAGCATCCGGGGCCGGTCGCCCTGCAGCACGACCAGCGCCCGCAATCCGAACTGGCGGTCCGACATGCCGTCGCCGCAGATCTGCGGCGCGGCAGTCAGGGTCAGGCCCTCGGCCAGCACCGCGCGGGTCGGATCGCGGAAGACGCCGGTCGACAGCACCGCCGTCAGCGGCATCGTCAGGTCGGGCTCGCCCAGCTGCTGCAGGGCGATCTGGTCCTCGGTCGCGCGCAGGTTCCAGAACGGCTCGGTCCCGTAGCAGGCGAAGCCTTCGGGCAGCGCGCCCTCCTCCCAGACATCGGTGCGGTAATCCAGATAGCGGGCCGACACCCACCCCGTCCCCTCGCCGATGTTGACCCGGGCCCAGCCCCGGATCTCCTCGACCACCTCGATGCGGGTGGCATCAGGGGCCAGCGTGCCGAGGATCGGGGCGCTGGCCGAAGGGTCGGCGCGGATGTTCAGCACATCGTCCGGGGCCACGCGGGCCACGTCGAACAGGGTGGGCAGGATGTATTCCTGCGTGGCCAGGGCGGGGCCCGCAAGGGCCAGGGTCAGGACAAGGGCGGTGCGCAGCATGGGGACCTCGGGGAATCGCGTAGTCTCATCATACCCCATCCGCGCGCCGGTTCGCACCCTGTTCCCCCCGGCCCGACAAGCCGCTAGAACGGCGGGCATGAGCACGCGCCTGATCGCCTCCGAACCCCTGACCGCCGCGCTGGCGCGGATGCTGGCCGCCGATCTGGCGCCCGGCGCGACCGTGCTGCTGGAGGGCCCGGTGGGCGCGGGCAAGACGCATTTCGCCCGCGCCTTCATCCGCGCGCGGCAGGGCGATCTGGCCGAGGACGTGCCCAGCCCGACCTTCACGCTGGTCCAGACCTATGACGACCCGAGGGGCAGCCAGATCTGGCATGCCGACCTCTATCGCCTGACCGACCCGTCCGAGCTGTCCGAGCTGGGCCTGGACGAGGCGATGGACGAGGCGATCTGCCTGATCGAATGGCCCGACCGGCTGACGGCCCCGCCCCCCGGTGCGCTGACCGTCACGCTGTCCGCCTGCCCCGATCCCGACCTGCGCGGGATCGAGCTGGACTTTCCCGGCGCCGCGCGGCTGGCCGCACGGGCCGGCTTCGTCACGCAGGCGGGCTGGGACGAGGCGCGGGTGCTGCCCTTGGCAGGCGACGCCTCGGCCCGGCGCTATTTCCGGCTGGAGGGCCCGGGGGGCACGGCGGTGCTGATGGACGATGCTTCGGGCGCGGTGGCGCCTTTCGTGGCGATGACGGACTGGCTGCGCGACCGGGGCTTCGGCGCCCCCGCGATCCTGGCGCAGGATGCCGGACAGGGGCTGCTGCTGCTGCAGGATCTGGGCGACGATCTGGTTGCCCGCGCGCTGGCCCGCCAGCCGGATCTGGCGCTCGTGATCCACGACCGCATCACCGACCTGCTGGTCGACCTGCACCACCAGCCGGTGCCGGGTTTCGTGGCGCCGCTGGACGGGGCGGCGATGGCGGATCTGGTGCGGCTTTTCACCGAGCAGTACCCCGGCGCGTCTGCGGCGCCGCGGATCCCCGCCCTGATCGCCGAGCTTCACGACCGGCTGTGCAGGGACCTGCCCCCGGCCCTCAGCCTGCGCGATTTCCATGCCGAGAACCTGGTCTGGCGCGACGCGGCGCCCCTGGGCCTTCTGGACTATCAGGACGCGGTGGCGGCGCATCCGGCCTATGATCTGGTCTCCTGCCTGCAGGACGCGCGGCGCGACGTGGACCCGGCGGTGGAGCAGGCGCAGATCGCCCGCTATCTGGCCGCGACCGGCGCCGACGAGGCCGCCTTCCGGGCCGCCTATGCGCTGATCGGCGCGCAGCGGGCGCTGCGGATCCTGGGCATCTTCGTCCGGCTGGCGGTGCGGGACGGCAAGCCGCGCTATCTGGACTTCATGCCCCGGGTCTGGGGGCATCTGTCGCGCAACCTGACCCATCCGGCGCTGGCCCCGCTGGCCGATGCGCTGGCCGGCATCCCCGCCCCCGATGAGGCGACCCGCGAAAGGATCCGTGCCCGATGCCGCCCCTGATGATCTTTGCAGCAGGCCTGGGCACCCGGATGCGGCCCCTGACCGACACGCGCCCCAAGCCGCTGATCGAGGTCGCGGGCCGCAGCCTGCTGGACCGTGCGCTGGATCTGGGGCGGCAGGCGGGCGCCGCCCCCATCGTGGTCAACACCCACTACCTCGGCGCCCAGATCGAGCGGCATCTGCAGGGGCAGGACATCGCCATCAGCCGTGAGGCGGGCCAGATCCTGGAGACCGGCGGAGGGCTGCGCCACGCCCTGCCGCTGCTGGGCGACGGCCCGGTGATGACGCTGAACCCGGATGTCGTCTGGACGGGGCCGAACGTGCTGACCGCGCTGGCCGGGGCCTGGCGCGACGACATGGACGCGCTGCTGGCGCTGGTGCCGCTGGACCGCGCGACGGCCCGGCAGGGCGCGGGGGATTTCAGCCTGGATCCGGGGCACCGGCTGATCCGGCAGGGCGATCACGTCTATGCGGGCGCGCAGATCATCCGCCCCGACCGGCTGGCAGGGATCGCCGATGCCGCCTTCTCGCTCAACCGCTTGTGGGACCTGCTGATCGCCGAAGGGCGGGCCTTCGGGATGATCCATCCGGGCGGCTGGTGCGACGTGGGCACGCCGCAGGCGATCCCCCTGGCCGAGGCGCTGCTGCGTGGGTGAGATGCGCGGCCTTTATGCCCTGCCCCCCGGCGTCGATTTCGCCGAGGGCTTCGTGCAGGGCCTGCTGGCGCGGATGCGCGACCAGCCGCCCGAGGCGCTGGCCCGCGTCACCGTGCTGACCAATGCCGCGCCCACGCGCGGCGCCCTATTCCGGGCCTTTGACAAAGCCGGACCTCTGCTGCTGCCGCAGATCCGATCCATCACCGGGGTCGATCCCGGACCGCTGGTCATGCCCGACCCGCCCGAGGCGCCGCTGGCGCGCCGCCTGCAGCTGGCCCGGCTGATCGCGCAGATGATGCGGCTGCGCCCCGATCTGGGCGCCGGCCATTCCATCCCCGTACTGGCGCAATCGCTGTCGCAGCTGATGGTAGAGATGCAGACCGAAGGGCGCGACATCACCGCGCTGGAGGCGATCGACACCGGCGATCACGCGCGCCACTGGCAGAACGCCCTGGCCTTCCTGCGGATCGCGGCGGATTTCCACCTGGGCAACCCCGCGCTGGACCGCCCCGCCCGCCAGCGCGCCGCGGCCGAGGCCGCACAGGCCGACTGGCCGCAGGGTCTGAACCTGCCCGAGGGGCCGGTGATCGTGGCGGGCTCGACCGGCTCGCACGGGGCGACGCGGCTCTACATGCAGGCGGTGGCGGCACTGCCCAACGGCGCGGTGGTGCTGCCCGGCTTCGATTTCGACCAGCCCCCCGAGGTGTGGGAGGGGCTGGCGCAGGCCGACGACCATCCGCAGGCCCGCTTTGCGCCGCTGATCGCCGCCGCCGGCTATCCCGGCCGCTGGACCGAGGAACGCCCGCTTTCCGAGGATCGCAACCGCCTGATCTCGCTGGCGCTGCGTCCCGCCCCGGTCACCGACCAGTGGATCGCCGAGGGGCCCGACCTGCCCGACCTGATCCCCGCGACCAAGGATCTGACCCTGATCGAGGCCGACCAGCCGGGGCAGGAGGCCGAGGCCATCGCGCTGGTCATGCGCGACGCCGCCGAACGCGGCACGCTGATCACCCTGATCGCGGCCGACAGCGGGCTGATCCGCCGCGTCACCGCCGCGCTGGACCGCTGGCACATCCGCCCCGACGACAGCGCCGGGCGGCCCCTGCCGCTGACCGCGCCGGGCCTGTTCCTGCGCCAGGTCGCGGCGCTGTTCGGGCAGCCGCTGACCATCGACCGGCTGCTGATCCTGCTCAAGCATCCGCTGACGGCCACCGGCTCCGAGGCGATCGGCCGCAACCAGATGCTGCGCGAGACGCGCGAGCTGGAACTGCAGCTGCGCCGCCGCGGCCCGGCCTTCCCCGATGCCGCCACCCTGGCCGATTGGGCGACGAAGGGCGACGAGACGCGCAAGATCTGGGCGGGCTGGCTGGCCGGGATGCTGGACCGCATCACGCCCCTGGCCCGCGACCGCGCGCCCCGCCCCCTGCCCGACCGTCTGGCCGACATGATGTCGCTGGCCGAGGCCTTGGCCGCCGGACCGGGCGGCACGGTCGATGCCTCGCGCCTGTGGCAGGACAAGGCGGGCCAGATGGCGCAGGCCGTGCTGGCCTATCTGGCCGAACACGCGCCCCTGGGCCCCGAAATCGGCCCCACCGACTTCAGCGCGCTTCTGGTCACCGAACTGCAGGCCAAGGCCCTGCGCGAGGATGTGGCGGGCCATCACTGCCTGCGCATCCGCGGCCCGCGCGAGGCGCGGCTTTACGCCCATGGCACGGTGATCCTGTCGGGGCTGAATGAGGGGGGCTGGCCCCAGCCCTTGTCACCCGACCCCTGGCTGTCGCGCCAGATGCGGGCGCAGGCGGGCCTGCCCCTGCCCGAACGCCAGATCGGGCTGGCCGCGCATGACTTCCAGCAGGGCATCGCCGCCGACCGGGTGTTCCTGACCCGCGCCCGCCGCGATGCCGAGGCCGAGACCATCCCCTCGCGCTGGCTGAACCGGATGCTGAACCTGATGGGCGGCCTGCCCGACCGGAACGGCCCCCAGGCCCTGGCCGCGATGCGGGCGCGCGGCGCCGAATGGCTGGCCATGGCCGAGGCGGTGGCCCGCCCGCCCGCGCCCGTGGCCCCCGCGCCGCGCCCCTCTCCGGTGCCGCCGGGGCCGCCCTTCCGGGAGCTGCCGGTCACCGATGTCTCGCTGCTGATCCGCGATCCCTATGCGGTCTATGCCAAGCGGGTGCTGGGCTTGCGCCCGCTGCCGCCCCTGCGGCCCCAGCCCGATGCGGCCCTGCGCGGCCAGACCCTGCATGCCATCGTCGAGGCTCTGCTGAACAGCCGCCCCACCCCCGAAACCCCGCCCGAGGCGCTGCGCGCGACCTTCCTGTCGCTGACCGCAGAGGTGCTGCAGGCCGACGTGCCCTGGCCCGCCGCCCGCGCCTTCTGGTCGGCGCGGATCGCGGCCATTGCCGACCGGATCGTCGCCGACGAGCTGGCCCGCCTGGCCGAGGGCATGCCGATGGTCGTGGAAAAGAGGGGCCGGGTCGCGCTGTCGGGGATGGATTTCACCCTGACCGCCAAGCCCGACCGGATCGACCTGCTGACCGAGGGGCGGGTCGTCGTCTATGACTACAAGTCCGGCACGCCGCCCACCGATGCGATGATCCGCCATTTCGACAAGCAGCTGATGCTGGAGGCCGCGATGGCCCGGCGCGGCGGCTTCGACGCGCTCGGCCCCGTGGACGTGGCAGGCTTGCGCTACATCCAGCTGGGCGGCGAGGGCAGGACCCATGACCGCGAGCATTCCGACCAGATCGAGGGCGAGACTTGGGACGGCTTCGTGCGCCTGATCGAGGCCTATCTGACCGGGGATGCGGGCTTCACCGCCATGCGGGCGCCTCAGCGGACCTCCTATGCCGGGGATTACGACCATCTGGCGCGGTTCGGGGAATGGGCGCTGACCGATCAGGCCCGGCCGCAGAAGGTGGGCGATCATGGATGAGGCGACGCTGAACCAGATCGCGGCGGCCGATCCGCTGCGGTCCACCTGGCTGACGGCCAATGCGGGATCGGGCAAGACGCGGGTGCTGACCGACCGCGTGGCGCGGCTGCTGCTGGCGGGCACCCCGCCCGAGCGCATCCTGTGCCTGACCTATACCAAGGCCGCCGCGACCGAGATGCAGAACCGCCTGCTGGCCCGGCTTGGCCGGTGGGCGATGCTGCCCGAGCCCGACCTGCGCGCCGAACTGGCGCAGTTGGGCGAGGGACAGGAGGCCGCGCCCGACTTGCCCGCCGCGCGGCGCCTGTTCGCGCGTGCCATCGAGACTCCGGGCGGGCTGAAGGTGCAGACCATCCACAGCTTCTGCGCGGCCCTGCTGCGGCGCTTTCCGCTGGAGGCGGGGGTGCCGATGGGCTTTGCGGAACTGGACGACCGCAGCGCCCGCGCCCTGCGAGGCGAGATCATCGAGGAGATGGCCGAAGGGGACCACCCGGCCATCGCCGACCTGACGCGGCTGCATTCGGGCGACGATCTGGACCGCTTCCTGGCCAGCCTGTCGCTGGCCGATTTCGAGACCGCGCCCGATCCGGACGCGCTGTGGGCGGCGCTGGACGTGCCGCCCGGGCTGACGGCGGACAGCCTGCTGGCGCAGGTCTTCCTGGGCGCCGAGGGCGATCTGGCCGACGCGCTGATCCCCGCCCTGCGGACGGGCAAGGTCACCGACGCCAAGCTGGCCGAGGCGCTGGCGCAGGTCCGCTGGCGCGATCCCGGCATGGCCGATCTGGCGCGCCTGTTCGGTTGCCTGCTGTTCGGCGGCAGCGCCAAGGTGCCCTTCGGCGCCAAGACCGGAAAGATTCCCACCAAGGATCTGGCGATTGGCGCCTGCGCGCCCTTCATGGACGATCTGAACGACCTGATGGAGCGGGTCGAGCTGGCCCGCCCGCAGGCCTTGGCACTGACGGCGGCGGAAAAGTCGCTGGCCCTGCACCGCTTCGGCCATGCCTTCGCCACCCGCATGAACGCCGCCAAGGCCGCGCATGGCTGGCTGGATTTCGACGACCTGATCCGCCGCACCGCGCAGCTGCTGGAGGAATCCAGCATGGCGCAATGGGTGCTGTGGCGGCTGGACGGCGGCATCGACCACATCCTGGTGGACGAGGCGCAGGACACCAGCCCGGAACAATGGCGCGTGATCCGCCGCCTGACCGACGAGTTCACCAGCGGCGCGGGCACCCATGACCGGCCCCGCACGCTGTTCGTGGTGGGCGATCCCAAGCAGTCGATCTATTCCTTCCAAGGCGCCGACATCGCCGTCTTCGAGGCGATGCGCGACCTCTTCGACCGGGACTTCCAGGCCGTGCAACAGCCGATGCAGCGGCGCGGGCTGGCGCACAGCTTCCGGTCCTCTCCGGCGATCCTGCGGCTGGTCGATGCGGTGTTCCAGGGCGAGGCGGCGGCGGGTCTGGGCGATCCGCCGCGCCATCTGGCCTTCCGTGACGCCCTGCCCGGGCGCGTGGACCTGTGGCCCGCCCTGCCCAAGCCCGACAAGACCGACCCCGAAGACTGGACCCGCCCCGTCGACGCGCCATCAGAGAACGACGCCGAGACGCAGCTGGCCCGCCATATCGCGGCGCAGATCGGCGCGATGATCGGCACGCCGATCCTGGACGCGAAGACGGGGGCGGCCCGGCCCATCGGCGCGGGCGACATCCAGATCCTGGTGCAGCGCCGGGCCGACCTGTTCGCCGCGCTGATCGCGGAGCTGAAATCGGCGGGCCTGCCGGTGGCGGGCGCCGACCGGCTGCGGCTGGCGGGCGAGCTGGCGGTGCGCGACATCACCGCCACCCTGTCGGTGCTGGCCACCCCCGAGGACGACCTGGCGCTGGCCGCCAGCCTGCGCTCGCCCCTGTTCGGGCTGTCCGAGGATGACCTCTACCACCTGGCGCAGGGGCGAAAGAAGGGCGAGTATCTCTGGATTCGTCTGCGCGAGTCCCAGCACAGCGAAATTCAGGCGGTTTTCAACGACCTCGCCAAGAACGCCGACTACCTGCGTCCCCATGACCTGATCGCCCGCCTGCTGACCCGGCATGGCGGCCGGGCCGCCCTGCTGGCGCGGCTTGGCCCCGAGGCTGTGGACGGCATCGACGAGCTGATGTCGCAGGCCCTGGCCTATGAGCAGGTCGAAACCCCCTCGCTGACCGGCTTCCTGGTCTGGCTGGCCAGCGACGAGGTCGAGGTCAAGCGCCAGCTGCCCGGCGGCGCGGGCGGGCTGATCCGGGTGATGACCGTGCATGGTTCCAAGGGTCTGGAAAGCCCGATCGTCATCCTGCCCGAGACGCAGACCCGCCGCGCCGCCAGCCGCCAGCCGCTGGTGCGGCTGGACCGCTTGCCCGTCTGGCGCGGCGCGGCGGCGGATCGCTGCGATTCCGTCGCGCTGGCCGTGGCCGATTGGGACCGGCGTCAGGGCGAGGAACGGCGGCGCCTGCTCTATGTGGCGATGACCCGGGCGGAAAGCTGGCTGATCGTGGCGGCGGCGGGCGAGACGGGCGAGGGGCTGGACAGCTGGCACGCGATGGTGGCCGAGGGCGCGGGCCGCGCCGGGCTGGACCGATCCGACCTGACCGTCGAGGGAATCGGGACGGGCCTGCGCCTGTCCTGGGGCGACTGGCCCGAACAGGCGCCCTCCGTCGCCACGGCCCTGCCGCCGCGGCGCAATCCTCCGGACTGGGCGCTGCGCATGGCGCCGCCGGCGCCCGATTTCGTGGCTCCCGTCACCGCCAGCGGGCTGGGCGGGGCCAAGGTGCTGGCCGCGACCTCGGACGGCGACCGCGAGGCCGCGATGCTGCGCGGCACCCGCCTGCACCTGCTGCTAGAGCATCTGCCCGCCCATCCCGCCCCCGACTGGCCCCGCATCGCGGGGGCGATCCTGTCGGGGGCCGAGGGCGGGCTGCCGGACGGGGCCGACATGGCCCTGCTGCTGGCCGAGGCGGGCGAAATCCTGTCCGCCCCCGCGCTGTCGCAGGTCCTGCAGCCCGGCCCGGAGGCGCAGATCCTGTCCGAGGTCGCGCTGACGGCACCCCTGCCGGGCTTGGGCTTGCTGAACGGGGTGATCGACCGGCTGGTCGTGACGCCCGACCTGATCACGGCAGTCGATTACAAGACGAATGCCGATGTCCCCGCCACGCCCGAGGCGGTGCCCGAGGGAATCCTGCGCCAGATGGCCGCCTATCGCGCCGCCCTGCGGGGCATCTGGCCGGGTCGGCCCCTGCGCATGGCGGTGCTGTGGACGGCCAGCCGCAGCCTGATGGACCTGCCCGATGCGGTGCTGGACCCGGTCATGGCCAGGCTGGGTGTCGAGGCCCCTGCCTCTTGACCCCGGGCGCCTTGGTTCATAGCTGTTGAGGGAACCCATCCCTGCCGGTCCCGTCCGGCCCCCCCTGACAGGAGCTGACCATGGCCACCGTGCATGTGAACGACACCGATTTCGACGCCGAAGTGCGTCAGGCCGACACCCCCGTGATCGTCGATTTCTGGGCCGAATGGTGCGGCCCCTGCAAGCAGATCGGCCCGGCTCTGGAAGAGCTGTCGGACGAATATGCCGGCCGCATCAAGATCGTGAAGATCAACGTGGACGAGAACCCCGAGCAAGCGGCGGCCTTGGGCGTGCGCGGCATCCCCGCGCTGTTCATGTTCAAGGGCGGCGAGGTCGTGTCGAACCGCATGGGCGCGGCCCCCAAGGCGGCGCTGAAAAGCTGGATCGACGAATCGGTCTGATCCTCCTGCGCGCGACGTGAAAGGCGGCGGCCCCTCAGACGGGCCAGCCGCCTTTTTTCATGGCTGCCAGCAACCGGTCGTCGGCATCGGGCGCCATCATGTCCAGGCTGGTGCGGCGCAGGAACCAGTCGAGGTACTTCTCGGTCGGAGGGGCGTGATCGGGGGCGCGGGCCAGCGCCTTGTCGGCGCCGAGGCGCCCCGCGTTCAGCGCGACGTGGTGATAGTCGCTTTGCGCATAGAGGACGACCGGCTTGCCCAGGATCAGCCCGTCGAAGCCCACCGCGCTGTTTTGCGTCACCACGAAGGCGCAGTCGCGCAGCCGGGCGGTCGTGTCGCCGCCGATGGTCACGTTGCCATGGGCGCGGGCCAGCCAGTCGAGCGCGGCCCGATCCTCGTCATCATAGACCTCCTTGAGGTGCAGGGTGACGATGCAGGGCCGGCCGGTCGCGGCGGCGTCGCGGATCATCTGCAGGGGGCTGGCCGACTGGAAGCTGCGCTGGCGGCGGATATGGCCCTGCAGCGGGATCAGGATGTGATCGCCCCGCTCGGGCGCCGGGCCCGGCAGCACGCGGTGGCGCAGGCGGCGGACGAAGTCCTGCGCGGGCTGGGCCTCGATCCGCGACGGCTCGAACCGGGTCAGGGCGATGGGCCAGCGCCAGCGCTCGGCCTCGCGTTCCAGCCGCCAGTAGGGGAAGTGATAGGCCAGGCGGAAGGTCAGCGCCCGGTCATGCGTCGGGCGTTCCATGTTGAACAACGCATAGCCCGCGCGCCCGGGCGCCTCGGCCCGGGGCCCGGTGCCCGAGGGCCGCACCTCGATCCGCCATCCGCGCGGCGCCAGAAGCGCCCGGATGCGATTGAGAAAGCCCAGCTTGCCCGCCCGCGCAGTGTGCAGGATCGGCGGATGCAGATAGACGGTCAGCAGCAGATCGGCGCTCATGCGGCGACGCTAGGGCGGGACGGGGCCGGTTTCAATGGGTTGCATGGCCTGCCCGGCACCCATATCTGCCCATGGACAACGAATGATGAACGGAGCAGGCCCATGGCAGAGGACAGATTTCCCGGCTGGCACGGCACGACGATCCTGGCGGTGCGCCGGGACGGCAAGGTGGTCGTCGCGGGCGACGGGCAGGTCAGCGTCGGCCAGACGGTGATGAAGGGCAGCGCCCGCAAGGTGCGCCGCCTGACCCCCGGCGGACGCGACGTGGTGGTGGGCTTTGCCGGCTCGACCGCCGACGCCTTCACCCTGCTGGAGCGGCTGGAGAAGAAGCTGGAGGCCGCGCCCGGCCAGCTGCAGCGCGCCTGCGTGGATCTGGCCAAGGATTGGCGCATGGACAAGTACCTGCGCAATCTGGAAGCGATGCTGATCGTGACCGACGGGGTCGACCTGCTGGTCGTCACCGGCGCGGGCGACGTGCTGGAGCCGGAGCATGACGTGGCGGCCATCGGCTCGGGCGGCAACTTCGCCCTGGCGGCGGCGCGCGGTCTGCTGGAAAGCGACCTGGACGCCGAGGCGATCGCCCGCAAGGCCATGGCGATCGCGGCCGACATCTGCGTCTACACCAACGGGCGGCTGACGGTCGAGACGATCGGCTAGGCAGGCCGGGGGCGCTTCGCCCCCCGGACCCCCCGAGGATATTTGAGTGAAGAAGAAAGGGCGGGCGGTGCGATGCGCCGGGCCCTTATCGGGAGACAAGCGATGAGTGATCTGACCCCCCGCGAGATCGTGTCCGAGCTGGACCGGTTCATCATCGGGCAGAACGACGCCAAGCGGGCCGTGGCCGTGGCGATGCGCAACCGCTGGCGCCGCAAGCAGCTGGGCGACGACCTGCGCGACGAGGTCTATCCCAAGAACATCCTGATGATCGGCCCCACCGGCGTCGGCAAGACCGAGATCAGCCGTCGTCTGGCCAAGCTGGCCAACGCGCCCTTCATCAAGGTCGAGGCGACCAAGTTCACCGAGGTGGGCTATGTCGGGCGCGATGTCGAGCAGATCATCCGCGATCTGGTCGATGCCTCGGTGATCGACACCCGCGAGCGCATGCGCGAGGCGGTCAAGGCGCGCGCTCACAAGGCCGCCGAGGAGCGCGTCGTCGAGGCGCTGGCCGGCAAGGATGCCCGCGACGGCACCCGCCAGATGTTCCGCGACAAGCTGAAGCGCGGCGAGCTGGATGACACGGTCATCGAGCTGGAGATGCAGGACACCTCGAACCCGCTCGGCGGGATGGAGATGCCGGGGCAGCCGGGCCAGCCGCTTGGCGGAATGATGGACCTGTCAGGGCTGATGAAGGCCTTCGGCGGGCGGCGCGTGCGGCGCAAGATCACGGTGTCGGAAAGCTACGAACTGCTGATCGCGGAAGAGGCCGACAAGCTTCTGGACGACGACGCGGTCAAGGCGGCGGCGCTGGAGGCGGTGCAGGAGAACGGCATCGTCTTCATCGACGAGATCGACAAGGTCTGCGCGCGCTCGGACGCGCGCGGCGGCGATGTCAGCCGCGAGGGGGTGCAGCGCGACCTGCTGCCGCTGATCGAGGGCACCACCGTCAGCACCAAGTACGGCGCGGTGCGGACCGATCACATCCTGTTCATCGCATCGGGCGCCTTCCATGTCGCGAAGCCGAGCGATCTGCTGCCCGAGCTGCAGGGCCGCCTGCCCATCCGGGTCGAGCTGCGCGCCCTGACCGAGGAGGATTTCATCCGCATCCTGACCGAGACGGACAACGCCCTGACGCGCCAGTACAGCGCGCTGATGGCGACCGAAGGGGTGAGTGTCGAGTTCACCCCCGACGGCATCGCCGCCTTGGCGCGGATCGCGGCCGAGGTGAATGCCTCGGTCGAGAATATCGGCGCGCGGCGGCTGTACACGGTGATCGAGCGGGTCTTCGAGGAGCTGTCCTTTACCGCCCCCGACCGCAGCGGGCAGTCGGTCAGCGTGGATGCGGGTTTCGTCGAGCAGCATCTGGGCGATCTGTCGCGATCGACCGACCTGTCGCGCTATGTCCTGTGATCGCGGAACCGCGGGCCGGGTCGATGTGTTGGCAGGCTGAACAGGACAGGGGACGGATCACATGGGTTGGCTTTTCAGCGTCATCATCTTTGCACTGGATGTCTGGGCGATCGCCTCGATCATCAACACCAATGTCAGCACCAAGTCGAAGATCCTCTGGATCCTGCTGATCGTCATCCTGCCGGTCGTGGGCCTGATCATCTGGTATTTCGCCGGACCCAAGGCCAACCTGCAGCGCTGACCCCGCCATCACCGATGCTGACACGCGCGTCCCTTGGGGCGCGCGTTGTCATTTGAAGCGGCGCAGATAGACGTAATAGGCGCCCTCGCCGCCATGGCGGTAATGCGCGGCCGTCACCTGCTGGACGGCCGCCGACAGGGGCGGGCTGTGCAGCCAGTAGGGCACCTGATGGCGCAGCGCGCCGGGCCGAGTGGGCAGCGGCCCGTGGTCGCCCCGGCCCTTGCCGGTGATGACCAGCACCAGCCGCAGCCCCGAGGCCTGGCAGGACAGGATGAAATGCATCAGCTCGGGCTGGGCCGCCGAGAGGGTCAGCCCGTGCAAGTCCAGCCGTGCCTCGGGCATCATGCGGCCCTGGCTCATCTTGCGGTGGGTCTTGGCATCCATGCGCAGGCCGGCCTGTTCCAAGCGCTCGGCCGGCGTCGAGGGGCGGGCGATCTGGGTCGGGGGGGTGCCTGCGGCCTGGCCGATGCGGAACCGGGGCATCGCCGCCGAGGCCGCGGCAGCAGAGGCCGGCGATACGGACAAGGATGCCGCCGGGCGGGCCGGCGGCAGGTCGCTCAGCTGGGGAAGGTCGGCGGCCTGGCCCTTGCGCTTGGGGTCAAGCGGAACGGTGGTCCGGGCCACCCGCGACCACAGATCGCGGTCCTCGGGCGACAGGCCCTTGCGACGGCGCATCAGCCAGTCGCGACAAGCTGCCAGTTCGGGTCGTCCTGACCCATCGGGCGGGCGAAGGTCCACATGTCCTTCTGCTTGCGCGAGACCTTGGGATCGCCCTCGACGACGGTGCCGTCTGCGTCGCGGGTCGCGGCAATCAGCTCGCCCACGAAGCGGACCGAGATCTCGGCCACGCCGGTCGCCGGGTCGAACTCGGCCAGGGCAAGGCTGGTGTCGCGGGTGCCCAGATACTGGGCCTGCACGGTCTGGCCCTTGGCGACGCGCTGGTCGATGACCGACTGGAAGGCCTCGGCCACGGGATCTGACAGGAAGGGCCGCACCTCGGAGAGGTCGCCCCGCTCGAAGGCCATCAGGATCATCTCGTAGGCCTGGCGCGAGCCGCTGAGGAAGTCGCGCAGTCCGAAGGACGGCTCGGCGCGCTTCATCGCGGCCAGGGCCTCGGCCGAGGGCGATCCCGCCTCGGCATGGTCCAGGATGTCGTGGTCGATCTCGTCGGCGCTGCCTTCGATCACCTCGAAGCGGGTCGGACGCGCGGCCGGCTGGTCGACCTGCGGCGGCTCGAAGCCGTCGCGCGTCCCCAGCACGTTGCGCAGTCGCAGGATCAGGAAGATCGCGATCCCGGCAAGGACGATCAGCTGGAGAAGCGGGTTGGACATGCAGGCAACCTCTGGGTCAAACGGGTCGTTGGTATCGGGCGGTCTGTGCATTATGTAGGGAGTGCCTTGGCGCAAGTCCAGTTTCCGCGCAGGCAGAAGGGGAATTCCGATGCGGCTGTTCGCACTGTTTCTTGTGGTCCCGATCATCGAGATCGCGTTGTTCATCCAGGTGGGCGGCCTGATCGGGCTGTGGCCGACGCTGGCCATCGTCGTCCTGACCGCCGTCGCGGGTACGCTTCTGATGCGCAGCCAGGGGGCCCATGCCTGGCGCGAGATCCAGCGCAGCTTCCAGGAAATGCGCGATCCCACCGGGCCTCTGGCGCATGGCGTGATGATTCTGGTCGCCGGGATGCTGCTGCTGACCCCGGGCTTCTTCACCGACACGGTGGGGGTCCTGCTGCTGATCCCGCAGGTCCGCGCGGCGGTCATGCGGCAGGTCGGGCGGCGGATCACCGTCAGCCGGATGGGCATGGCATCTGCGACCATGGGCCGCGATTCGCACCGCCCGCCCTATAGCGATGGCGTGATCGACGGCGACTATGTCGTGGCCGACGACGAGCCGCGTCCGTCCCGCCCGCCCGTCGATCTGCCGCCCGAGATCGACGACCTGCAGCCGCCCCGCCCGTCCGGCGGGCCGGGAACGCGCGGTTCGGGCTGGACCCGCCATTGAGGGCAGGCGGCCGGGCTGATACAAGCAGGGCCGAATTCGCATCGAAAAGGTACACCCATGGCCGAAGATACCCCGCAGAACGGCGCCGCACAGCCGCAGGCCGCTCCGGCACAGACGCAAGCCGTGGCGCAGCCCCGGATGCAGATCCTGGCCCAGTTCATCCGCGACCTGTCGTTCGAGAACGCGGTGGCCCAGAAGGGCGCCCCTCAGGGCGAGGTCCAGCCCGAGATCACCGTCCAGGTCAGCCTGGACGCGCGCAAGCGGGGCTCGGAGACGCAGTTCGAGGTGATCACCAAGTTCCGCGTCACCTCGACCAACAAGGCCGACGGCGCGACGCTGTTCCTGGCCGAGCTGGATTATGGCGGGGTCTTCCAGATCGAGGGCGTGGCCACCGACCAGCTGCACCCCTACCTGATGATCGAATGCCCGCGCATGCTGTTTCCCTATGTCCGGCGCATCATCTCGGACCTGACGCGGGACGGCGGCTTTCCGGCCTTCAACATGGATCCGGTCGATTTCGTGGCTCTGTACCGCCAGGAACTGGCACGCCGCGCCCAGCAGGCCGCGCAGACCCAGATCCCGGCCGACCAGAAGCTGTCCTAGGCCCCATGGCGCCCCCGCCCCGGCGGGCCTGGCAGCGGATGCTGTCGGGCCGCAGGCTGGACCTGCTGGATCCCACGCCCCTCGACATCGAGATCGAGGACATCGCCCACGGCCTGGCCTTCGTGGCGCGCTGGAACGGGCAGACGCGGGGCGACTGGCCCTATTCGGTGGCCGAGCATTCCCTGCTGGTCGAGGAGATCTTCGACCGGCAGGAACCGGGCGGCGATCCCTGCTGGCGCCTGGCCGCGCTGCTGCATGACGCGCCCGAATACGTGATCGGGGACATGATCTCTCCTGTCAAGGCGGCCTTGGGGCGGGAATACGGCGCGATGGACGAACGGCTGGCCTCGGCCATCCACCGCCGCTTCGGCCTGCCGGCCACCCTGCCCTTGGCCATCAAGAAGCGCATCAAGGCTGCCGACCGCATCTCGGCCCGGCTGGAGGCTGTCTCCATCGCGGGCTTCGGCGAGGCCGAGGCGCGGCGCCTGTTCCCCATTCCGGATGCCGCGGTCATGGAGGGGCTGTCCATCGCCTTGCGCCCCCCCTCGGACAGCCGGAGCGCCTATCTGGAAAGGTTCGGGGCGCTGATGACGCTGATCGACGCGCGGACCTGACAGGCAGGCATGAAAAAGGGGACCCTGCGGCCCCCTTTTCCTAGTTCTGCAAAACGGATCAGATCAGCAGATCGTCCAGTTCCTTGCCGCCATCCAGGCTTTCCTGGACCCATTTGGGTTTGCGGCCCCGGCCCGTCCAGGTCATCGTCGGATCGGTCGGGTTGGCGTATTTCGGTGCCACCGAACCCGCACGCTTCGTCTTCGTCCCGGTCAGTTCAGCCAGATTGAAGCCATGCTCGCGCGCGGCTTCCTCGACGGCGGACATCGCCTCGCGGCGTTTCCGATCCTCGTAGGAATTGATCGCGCGGTCCAGTTTGACCCGCAGATCGCGCATTTCCTTGAGGGACATGGTGTCGAAATCGATGCTCATGATGCTGTTTTTCTTTTCCGAGAATTATCTATGCCGTCCGAGATAACCGGAAAATATTAACTCTTCAAGAACGTCTTTCGATTATCTTGGACCGCGCTTTGCAAGAATGCGCTGAAGCGTGCGGCGATGCATATGCAATCGGCGCGCGGTTTCGCTGACATTTCTTTCGCACTGTTCATAAACACGTTGAATATGTTCCCACCGGACGCGATCCGCCGACATGGGGTTTTCCGGCGGCGGCGGCAGGAATTCGCCGCTGGACAGCAGTGCCGACGTCACGTCATTGGCATCGGCCGGTTTCGCCAGATAGTCGGTGGCGCCCATCTTCACCGCAGCCACCGCCGTCGCGATGGCGCCATAGCCCGTCAGCACGATGATCCGGGCATCGGCGCGCTTGTCGCGCAGCGCCTCGACCACATCCAGACCGTTCCCGTCCTCCAGCCGCAGGTCCACCACTGCATAGGCGGGCGCACGACGCTCGATCAGCCGCATGGCGGCGGCCACGGACAGCGCAGTTTCGCTTTGAAACCCGCGCTTGTCCATGGCCCGGGCCAACCGGGTCAGGAAGATCTCGTCGTCATCGACCAGCAGCAGGGACGCGTCAGAGCCGATCTGTGTGTTCATGTCATCCATTTCAGGCCCTTTGGGTCAGGAAATCTGCGATTTAAATGGGCTGCCCGTCCGGGAATATCAAACCCCGTGCGACAAACTGCCTTCAGCTGGTCGCCCCGATATGGCAGGCAACGGTCTCGGCCATCACCTCGGGCGGAGTATCGCGCGAAAAGAATTCGACGGTCTCCGTCCCAGGCATGACCAGATAGGTATTCGTCATGTGGTCGACCAGATAATATTCCTGATCCTCGGCGTCATTCGCCTTGAAGTAATTGCGCCAGCCCTTGTTCACGGCGGCGATTTCCTCGTCGCTTCCGGTCAGCCCGATCATGTCGTCAGAAAACAGGCTGGTATAATCGGCCAGAACCTCGGGCGTGTCGCGGCGCGGATCCACGGTGACGAAGACGGTCTGCACCTCCATCCCGTCCTCGTCCAGAAGGGCCGCGGCCTCGGCATTGCGGGCGCTGTCCAGCGGGCAGACATCGGGGCAGAACGTGTAGCCGAAATAGAGCAGCGAGGGGCGGTCGAAGACCTCGGCCGAGGTCACGCGCTGCCCGTCCTGCCGCGTCAGGGTGAATTCGGTGCCGAAGGCATCCATCCCCCCCGCCACGGTGCTGGCGCTGCAGCCGGTTCCGGCGCCGCCTTGCTGGGTCAGGAACAGCGCCCCGCCCGCCAGAAGGCCGATGGCTGCGGCCGAGCCGATCAGCAGGATCTTGCGGTCGCCCATGGCAGACCTCCTTCGCGTGTCAAATGCCCGCATTGATCGCCCATCGACGCCCGGGTATCAAGATCAGGCAATGTCGCATCAGGGGCCCCCGATGATCACATCCGAGGTCTTGTCCGACCTGACCCCGATCGAGACGCCCAAGGCCGAGCCGATCCGGATGCGCACGCTGGTGCACCTGCGCTGGTTCGCCATCGGTGGGCAGATGGCGGCGGTGGTGGTCGCCTGGTCCATGGGCATCGGATTTCCCAAGACGCCGATCATCCTGCTGATCGCGGCCTCGATCACCATGAACCTGTGGCTGTTCCTGCGCCCGCCCAAGCGGACCTCGGCGGGCCGGGCCGTGGGGCAGCTCAGCTTCGATCTGGTGCAGATCTCGACCCTGATGGCGCTGACCGGGGGGATGGCCAATCCCTTCGCGCTGCTGGTGCTGGCACCGGTGACCATCGCCGCCGCCTCGCTGAACGCCCGGCAGGTGCTGGCCTTGGGGCTGGCGACGGTGGCGCTGATCTCGGTCGCGGCGGTCTTCGGCGTGCCGCTGCGCGAGCCCGGGGGTGAGATCCTGCGGATGGAGCCGATCCTGGCGGTTGGCCACTGGGTCGCGCTGGTCATCGGCGTGGTCTTCTTCGCGGGCTATGCGCACCGGGTCACGGCGGAACTGTCGGACACCTCGGGCGCGCTCTTCGCCACGCAGATGGCGCTGTCGCGCGAGCAGCGCCTGCAGCATCTGGGCGGCGTGGTGGCGGCGGCGGCGCACGAGATGGGCACGCCCCTGGCCACTATTAAGCTGATCGCCGGAGAACTGGCGGACGAGCTGAGGGATGATCCCGACCTGCATGCCGATGCCATCGCGCTGCGCGTCGCCGCCGACCGCTGCGCCGCGATCCTGCGCAGCATGGGTCGGGCGGGCAAGGACGACCTGCACATGCGCGCGGCCCCCCTGCGCGCCGTGCTGGAGGATGCCGCCCAGCCCCATGCCGATCGCGGCCCCCTGGTCGAGATCCATGCCGAGGGCCCCATCGTGCGCCGCGATCCCGCCATCATCCATGCGCTGCGCAACCTGATCCAGAACGCCGTCGATTTCGCTGAAAGCCGCGTGGTGATCGAGACGCAGGTGACCCAGGGCGCGCTGGTCGTGACCGTGCGCGACGACGGGCCGGGCTATCCGGTGCAGCTGCTGTCGCGGATCGGCGATCCCTACCTGACCCGCCGGGCCGAGGCGCAGCGCGGCAGCTATGAGGGGATGGGGCTGGGCCTCTTCATCGCCAAGACGCTGCTGGAACGCTCGGGCGCGCGGCTGACCTTCGCCAATGGCGGGCCGGGGGCGGTGGTGTCCGTGCGCTGGCCGCTGGACCGCATCCGGGCCGAGGATCGCATCGCGCTGGCCCACAATCCGAATTTCGAGCCATGAGGATCTTAACGCCTTTTTAATCCTGTATTGTCTATGCTTGCCCGAACGGCCGAGTCGGAGCGGGGCGTCAGTGGACATTCAGGGTGCGGCTTTGATTGTGACGGCGGTCCTGTGCGGGACCCTTTCGGTGCTGCTGGCCGTGGCCGCGATCCGGCTGTGGGACCGCGCCGGGATCCGGATCGGCGCCTCCCGCAATGCGGCGCGGGCGCTCGAGGGGCAGGTCGAACCGATCGTCTTCCTGTTCCGCGGCACCGGCCTGATCGACGCGACGCCCCCGGCCCGCGCGCTTCTGGACCGGATCGGCGGGCCCGAGGATGACTGGACGCGCCTGATGCGCTGGATCGGACCCCGCTTTCCCGATGCGCCCGACCGTCTGGCCCAGCTGTCCAGCCGCGCCCGGGTCGAGATCCTGGGCCATGAGGGACAGGGCAGCGCGACGCTGCGCCTGCTGGCCGAGGATCTGGGCGACGGGATCTGGCGGCTGACCGTCACCGATCCCGGCGCCGACCATGCCGGGATCGTGGTCGATTCGATGTCCCTGCAGGCGATGGAGGAAGAACTTCACCTGCTGCGCGGGGCGCTGGACCAGACGCCCATGCTGGTCTGGCGCCTGGATCCCGACGACCGCGTGACCTGGGCCAACGGCGCCTATCTGCGCCGGGCCGAGGCGCAGGGCGACGGCGCCATCGGCTGGCCGCTGCCGCGTCTGCTGGACGTGCCCCGCCCGCTGCCCGGCACCGAGCCCGTCGCACGCCGGGCCGCGGTCGAGGATCGCGGCATCGCCTCGTGGTACGATTGCCACAGCCACCGGATGGGCGAGCATCTGATGATGTTCGCCCTGCCCGCCGATGCCGCCGTGCGGGCCGAACGCAGCCTGCGCGAATTCGTGCAGACCCTGACCAAGACCTTCGCCGACCTTCCCATCGGACTGGCGATCTTCGACCAGGGGCGCAAGCTGCAGCTGTTCAACCCGGCGCTGATCGACCTGACCAACCTGCCCACCGGCTTTCTGACCGCGCGCCCCTCGCTGGTCGACTTCCTCGACCAGCTGCGCGAGCAGCGCATGGTGCCGGAGCCCAAGGACTATCGCAGCTGGCGCCAGCACATGGCCAATCTGGAAAGCGCCGCCGCCACCGGCCACCATGTCGAAACCTGGTCCCTGCCCGGCGGCCAGACCTACCGCGTCACGGGCCGCCCCCATCCCGACGGCGCCGTGGCCTTCCTGTTCGAGAACATCACGACCGAGATTTCCGTCACCCGCAGGTTCCGCGCCGAGCTGCTGCTGAGCGCACAGGTGCTGGACGGGCTGGACGATGCGCTGGCGGTCTTCGCGACCACGGGGCAGCTGGTCCTGAGCAACCAGGCCTATCGCAGCCTCTGGGGTCCACCGCCGGGCGGCCTGTCGGACGCGATCGCGGGATGGGAGGCGATGACCGCCGCCAGCCCGGGCCTTGCCACCCTGCGCGGTGCCCTGACCCTGGGCGATGGCCTGCCCGCGCATGCGCCGTCCAGCGGCGCGATGACGGGACCGCAGGGGCAGGCCCTGGGATGGACCGTGACCGACCTGTCGGGCGGACGGCGCATGCTGCGGTTCTGGACCGGGTCGGGGCAATCCCTCACCTCGGACGAGGCGATGCCCACCCTGCGCTGCCTGCCCCAGACGCGCTCCTCGGACTGACGCCCGCGCCCCGGGGGCGGGGCACGGGCGCCGTCCTCAGTAGTCGCGTTCGAAGAACAGCCCGAGCGAGCTGCCGCCGTCGCTGCCGACCGAGCCCCGCGCCCGCAGGGATCGTGTGATGTCCAGGTTGAGGTTGATCGAGGTGCGGCCGCCCTCGCCCACCGAAAGGTCGGTATAGACGTTCTCGGACAGGTAGCGCCCGGCGCGCAGCTCGATATTGCCCTCGTCGTCTGTGGTCAGGTCCAGATCGTCCAGGCCCGCACTTTCGCGCAGGTTGCCGATGATCCCGTCCCCGCCGCGACCCGCCAGGACCGCGATGGCATTGGCCAGCTGCGCCGCCTGCAGCGGGCTGATGCTGTCCAGACCGCGACCGAACAGCAGTTGGGACAGCACCTCCTCCTGCGGCAGTTCGGGCGAGGATTCGAAGGTGATCTCGGGGTCGCGCACCTCGCCGTCGATGATGATGCGGGTGGTGATGCTGTCCCGTTCGGTCTCGGCCACCAGGCCGATGACCGGGATCAGGCTGCCCTGCAATTCGACCAGCCCCTCGGTCAGCACGAAGCGGTTGCCCAGCAGATCGACCCGGCCGCGGATCAGCTCCAGATTGCCGATCGGCACGACATTGCGCGGCGTGCCGGTGATGCGGAAGCCGCCGCCCAGTTCGGCGTCGATCCCCCGGCCCCGGATGAAGACCCGGCTTGGCGCGTTGATGACCAGATCCAGCCGCGGCGGGTTGGCCGGCGGCGTGGCGGGCGGACCCGACAGGCCCGCATCCTGCGCCGCCTGGCTGGGATAACCCTCAAGCCCCGCCCGCGCCCGCGTGGCCCGGACCGGCGGGCGCTGGCTGCCCACATGGGTGATGTCGGGAATGGCCCGCGCGCCACCGAGGCCGGTCGAGGGGATGCGGATCTCGGTCTCGCCCAAGGCGATCTGGCCCGCGATCAGCTGTCCCGTCGCGGGAGAGCCGCTGAAGCGCACATTGCCCGTCACGCTGGTCTCGTAGAGGTTGGGGTCGCGCAGCACGACCTCGGCCAGCACCACCGCGATGTCGACGCCGCCATTGGTCAGGTCCACCGGCCCGTTCAGCGTCACGCGCCCCCCGGCCGAGACATTGGCCGCCCCGTCGATCTGCAATTGCCCGCCCTGAAAACCGGCAGTCACGTCAATGCCCTCCAGCCGCAGGCCCAGGCCTGGATCGGCCAGCTGGCCGTTCTGCAGCCGCACCTGGCCCGACAGGGCCTGCAGCGACGGCGCGCCCTGCAGCCGCAGGTCGATCGCCAGCGGCCCCGAGACCGAGCGCGTGCGCAGGGTGGTGTTGGCCAGCGCCGAATCGGCGCTGCCGGTGATCGCCAGATCGGTGGTCGACCCGTCCCGCGCCGCCGTGCCGGTGATCGCCAGAGCGGTGCTGCCCGGGGCGGTGGCCCGCAGGTCCAGCGCAAAGTTCGGCCCCTCTTCCCGGACCGTGCCGGTCACGGCGACAGCACCAGGGAATTCGGGCACGATCAGCCCCAGATCGGCCAGCCGCGCCTGCAGGTTGATGCCCGAGGCGGGTGCCCCGTCCGCCGTCACCTGCAACTGCGGATTGGTGACGTTCAGCCGCTGGACCGAGATCCCCTCGGCCCCCTGGCTGGCCGCCAGGTCGAAGCTGGTCTGTCCCGCCAGGATCGGATCGACCTGCGGCTGGCCCACCGACAGGCCGCTGGCCTGCCCCGTCGTCTCGATCCGGCGGGTGGTGCCGTCATCGGTCAGCCGGGCCTCGGCCGTGACGGCGCCGCTGATGCCGTTGCCCAGGAACCGCAGATCGCCCGCGTTCAGGTCGATCGCGACATCGGTCGCGCCCGCGCCGACCTGGCCGGTGGCGCTGGCGGTCAGGCGGGGGTTTTCCACCTGCGCCGTCCGGATGGTGAAGATGCCGTCCTGTTCGGTGCCGGTGACCGCCAGCCGCGTCTCTCCGGCCAGCGCGCCATCGACCTGCGCCTGCCCGAAGGACAGGTCGCGCCCGGTCCCGGTCAGCTCGAGCTGCCGCACGCCGTCGCCCGCCTCGCGGAAACTGCCCTGCGCCTGCAGGCTGCCGCGCCAGCCGGGCCCAAAGGGCGCCAGCGAGGCCACGTCCACGTCGCCGGTCAGGTCCGTGACGCCCTCGCCATACACGCCCTGCACGACGGCCTGCATCTGGTCGTTGGTCAGCCGGCCGTCCGAGATGGTGATGACCCCGTCGCGTTCCGAGGCCTGGAAGGCCAGCCTTGTGGTCCCGGTCAGCGCGCCATCGGCCGCCGACTGGCCAAGCGACAGGTCCTGCCCGCTGCCGGTGACGTCGATCAGCCGCGCGCCCTCCTCTTCGGTCAGGGTCGCGCGGGCCTCGAACCCGCCCGACCAGTCCGCGCGGATCGAGGACAGGTCCGCGACCGCCACCTCTGCCACCGCATCCAGCGCCCCTTGGGCAAAGCTGCCTTGGGCCTCGGCGCTCAGCTGCGGGTTGGTCAGGCTGAAATCCTGCAGCTCGAAGCCCTCGGGCGACTGCTGAGCAGAAAGCGCCAGCTGCGTCTGGCCGCTCAGCGCGTTGTCCAGCGCCTCGATGCCGATGCGCAGGTCCTGCGTCTGGCCCAAGACGGTGACGCGCCGGGCATCCTGCGGGCCGGTCAGTGCCGCCTCGGCCTCCAGCGCGCCGCCGAAATCGGGGCCGGCATCGGCCAGCGACGGCATCGAGATGCGCGCCTGCAGGGTGCTGTCGGTGCTGCTGACCAGACCCTGCGCGGTGGCGGTCAGGCGGTTGGCGTCGATGCGGAAATCCTCGATCTCCAACCCCAGCTCGTCGCGCCGCGCCTGCAGCAGGATGTCCGAGGCCCCGCCCAGCAGCGGGTCCAGCTGCGGCTGGTCCAGCGTGATGTCGCGCCCGGTGATGCGGGCGTCGATGTCGAAGCCGTCGTTCAGAAGGATGTAGTAGCCCTCGACCGAGGCATCGGCGGCCCCGGTCAGCGGACGGCCCGCCAGCCCCGACAGCCGCGCCAGGTCGGTGTAGCGCGCGCCGGCATCCACCGACAGGGTGATGCCGCTGCTGAGGCCCGAGACCAGGAAGTTGCCGTCCAGCCCGTAATCCGACCCCGACACCCGCAGGTTGGTGATGTCCAGGGCATTGCCGGGGGTGAAGTTGAAGCCGGTCCGCCCCTCGATCCCCGTGCCCACGGCCTGCGCCAGGTCGGCATCGTCGAAAGCCAGGTCGCGGACGTCGAAATCGATCGCGCCGATCACCTCGGACAGGGCGCCATCGTCCAGGAACACCTGCCCGCGCCCCGCCAGGTCCAGCGCGCCCAAGGCGACGCCGTCTAGGTTCAGCGCGCCCACGCGGCCGTCCAGCCGCCAGCCGTCGCCTTGCGCCGCGTCATAGTCCAGCGACAGGCGGCCGGTCTCGACCGTCGTTTCGGGCCCCGCGAAGGGCAGCGGGACCGGCACCTGCGTGGCCCCGGCATCGCGGCCGAGCGTCATCTGCAGCTCGGCGCGCTGCGGGGCGGACAGATCGTTGGTCGACAGCGACCCGGCGATGCGCAGCGCCTCGGTCCGGATGTCCAGCACGGGGATCTCCAGCCGCCCGGTCTCGGCACGCCAGCCCTCGGCCAGCAGCTGCGTGTCGCGGCCGAAGAAGGCGCGATCCTCGGGGCGCAGCAGCGTGGCCACGTCGCCGCCCAGCTGGAACCGGAAGCCGGTGCCCGGCGTGCCATCCTCGCCGGCCCGGCCCGAGGCGCTGACCTGCCCGGTGATCCGGGGCTGGCCGTCGGTCGCCAGCCGGATGTCGGCGGCAAAGTCGCGGATCTGCCCCTCGCCGCTGATCTGGGCGGTGACGGCGGGGCGGTCATGGACGCCCACCAGGTTGACCAGCAGGCCGTCGGCGGCCTCGTCCAGGCCCAGGTTAAGGCGCAGCACCTGCGTCTCGTTGCTGTAGCCCGCGTCCAGCACGAACTGGCCGCGCGGTCCGTCCAGCCGGTCGATGGTCAGCTGGGCCTCGCCCTCGCCGCCCTCCAGGCTGAAGCCGCCCGCGATGCGCAGCGCCGCCTCGACGCCGATCACCGGCTGGCCCAGCTCGACGCGCTCGATCGTGATCTGGTCGATGTTCAGGGACACGGGCAGTTCGGGCAGCGCGAAGACCGGCGCCTCGGCCTGGACGCCGGTCTCCTCGCCCTGCGGCAGGCGGGGCAGGATGATCTCGGCGGCGGACAGTTCGGCGATCTCGACCCGGCGGCGCAGCAGGGCCGAGCGGTTCCACTGGATCGCCCCGTCGCGCAGGGTCAGCCACGCGCCCTCGTCATCCGAGATGCGCATCTCGGTGAAGGTCGCGCGCGAGGACAGCGCGCCCTCGAAGCCCTCGATCACCACCTGGCGCCCGGCACCCGACAGGTTGCGTTCCAGAAGCCCGGTCAGGAAGCCGCGGTCGTCGTCGGCCTCGGCTGCCAGATCGGCCAGGCCCTGGGCCAGCACGGCCAGCGGGAACAGCAGGGCGACGAGGATGATCCAGAACTTGCGCATCAGAATGCCTGCCCCAATCCGAGGTAAAGTTGCACGCCGCTGCCGGTATCGCCGCTGACCGGCCCCGCGACGTCGAAGCGCAGCGGCCCGATCGGCGTGTCATAGCGCAGGCCCAGGCCCGCGCCCGCATGGTCGTCACTGTCGCCGCCGAAGCTGCCCTCGGTCCAGACCTGACCGTAATCGGCAAAGGCCACCAGCCCGATGTTCTCGCGGACCTGGAAGCGGACCTCGGCGGTGGCGCTGGCCACCGAGAGGCCGCCGGTCTTGATCGGCACGCCGCCGGGACCGGCGATCTCCTCGACCCCGAGCGACTGGTAGGGATGGCCCCGCACCGTGCCGCCGCCGCCCGAGAAGAACAGGTAGTTGCGCGGCGTCGTCTCGATATCGGTGCCGAAGACCGACCCGGCCCGCGCCCGGCCCGCCAGGGTGAAGCGGTCATCCGCCCCGAACGACCGGTAGGCGCGGCCCTCGCCCAGGGCCCGAAAGCCCGAGCTGGTGCCGTCGAAGCCCGAGAAGGGCGTCGCCTCGCCGGACAGGTAGAAGCCGCTCTTCGCGTTGTTCTGGTCGTCGCGGCGGTCCCAGATCACGTCCATGGGCAGGGCCAGCACCTTGAAGTCGGTGCGGCCGTTGGCGTCGAAGACGCGCGAGTACTGGTATTCCAGCGCGGCATTGGCGGTCAGGCGGTCGCTGAAGATGTGGTTGGCGCCGAAGCCGAGCGTGACGGTATCCTCGTCGTAATCCTCCTCGCGCATCTGGGCGACCTCGGCCTCGATGAAGGCGGTGGTGTCGGCGGTGATCGTGGCGGGACGGTCCAGGCGGATGGTCAGCTCGTCGTCGCGGTCGCTGGTTTCCGATCCGATGTCCTTGACCCGGCCGTCGATGCGCAGCCGTTCGCCCCCGCCCAGCAGGTTGCGGTGCATCCAGTAGGCCGAGACCAGCGCCCCGTCGATGGTCGAAACCTCGAACCCTGCGCCGATGCGGCGGGGGGCCTGCTCGACCACGGTCAGGTCCATGTCCAGCGTGTTGCCGGGGCCCAGGTCGTCGGCCTCCTGCAGGGTGATGGCCGAAAAGATGCCGGTGCGGCGCAGGCGCGTGCGCACGGTCTCCAGTTCCTCGGGGTCGAAGCGGGTGCCCTCGGGATAGCCCGCGATCTTGCGCAGGCGGCGCTCGTTCAGGCGCTGGTTGCCGCTGACCGCCATGCGGCCGAAGGTGACGGCGGGGCCGGGGGCCAGGGCGATCTGGCTGTCCACCTGGGCGGCATCGTGATCGGCCACGATCTGCTGGTCGCCCACATCGGCCTTGGCATGTCCGTAGTTGCGCCAGCCGTCGACGCCCGCCAGCGCCGCGCGGCGCATCAGGCCGGTGCCGGCGATCTCGCCCTGCACGTACTCGGTCGGGATCTCGCTTTCGGGGGCGACGGGCGCGATGGCCGCGCGGGAAAAGCGGAAGGCCCTGCCGGGATCGACTGCGACCATCACGCGGGCCACCTGCGGCGGCGCGTCCAGAGGCGCCACCTCGGCGGCCTCGACCCCGTCCAGCGTGATGCTGATGGCGGCGTCGTAGAACCCCTCGTCATACAGCAGGCCCAGGACGCGGGCATAGTCGCCCCGCGCGGCGGCCAGGATGTCCTGTCCGGTGGTGCGATCCTCGTCCAGCGCGCCGGTGATCAGCAGGGACTGGCGGATGCGCCGGGTCAGGGCCCCGTCCTCTCCTCCCTCGTCGCCCGAGACACGAACGTCCAGCGCCACCGGCCCCTCGGCCTCGCTGCCGCCGCCGAAGAGGCCCGAGAAGGGAGACGAGCTTTGCGCCAGCGCCGTGCCGACGCCCGCGCCGCCGAGCGCCACCCCGGCAACCAGAATTGCCTTGAAATATGCCCGCATCGCGCCTGCCCCGTTTTTCTTGCTTGCGCCAATAGAAGCAGGATCGACCCGCTGAATCCAGCAGACTTTGGCCTTGGGGGGCGTTTCGGCGTTAACCTTTGTATGATCGCGGGATCGTCAGGTCAGGGCGGCCAGGCATCCGTGCAGGGCGGCCATGTCGTCACGGATCAGGAAAACCGGCGTGTTTTCGGGGATATGGCGCATATGCGCCTCGGCCAGGAAGGCCCGTTCGAAGAGGGGCATCCGGTCGGCGATGCTGCGCCCCACGCTGCCCGCCAGGAACAGCCCCTCCAGCGGCATGAAGCGCAAGGCCAGTTCGCGGCACAAGAGGCCCACCAGCTCGGCGAACAGGTCATAGGTCGCCACGGCCTGCGGATCGCCCGCCTCGGCCGCCTGCGCGATCTGTTCGCTGCGCACCGTCGCGGTGCCGGTCAGGGCCGCATGCAGGCGCGACAGCCCGCGCCCGGCGAAGGTCTCCTCGGTCGAGAAGAAGCCCTGCGCGGCATCCGGGCCCACGCGGTCGATCAGGCGGGCCATGATGTTGGCGGGCAGGTGGGTGTGGCCCTCTTCCGCCTCGAGGACGGTGATCGCGCCGCCGGGCAGGACGCGGACCGCGCAGACGTTGAAGCCGGTGCCCAGACCCACGACCAGCGCCTGCCCGTTGCGCGACCGGTCGTCGGGCGCGGCGCGCAGGATGGCCAGATGCTCGCCGGTCAGCGCGGGCGTGGAATAGCCCAAGGCGGACAGGTCGTTGATCAGCCGCACCTGGTCGGCATCGGTCAGCCGCGCCAGGTTGTCCTCGTCGAAGGACCAGTCGCGGTTGGTCAGCCGCGCTTGGCCGCCGCTGACCGGGCCCGCCACGGCGATGCACATGGACGAGACATGGGGCTGGTGCTGTTCGGCCATGAACTGGCGCACCACATCGTCGAAGCTGGCGAAGTCGTCGCCCCGGAAGCGGGTGACGGTGCCGGCGTCGATGGTCCCGTTGCGCGCGATCGCCAGCCGCGCATTGGTTCCGCCCACGTCGCCCAGAAGCATCGCCATCCTGTCATCCCTTCAGTTCAGCCGTTCCCCGTCTGTAGGCGAGAAGTAGGACACTTTCGAGAGGTCGAAGGCCAGAGGGAACATCGCCCGGGGCCGGACCGCGCTTTCGGCGCGCAGGCGCGCGGTGACCGCCTTGCCGCCCAGATGGGTGACGGCGAAGGTGTCGGCGCCGGCGGGCTCGACGATCTCGATCATCACGTCGCCGCCCGCGCCTTGCGCGGTGCCGGGCAGGTGGGCGTTGCCGGTGGCCTCGTGGATGTCCTCGGGGCGCACGCCCAGCACGATCTGCGCGGGCAGGTCGCGGGCCACCGGGTCGGTGATGACCAGAGGCTCGGCCCCGTCGCGTTCGATCTCGATTCGGGTCTGGCCGCCTTCGGACCGGACGCGGGCGGGGATCAGGTTCATCGCCGGGCTGCCCATGAAATCGGCCACGAACATGTTGGCGGGGCGGTTGTAGATCTCGGCCGGCGTGCCGATCTGCTGGATCACGCCGCCCTTCATCACGACGATCTTGGTGGCCAGCGTCATCGCCTCGATCTGGTCATGGGTGACATAGACGATGCTGGCGTTCAGGTCCTGATGCAGCTTCTTGATCTCGGTCCGCATGCTGACGCGCAGCTTCGCGTCCAGGTTCGACAGGGGTTCATCGAACAGGAACAGCTTGGGGTCGCGGACCAGTGCCCGGCCCATGGCGACGCGCTGGCGCTGGCCGCCCGACAGCTGGCCCGGCTTGCGGTGCAGCAGCGGCTCGATCTGCAGCTGGCGCGAGACCTCGGCCAGTTTGCTGGCCTGCGTGGCCTTGTCGACGCCGCGCACCTTCATGCCGAAGGTGATGTTCTTGGCGACCGTCATGGTGGGGTAAAGCGCATAGGACTGGAACACCATCGCGATGTCGCGGTCCTTGGGGCTGACGCCCGTCACGTTGCGCCCGGCGATCTCGATGTCGCCGCCGGTGATCGGCTCCAGCCCGGCGATGCAGTTCAGCAGCGTGGATTTCCCGCAGCCCGAGGGGCCGACGAGGACCAGGAAGTCGCCCTCGTCGATGCTGATGTTGATGTCGTGCAGGATATGGGTGTCGCCATAGGCTTTCTGCAGGTGGTCGATCTGAAGGATGGGCATGGGTTATCCCTTGACGCTGCCGGCGGTCAGGCCGCGGATGAAATACTTGCCGGCGACGACATAGACCAGCAGCGTGGGCAGGGCGGCGATGATCGCCGCGGCCATGTCCACGTTGTAGGCCTTCACGCCGGTGGTGGAGTTGACGATGTTGTTCAGCGCGACGGTCACGGGCTGCGATCCGGCCCCGCTGAAGCTGACGCCGAACAGGAAGTCGTTCCAGATCTGCGTGAACTGCCAGATGACCGACACGGTGATGATCGGCAGCGAGATGGGCAGGAAGATCGACCAGAAGATGCGGAAGAACCCCGCCCCGTCGACCTTGGCCGCGCGGACCAGTTCCTGCGGGATGGTGACATAGTAGTTGCGGAAGAACAGCGTGGTGAAGCCCAGGCCATAGATCACGTGGACGAAGATCAGCCCCGGGATCGTGCCTGCCAGCCCCATCAGGCCCAGCATCTGCGCCATGGGCAGCAGCACCACCTGGAACGGGATGAAGCAGCCGAAGAGGATCGCGGCGAAGAGCAGGTTCGCGCCCCGGAACTTCCACTGCGCGAAGACATAGCCGTTCAGGGCGCCGATCACGGTCGAGATCATCACCGCCGGCACGGCCATCAGGACCGAGTTCCAGAAGAACGGCCGCAGCCCCTCGCACTGGGTGCCGGCGCAGGCGGTGGACCAGGCCTCGGCCCAGGGGGCGAAGGTGATGTCGCGCGGCAGCGCCAGAAGGCTGCCGGTGCGGATCTCCTCGAGGCTTTTCAGCGAGGTCGTCAGCATGACGAACAAGGGCATCAGGTAGAACAGGGCGAACAGGATCAGGATCCCGTAGAGGCCCCAACGCAGCAGGGTCTTACTGGTCACGGCGCGGCCTCAATTCACTGTAAAGATAGGGGACGACGATGGCGAAGATGACCATCATCATGATCATGGCGCTGGACGCCGCCTGCCCCAGATCGCCGCGCGAGAAGGCCATCGCATACATGTAGGTCGCGGGCAGGTCGGTGGCATAGCCGGGCCCGCCGCCGGTCAGCGCGATGACCAGATCGAAGGCCTTGATGGCCAGATGCGCCAGCACGATGAAGGCCGACAGGAAGATCGGCGCCATCGTCGGGATGATGATCGCGGAATAGATGCGGTGGGTGGGGATGCCGTCCACCTGGGCGGCGCGGATGATCTCGCTGTCGACCGACCGCAGACCGGCCAGAAACAGGGCCATCACAAAGCCCGAGGCCTGCCAGACGGCGGCCAGAACGACGGTATAGATCGCCATGTCCGGCTGGATCAGCCAGTCGAAGGTGAAATTCTCGAACCCCCAGCCCCGCACGGCCTCCTGGATGCCCAGACCGGGGTTCAGGATCCATTTCCACGCGGTACCGGTGACGATCAGCGACAGGGCCATGGGATACAGATAGATGGTGCGCAGCACGCCCTCGGCCCGGATCTTCTGATCCAGGAAGATCGCCAGCATCAGCCCGATCACCATCGAGATCACGATGAACAGCCCGCCGAAGAGGAACAGGTTGTTCATCGCCACGTCCCATCGCGGCGCGGCGAACAGGCGTTCGTATTGCGTCACCCCGTCCAGCTCGTAGCGCGGCATCAGCCGCGAGCGGGTGAAGCTGATCCAGGCCGTCCAGGCGATGAAGCCGTAGACGAAGACCAGGATCGCCACGAAGGACGGCGCCAAGACGACCTTGGGCACGTTGCGTTCAAGCCATTCCATGTTTCCGGATACCCCCAAAGGAAAACCCCGCGCCCGGACCGGGGCGCGGGGTCGTCAGACGCAGATCACATCGCGTTGGCGACGGCGTCCGACAGTTGCTGCACGGCGTCGTCCGACGACATGTCGCTGTTGAAATGCGCGGTCACCACGTCGGTGATCGCACCGGCCGGCGCGCCGCGGAGCGCCATGCCATGGGCGTAGCTGGGCAGCAGCGAGCCCGCCTCGGCATCCGCCGTCATGTCGGCATTGGACTGGGTGGCGCAGTCGTCGAACCCGTCCAGCGCCACGTCGGTGCGCGCGGGGATCGAGCCCTTGTTCAGGTTGAAGGTCTGCTGGAAGTCCGGCCCCATGATCAGGTTGGCCAGCAGCGCCTGGCCCTGCTGCTTGTCCTCGCCCTCGAGCTCGAAGAAGGCGAAGCTGTCGACGTTGTAGAGGAACCCCTCGCCCGGGGTCGGTGCGCAGACGAAATCGACGCCCGGCTCCTTGCCGGCGGCCAGGAACTCGCCCTTGGCCCAGTCCCCCATGATCTGGAAGGCGGCCTCGCCGTTCATGACCATGGCGGTGGCCAGGTTCCAGTCGCGGCCCGAGAAATTGTCGTCGACATAGCCGCGGATCACCCGCATCTCGTCGAAGACCGACTTCATCGTGTCCGAGGTCAGCGCTTCGGGGTCCAGATCGACCAGCGCCTGTTGATAGAATTCCGGCCCGCCCAGGCCCAGCACGACGGTCTCGAAGATGGTCGCGTCCTGCCAGTTCTGGCCGCCATGGGCCAGGGGCGTCACGCCCGCGGTCTGCAGCTTCTCGGCGGCGGCGTTGAACTCGTCCCAGGTGGTCGGCATCTCGATGCCATGCTCGTCCAGGATCTGCTTGTTGCCCCAGATCCAGTTCACGCGGTGGACGTTCACGGGCGCGGCGCACCACTGGCCTTCGCATTTCATGTGCTCGGCAATCTGCGCGGGCAGGACGTCGTCCCAGCCATTCTCCTCGGCCACGGGGCCGATGTCGGCCAGACCGACCTCTTCGTACCATTCCTGGATGGCGGGGCCCTTCAGCTGCACGGCGGTGGGGGCGTTGCCCGACAGCACGCGGGCGCGCAGCGCGGTCATCGCCGCATCGCCGCCGCCGCCCGCGACGGGCATGTCGGTCCAGGTGCCGCCTTCGGCCGCGAACTGTTCCTGCAGGACGGCGACGGATTTCGCCTCGCCGCCCGAGGTCCACCAGTGCAGCACTTCGGCGGTGGGTTCGGCCAGGGCGGGCCCGGCCAGCATCACGGCGGTCGAGGCCGCCAGCACGGATTTCATGTTCATGGATCCTCCCAGATCTCTGCCGCGCGGACATCGGTGATCCGCGTGTGGCGCCATCATGCCAAACCGGCAACCATGTCCGCAACGCAGCACAGCCATGCGCCCGGCAGATTTCACGACCTTGCGTTACACTCTGTTACGCAAGCCCCCCGACCGGTGTAGAACGCCCCGAGGGAGGACCCGGGATGAGCCTGCACCGCCTGCTGCTGGTCGAGGACGACGCCGACATGGCCGCCATGCTGGCCGCCTATCTGCAGCGTCAGGGCTTTCACGTGGCCCGCGCCGCCGACCGGGTGGGCGCGCTGGCGGCGCTGGCGGGCGCGCGGGTCGATCTGATCCTGATGGACGTGTCCCTGGGCGACGACAACGGCGTCGCCATCTGCGCCGAGATCCGCGAGGCGCAGGACGTGCCGATCATCATGGTCAGTGCCCTGTCGGCCGATCACCAGCGCATGGCGGGCTACGAGGTTGGCGCCGACGACTACATCGCCAAGCCCTTCAACCCCGAGCTGCTGCTGGCGCGCATCCGCGCCGTGCTGCGCCGGGCGGGCCGCGCGCCCAGCCTGTCGCATCGGCGCCGCGACAGCCTGCTGACCTTCGGCGGCTGGCGCTATGACGCGCGGCGCGACGAGGTGACGGCGCCCGGCGGCTGGCAGGTGTCGCTGTCCTCGCGCGAGACCGCCCTGCTGCGGGTGTTTCTGGCCAACCCCCTGATTCCCCTGACGCGCGAGGAGATCGCCGCCGCGCTGGACGACGACGAGGCCGCCGACAAGGCGTCGGGGGGCCGCGCCATCGACATGCTGGTGGGCCGGTTGCGCCACAAGACCGAGGCCGGGCTGATCCGGACCGAGCGCGGAACCGGCTATGTCCTGACGACCGAGGTCACGCGTGAGCCTCAGTGACCGCTTCAGCCTGCGCGTCTTGGCCAGCCTGTGGGTGGGGCTGGCGATGGCGGCGGGGGGGCTCGCGGTCTGGCTGTGGATGGCCAGCGACGCGGCGTGGCGTGGGCATCTGGACCGCGCCTATGTGGCGGGGCTGGCCTTGGCCGACAGCCTGGACAACAGCAGCGGCCTGCCCGAGGGGATCCGGCTGGTGCAGCTGCGCGACGCGCCCGCGCTGCCGCCGGGCTGGCGGCAGACGGTCATCACCCTGACCGGCGGCGGACGCCCCGATCTGGCGCGCGGCGCGCGGCTGTCGCTGCGCATCCAGTCGCCCGACATCCTCTATCCCGTGGCCGAGGTGCAAAGCCTGGGCGGCGGCAGCCAGGCGGCGGGGCTGGCCTCGGTCGCGCGGACGCTGGCGCGGTTCTGCAGCGATCCGCACCTGTTCGTGCAGCAGGATTCCGGGCCGTGGCTGCGGGTCGAGGGCGCGGCGATCTGGGGCTGCGACGCGGCCCCGCCCGACCGCCGCCTGTGGGCCGGGGCGGCGGCCGTGGCGGCGCTGGCCGTGCTGCTGGGCTGGGTGGCCGAGGTCTCGGGCGCCTTCGCGGCCTTCGCCCGCGCCCTGGGCGATCACCGAGCCCGCACCGCCGCCCTGCCCGAGGGCGGGGTCGAGGAGTTGCGCCAGACCGCGCAGGCGGTGAACGCCTATGTCGCGCAGGACCGCGCCGCGCTGGAGAACCGCGCGCTGGTCCTGTCCGGCGTCAGCCATGATCTGGGCACCCCCGCCACCCGGCTGCGCCTGCGTTCCGCGATGATCGGGGATGCCGACCTGCGCGCCCGGCTGGAACGCGACATAGACGAGATGACCGCGATGATCGACGGCGTGCTGACCTATACCCGGGCCGAGATCGGGGCCGAGCCCTTCCGCGACCTGTCCCTGACCTCGCTGGCCGAGGCGGTGGTGGCCGATTACCAGGACGTGGCCCTGCCCGTCACCCTGCGCGCGGCACCCTCGCGCCCCGCCCGCGCGGGCACGCTGTTCTCGCGCACGACCAGCCGGGCCGCGCCCGACGGGCATGCCATGCTGATGCGCGGCCAGCCCACCGCCCTGCGCCGTGCCCTGTCGAACCTGATCGACAACGCCCTGAAATACGGGCGCGAGGCGGTGGTGATGGTCGGCGGGGATGCCGACGAGCTGTGGATGACCGTCACCGACCGCGGCTCGGTCCTCAACGGCGAGGATCTGGCGCGGCTGACCGGCGCCTTCCAGCGCGGCGAAAATTCGGGGGCCCTGCCGGGGGTGGGCTTGGGTCTGGCGATCGTGTCGACCATCGCCGCCCAGCACGGCGGGCGGTTGGAGTTCGACCAGGCCCCCGAGGGGCTGGAGGCGCGGATGATCCTGTCGCGCCGATGGGCGTGACGTTGCGGCGCTTGCCACAAGGGCGGCGCCGACCGGGAACCTGCACGGCGGACCCTGCGTTTTCCTGCATAATACGCAAGAAAAGGCTGTCACCATGACCCGCGCAGATCGCATCGTCCGCCTTGGCCTCGCCGGCAGCGTCGTGCTGCTTGGCGCCATGCCCGCCTTGGCCGCCAGCCGTTCCGACCAGCCCGTTCAGGTCTGGAGCGCCATGCAGGGGATCGCACCCGCGGCCCTGCTGGAGGATGTCCAGGACCTGCCGCTGTCCGACATGGCCATCGACGATCAGCCCTATTGCGCTGCCGATCAGGAGATCGCCGCGACCCTGACCACCGATTTCAATGAGGTCCCGGTCGACCAGTCGGATGCCAGCGGCACTGAGCTGTGGGGATCGGACCAGCTGGGCACCTGGACTCTTGTCGCGCCCCGCACCGACAATACTAGCTGCATCATCGCCAGCGGAATCGGCTTTACCGCCGACCGCCAGACCGAGGCCTATTACACCGTCGCCGGTCTCTGATCAGCCGACCCGGCGCAGGAAGGCCCGCGTCCGGTCGTCCTGCGCGCGCCCGAACAGCTGTTCGGGCGGCCCCTGCTCGACGATCCGCCCTCCCTCCATGAACACCACGCGGTCCGCGATCTCGCGGGCGAACTGCATCTCGTGCGTGACGATCATCATGGTCTGGCGTCCGTCCGCGATGCGCCGGATCAGGTCCAGCACCTCGCCCACCCATTCCGGGTCCAGCGCGCTGGTCGGCTCGTCGAACAGCAGCAGGTCGGCGTCCAGCGCCATGGCGCGCCCGATTCCCACCCGCTGCTGCTGACCGCCGGACAGGGCGGCGGGATAGCTGTCGCCCCGATCGGCCAGCCCGATCTGCGCAAGGATGTCGTCGGCCCGCGCCTGCGCCTTGTCCCTGGGCCAGCCGCGCACGGTCGTCAGTCCTTCGGTGATATTGGCCCGCGCCGTCTTGTTGGCGAACAGCGCATAGTTCTGGAAGACGAAGCCCGTCCGGCGCCGCAGGGCCAGCACATCGGCATTCCTGGCCCGCGCCGCATCGACGGTCAGGTCGCCCACGCGGATCACCCCTTCCTCGGGGCGGTCCAAATAGTTCAGGCAGCGCAGCAGCGTCGACTTGCCGGTCCCCGAGGGGCCGATGATCGCCACCCGTTCGCCGGGCTGCAGGCACAGGTCGATACCGTCCAGCACCGTATTGGTGCCGAAGCGCTTGACCAGGCCGGTGATCTCGATCTCGCAGCTCATCGTGCCACCGCCTTTCCCAGACTGATCTCAAGCCGCCGCTGCCCGATCGACAGCGTCTCGACGATGACCCAGTAGAAGAGCGCCACCACGAGGAACGCCTCCAGATAAAGAAAGCTGCCGGCGGCCTCCTTCTGGGCGGCGCCCATCATCTCGGTCACCCCCAAGGTGAAGGCCAGCGAGGTGCCTTTGATCATGTCGATGAAATAGTTCATCAGCGTCGGTGCCGCCGTGCGCGCGCCCTGCGGCAGGATGATGCGGCGCAGCACCTGGCCCCGGGTCATGCCCACGGATTGCGCGGCCTCCCACTGGCTGCGGTCCACGCCCAGGATCGCGCCCCGGATGCTTTCCGCCATGTAGGCCGAGAAATGCAGCGTCAGCCCGATGATCGCCGCCGTCACGCCGTCGATCCCGGTCAGCGCGGGCATCACCTGCGGCAGGCCGAAATAGAACAGGAACAGCTGCACCAGCAGCGGGGTGGCGCGGAAGAAGCTGATGAACACCGCCACGAAGCGGTCCAGCACCGGAATGCGCAGGACCCGGACGATGGCCAGCGCGGCCCCCAGGGTCAGCGCGCCCACCATGGCCACGATCGCCATGAACATCGTCAGCGGCACATAGCCCGCGATGACCGGGACCAGGTCCCACATGTAGGCGGTGTCCAGAGGCCGCATCTTACTCGGACGCGGGCTGGGTCACGTCGGCATCCAGCCAGCGCTGCGAGATCTCGGCCAGGGTGCCGTCCTCCTTCAGCGTGGTGATGGCGGCGTCCACGCGGTCGCGCAGGGCCTGTCCCTCGGCATCGTTGCGGAACGGCAGGGCGTTCTGGATCTCGGCGAAGGGGGCACCCGCCAGGGCCAGGGGCAGCGGGCTTTGCGCGATCACCTGGGCCGAGGACACGCGGTCCATGACGAAGGCATCGACGCGGCCAAGCGCGGTGTCCTGCTCAATGTTGCTTTCATAGGTGCGGATCTCGATCTCGTCCGCATTGGGCAGCTCGCGCAGCAGCTGTTCGAAGTTAGACCCCAGGTTCACGGCCACCGTCCGGCCCGACAGGCTGTCGGGGCCGGTCACCTCGCCCTCGTTGCCCGCGCGGGTCACGACCTGCGCGCCGTCATAGACATAGGGCTGGGTGAAGGCGAAGGCGGCCTCGCGGTCGGGGGTGATGGTGATCTGGTTGGCGATCGTGTCGATGCGCCCCGATTCCAGCGACCCGATCAGCCCGGAAAAGGACATGGTCACGAACTCGACCTCGTCCCCGGTCTCCTCGGCGACGGCATTCAAGAAATCCACCTCAAAGCCCTGCAACTGATCGGCGCGGGTGAAGGTGAAGGGGAAATAGCCCCCCGACATGCCCACGCGGATCGTGTCGGCGGTGGCGGGAAGGGCGGTGGTCAGGGCAAGGGCTGCGGCGACGACAAGCTTGCGCATCGGAATTCTCCTGTAACTTCTGGCCCTTCAGGTGCGGGCGGGACGGGCGGTTCGCAAGCCGGGCGCGCGCAAATAAGGACGGCGTCGGCGTCCCGCGCAGCCCGAAGGGACGCGGTGATGCCGGGTAACGGCGGGGCCGGAACTTCGTTCCCGGAGCCTGCGGGGCCGAAGCCCTCAGATCGGGCCGTGCATCGCCTTGATCGCCGCGACATGCGCGGGCGTGGCGGCCAGCGCGTCGGCGGCCAGCGCCAGGGCGGCCGCATGCAGGTCGGCCTCGGGCAGGATGCGGTCGACCAGCCCCCAGGCCAGCGCCTCGGCCGCGTCGATCCGCGCGCCGCCCATCAGGATCATCCGGGCGCGCGAGGACCCGACCAGCCGCACCAGCCGGGCCGGATCGCTTGGCTGGGGCAGAAAGCCCAAGCGCATCACCGGATAGAAGAACCGCGCGCCGGGCACCGCCAGCCGGATGTCGCAGGCCAGCGCCATGCCGAAGGCGCCGCCCGCCAGCGTGCCGTTCAGCGCCGCGATGGTCAGGCAGGGCAGGCTGGCCAGCGCGCCCGACAGCGCCTCCCATTCGGGGGCGGTGGCCAGGGTGCCGGTCTGCGCCTCGGTCAGGTCGGCGCCTGCGGAAAAGACCCGCCCGGTCCCGGTCAGGACCAGCGCACGGGCCTCGCGGCGCCGGGCCTCCTCGACGCCCGCATGCAAGTCGCGCAGCAGGGCGGCGGTCAGGGAATTGGCCTTGTCGGGACGGTCGATCGTCAGCAGGGACAGGCCCTGATCGTGGTGGCTGCGGATCACGATTTGTTCCCTTTCCCTTTCGAAGGCACTGTGTCAGGAATGCCACGGACTCTGGGTTTGCGAAAGGTCTTCCTCATGTATCGTCCCCTTGCAACCTCGGCCATGGCGCTGATTCTGGGCGCAGGCCCGCTGTTGGCCGATGTCACGCCGAACGAGGTCTGGCAGAACCTGCGCGATGGCTATGAACAGATGGGCTATCAGGTCCAGGTCGGGTCCGAGGAAGGCTCGGGCGACCGTTTGACGCTGACCGACGTGGTGCTGACCGCCGAGGAGGAGACCGCGTCGGACATGACGCTGACCCTGCCCCGCATCGACCTGGCCGCCACCGGCGACGGCACCGTACGCTCGGTCGTCGAGGGCCAGATGGTGCTGCAGATGCGCGACACCGATCCCGAGGGCGAAGAGGTCGGCATGACCCTGACCCTGGACGCGCCGGGCAACGAGACGCTGTCCTCGGGCACCGCAGACGAGATGCAGCACAGCTTCGTCATGCCGACCCTGGTGCTGGAAGGCCGCGCGCTGGACGACACCAACGAGGTGCCCGTCACCGCCACCCTGACCAATGTCGAGGGCACGCAGACGACCGCCACCGCTGCCGATGGCAGCGCGACCCAGACCTATCAGGGCAGCGCCGACATGCTGGAGATGCAGGTCAGCGCCACCGGCCCCGCCGCCACGATGCCCGAGGATGAGGCGACCGGCGACGCGGCGCCCGAGGGCGGGGCGGATGCCACCGCCCCGGCAGACGGCGACACGGACACCGCCATTGACAGCTTCGACGCGACCATCCGCATCAGCGACCTGACGCTGGAGGGAGAGGGCACCTCGCCCGCGGGCGAGATCACCTTCGGCAACCAGCCCGCCGCTGCGCTGGAGGCGGGCGCCTCGGGCGCGGGCCGGTTCGCGATGGGCGCCATCGCGGGCAGCTTCACCTCGGCCACGACCGGCCTCGAGGGCGAGGACGCCACGGCCAGCGGCGAATTCACCGCCGCCAGCGGCGCGCTGGCCGTCTCGATGAGCGCCGAGGGGCTGACCTACGAGGGCAGCGCCACCGACATGGCGACGCAGATGACCTCGTCCGGGATGCCCTTCCCGATCTCCTATGCGGCGGCGCTGAACAGCTTCCGGCTGGCGATGCCCGTCGTGGCCTCGGAGGAGGAACAGCCCTTCGCGCTGCGCTATGCGCTGGAAGGGCTGACGCTGGACGACGCCATCTGGCAGGCGCTGGACCCCGAGGCCGCCCTGCCCCGCGATCCCGCCAGCCTGACCCTCAACGTGGACGGCCAGACGATCCTGTCGCAGAACTTCATGGACCCGACCTTTGCGGACGGCACCCAGACCGGGCCGGACGGCCAGCCGCAGATGCCCTTCCTGCCGCGCAGCCTGTCGATCAACAACCTGTCGCTGGACGCGGTTGGGGCCAGCGTCCAGATGTCGGGCGACCTGACCTTCGGCGACGATCCCAGCCAGCCGGTCGGCACGATCACCGGTCTGTTCAGCGGCATCGACACCCTGCTGGACAGCCTGGCCGCGATGGGCATCGTCCCGCAGGACCAGCTGATGGCGCCGCGCATGATGATGGCGATGTTCGCCCGCCCGGTCGAGGGCAAACCCGACCAGCTGCAGACCGAGATCGAGTTCCGCGAGGGCGGGTCCATATTCGCCAACGGCCAGCAGATCCAGTAGACCGCGATCCGGCGGCCGGGGCCCCTGCCCCGGCCGTCCGTTTTTGTCCGACCTCCATTCAGATGAGCCCTTCCATGACCGCCGATCCGACCGATCCGTTCCGCCTGAAGCATCTGGCCGAGGCTCTGGTCCAGGCCGCCCGCAAGGCCGGGGCCGATCAGGCGGATGCGCTGGCAGTCGATGGCCGGGCCATCGGCATCGATGTGCGCGCGGGCGGGCTGGAACAGGCCGAACGCTCCGAGGGGATCGAGATCGGGCTGCGCGTTCTGACCGGCGGGCGGCAGGCGGCGGTGTCATCCTCGGATCACGGGGACGAGGCGATCGCGCAGATGGCGCAGCGTGCCGTCGCCATGGCTCGCGAGGCGCCCGTCGACGACGATCTTGGGCTGGCCGATCCGTCACAGCTGACCGCGCGCCGCGACGCGCGCCATCTTGACATCGCCGAGGAAGGCGCCGAGCCAGACCCCGCCCATCTGCAGGACATGGCCCTGCGGGCCGAGGCCGCCGCCCTGTCCGCGAAGGGCATCTCCCAAGTCGAGGCCGCCAATGCCAGCTACAGCCACCGCCGCATGTGGCTGGCGGCGTCGAACGGGTTCTCGGGCGGCTATGCCCGGACCGGGCACGCCCTGTCGGTCGTGGCCATCACCGGCGAGGGGCTGGGGATGGAACGCGACTATGCCGGGGAATCGCGCGTCTATGCCGCCGACCTGCCCAGCCCCGAAGAGATCGGGGCGCTGGCCGCCGAACGCACCCTGGCCCGCGCGGGCGCCCGCAGGCCGCCGACCGGGGCCTTTCCGATCCTCTTCGACCGCCGCGTGTCGGCCTCGCTGATCGGGCATCTGCTGTCGGCGGTGAACGGCGCCGCCGTCGCGCGCGGGGCCAGCTGGCTGCGCCGCGACCTGGGCGAGGCCGTGCTGCCCCCCGGCATGGACCTGACCGAGGATCCGCTGCGCCCGCGCTATCCCTCGTCGCGCCCCTTCGACGCCGAGGGGCTGGAGACGCAGGCCCGCCGGATCGTCGCGGATGGCGTGCTGCAGGGCTGGACGTTGGATCTGGCCACCGGGCGCAAGCTGGGCATGGCCAGCACGGCGGCGGCGGCGCGCGGGCTGGCCTCGGCCCCCGCCCCGGGCCACAGCAACGTCATCCTGACGCCGGGCACGCACAGCCGGCAGGACCTGATCGCGCAGATGGGGCGGGGGCTGGTCGTGACCTCGATGCTGGGGGCCTCGGTCAACGGCACGACGGGGGATTACTCGCGCGGCGCCGCCGGGTTCTGGGTCGAGAACGGCCAGATCGCCTGGCCGGTCAACGAATGCACCATCGCGGGCAACTTGCGCGAGATGCTGATGACGCTGGTCGCTGCCGACGACGCCCTGCCGTGGCGCGCGGCCGAGGTGCCCAGCCTGCTGGTCGGGGGCATGACCGTTGCCGGCGCCTGAGGTCGATCTGGCCCTGCTGGCCGAGGCCGCCCGCGATGCCGGGCGGATCGCCCTGCGCTATTGGCGGCGCGATCCCCGGGCCTGGGACAAGGGCGGCGATGCCGGCCCGGTGACCGAGGCCGATCTGGCCGTCAACGACGCGCTGGAGGCCCGGCTGATGGGCGCGCGCGCCGATTACGGCTGGCTGTCCGAGGAAAGCGAGGCCGATCCGGCGCGGCTGGATGCGCGGCGCTGCTTCATCATCGATCCCATCGACGGCACCCGCGCCTTCATCGACGGGCAGGAGGGATTCTCCCATTCGCTGGCCGTGGCCGAGGGCGACCGCATCATCGCCGCCGTCGTCCATCTGCCGGTGCTGGACCTGACCTATACCGCCGTCGCGGACGGCCCGGCGCTGCTGAACGGCGTCCCCATCGCGCCGACCGGAGCCGATATCGATGGCGCCACCGTGCTGACCTATCGCGCCGTGACCGAGGCTGCGAACTGGCGCGGCGTACTGCCGCCCTTCCGGCGCGAGTTCCGGTCCTCTCTGGCATGGCGGCTGTGCCTGGCGGCCGAGGGGCGCTTCGACGCCGCCCTGTCACTGCGCGCGGCCTGGGAATGGGACATCGCGGCGGGCAGCCTGATCGCGGAACGCGCGGGCGCCGCGGTCAGCGATCGGCGCGGCCAGCCGATGCGCTTCAACAGCCCGCGCGCGCAGGTGGACGGGCTGATCGTCGCGGGCGACCGGCTGCACGGCCAGCTGCTGGCCGCGCTGGCCTGACCGCCCCAGACCTTCCGGATCAGAACAGCGGCGGCAGGCCGAATTCGTCCGTGGCGGGCTGCGTGGTGGCGATCGTGGCGCCCGGCCCCGACAGCGTGGCGATCTGCTGCGCCAGGATCGAGATCGCCTGGCTGAGCGCCACCGCCGTCTCGCCCGGCCCCTGCGCTGTCATCGGCACCCGGATGTCGAAGCTGCGTGCATGGTTGGTGCCGCCGCCGGTCAGCCCGTCATCGGACACGAAATAGCGCCCCGACAGGCGATAGCTGTTGTCGGCTTGGGCGAGCGCGCGTTCGACCCGCACCTCCAGCCGGCGCGCGGGGGGCTGGGCCAGGGGCCAGGGCTCTCCGATCACGGTGGCGCCGGACACCTCGCCGATGGCCCGGGCCAGCGTCGTGGTGAAGGCGCGCGAGGGGCTGTCGGCCCACAGGTTGTCCGGGTTCGACCGCACCGCGCCGTCGGGCGACTGGTAGGCCACCTCCTGATCGCCCGCATATTCGGGCAGGGACACGTCCTTCAGCTCGGCGGTGCCGAGGCGGTTGGCGACCTGCACCCCGGCGGTGGGCGGATCGATCAGGAAGCGGCCCGTGTCCTCGGGGTTGGAACAGGCGGCCAGCAGGGCCGATCCCAGCAGGGCAAGCACGGGAAAAGAAGGTTTGATCATGACTATCGTCCCAGAATGAAGGCGCGGGGATTGCGTTCGATCAGCCGGGCGACCGAGCCGATGGATTGGGTGGCACGGCGCAGCTCGCGCAGCGCGCCGATCAGTTCGCTGTTGAAGGCGGACCGGTCGCCATAGCTGGCGAACAGCGTCTCGGCGCGCGAGGCGGTCTGCTGCAGGCTGCCGATCAGCTGCGGCAGCTGCTGGACCGAGGCCGCGATCTGGTCCGCCGCCCCGCTGGCCGAGGTCAGCGCATTGTTCAGGCTGCCCACCGCCCCGCCGTCGCGCAGGTCGGTCAGCAGGCCCGTGGCGGCCTCCAGCGTGTTGGACAGGTTGCGCGGCAGCTCTTCGGCATCCTCGCTGCCCAGCATGGCGCGCAGGTCGGCCAGGATTCCCTCGGCCTGCAGGCTGATCTCGGCAAAGCCGAACTCCTCGACCGAGGCCGCGGCGACGTCGATCTGCTCGACCATCTCGGGCACGCCCACGGCGGCCTCGCTGACGGCGGTGAAGGCGGCCGAGGCCTCGTCCAGCATCCGCGCCAGCGTCTGGCCGCTGTCGGCGGCCCGCAGATCGCCGGTGATCGCGCTGATGTCGGCCAAGGCCAAGCTGCCATCCTCGATGGCCTGCAGCACGGCGCCCGGAATCGCGCGGGTGTCCTGCGAACTGGCCAGCACCGTCACGCTGTCCAGCATGTCGCGGGCCGAGGTCAGCACCTCCTCGATGGGCAGGTTGCCGATGCGGTTCACCAGCCCCTGCGCGCTGGCGGTGAAATCGTCCAGATCGCCCTCGACCGAGGGGATCAGCGGGTTTGGATCCGCGCCCGTGTCGATGGCGGCCTCGGCGGCGCCGGGGATCTGCACCAGCTCGACCATCAGCGTGGTGCCCAAGAATCCGGCGCTGGCCACGCGACCGCGCAGGCCGCCCGCGACCTCCTCGGTCAGAAGGGCCAGCGCATCCTCGGCCGTCGCGCCGTCGGGCAGGCCCAAGCGGCGCGGCGAGATGATCATCGTCACCAGCTGGCGGGGCTGGGGGGTGCCGCCCGGACCTTCGGTCAGGCTGACGGCCAGATCGACCACGCGCCCGACCCGCAGGCCCTGGAACTGCACGTCGGCCCCCTGCTCCAGCCCCTCCAGGCTGTCGTCGATCAGCATGCCGACCCGCAGCAGCGAGGCATCGTCGTCATCGAAGCGCGAGGCGCGGGCCGTGCCTTCGTCGGGCTGGACGGCGAATTCCTGCCCCGGCTCGATGGGTGCGCCGCCGCTGACGAAGGTCTCGAAGGCGACGCCGCCCTGCAGCAGCGAGGACAGCGAGTTCACGTTCAGCGCCACGCCCTGCGCGCCAAGCGACACGGAAAAGCCCGAGGTGTCCCAGAAGACGCTGGCGCTGCTGAGGCGTTCGTTATGAGGCGCGTTCACGAAGGCATCGGCCAGCACGCGGTCGCTGCCCTCGTCCAGACGGATGTTCTCCAGCCGCCCGACCTCGACCCCCCGGAACAGCACGGGCGCGCCCTCGGACAGGCCGTCCGCGCTGTCCATCGACAGGGTAACCCAGCTGCCCGGCTGGTCGTCGCGGATCAGGGGCGGGCGTTCCAGCCCGATGAACCGGTCGGCGGGGGCCGACAGATTGGAATCCCAGTAGCCCTCGATGAAGGCGCCGCTGAGGACGGTGTCCAGCCGCGTCACGCCCTGCGCGCTGACCTGCGGGCGCACGATCCAGAAGGCGGCCTGATCGTCGATAAACTGCGCGATCTCGGTATCCACGCGGACCGAGACGACGACCCGGGCCAGATCGTCGGTGAAGCGGACGCCCTCGACCCGGCCCACGGTGATCTCGCGAAAGCGCAGGGTGGTGTCGCCCGGCGTGATGCCGGTGGCATCGGCGAACTCGATCTCGACCACGCTGCCCCGGTCGCGGAAGGCGTTCCAGGCGATGCCAAGCGTCACGATCAGTGCCACGATGGGCACGATCCAGACCACGTTGATCCCGGCCTGCGCCGCCTTGGCCGCAGTCTTCCGGACCGGGCTGGCCGGCTGCAGGGGCGGGGGGGTCTCACTCATCGGTCGCTGTCCTTGGTCGTCATTTTCAGGGACCGATCAGTCGGTCTTGCTGCGCAGGGGCAGGCCCCGCCAGATCAGTCGGGCATCAAAGCTTTGCGCGGAAAGCATCGTGAAGGCAACCGACAGCGCGAACGAGACCGCCGCCGGGCCGGGATGGATGGAGGCCACGAAACCCAGCTGCACCAGCGCCGACAGGATCGCCACCACGAAGACGTCGATCATCGACCAGCGCCCGATGAATTCCACCACCTCGTAGATCTTCAGCCGGGTGTGCGCCTGCTCGACCGTCGCGGGCCGCCCGGCCACCGTCGCCAGCCAGGCGATGGCGATGAACTTGCCCATCGGCACGATGATCGAGGCCACGAAGACGATGATCGCGATGTCGTAGCTGCCGTAATGCATCAGTTCGGCCACGCCGCCCAGGATCGTCGCCTCGGAATTGCCGGCGAGGCCCGCGAAGGTCTGCGTGCTCATCATCGGGAAGACGTTGGCGGGGATGTAGCAGATCAGCCCGGCCAGCCACCACGCCCAGACCGCCTGCAGCCCGCGCCGGTCGGGCGGGACCAGATGCGCGCCGCAGCGTTGGCAGTTAACTTGGGCCGCAGGCCAGACCCGCCCGCAGCGCGCGCAGCCGGCCAGACCGGCGCGATGCGCGGTCATGATCGGGGCTGTCGGCTGTTCGGCGGGCGCGCTCATGCGTCCTCGGGACGGGGCAGGGGTTGGGGGGCCGCGGGCGCGCGCGGCCCGAATTCGGTCTGCAGCCCGGCATCCTCGATCGCGTCCCAGATCGAGGTCTGGCACATGAAGGCCCGGCTGGCCAGGTTGACGAAGATCAGCGCGCAGAAGGCCCAGAAGGCCGGGCCCAGATGCACGGTCGCCAAGCCCGCGACCTTGACCAGCGCCACCGCAGTGCCGATCACGAAGATCTCGGCCATGGACCAAGGGCGCAGGATTTCCGACCAGCGATAGGCACGGGCGGCATGGCGGCGGGGCGGGCGCCCCTGCGCCAGCGGCACCAGCGTGTAGAGCAGCAGGACCGACCGCAGGATCGGCAGGCCGATGATCATGGCCAGCACCGCCAGCACCAGGGGCAGCAGCACCCCCTCGGCGAAGGCCAGCGCCACGTCGAAGAGCGAGCTGGCATTGCCGAAACCCATGGTCGAGACCTCGAGGAACGGGAAGAACACCGCCCCCACCAGAAGCACGACCGAGGTGAAGGCCAGCGCGATCAGCTGCGCGAAGGCCCCGTCGCGGGGCTTGGCCAAGACCGTGCCGCAGCGGATGCAGCGGGCCGTCTCGCCCAAGTCGAGATCTTCCTCGACATGCAGGGCATCGCAGCGCGGGCAGGCCATCAGCCCCCGTCCGGTCGTCAGGTCATAGGTCGGTTCGCGTTCCATTTGCAGAAGATAGCCCAGCACAGCCTTAGCGCAAGCAGGCTGCACGCCGATTTGAGCTGGGGCGCGGCCCTAATGCCGCGATCCGGCCCGCGCGGCCGAGGTCAGGACCACCTGCCGGGGGCTGCCGGCGGGGCCGAGGTTGCCCTGCGCCAGCGTGAAGGCCAAGGCCAAGCGATAGGCACCGCCCTCTTCCGAGGTGCTGATTTCACCCTCCAGCTGCATCGAGAAGGCCTCGATCAGCTGACTGCCCAGCCCCGTGCTGCCCGCGGCGCCACCCGGGCCGGTCGAGTTCACGACCTCCAGCAGGCCCTGGCCCGGGCTGGGCGAGGTCAGCGAGACGCGGACCCAAGGGGGGCCGCCCTCGGACGGCCTGCCCGCATATTTGACGGCATTGGTGAAGGCCTCGGTCGTCAGCAGGGTCAGCGGCACGGCCTGGTCGGGCAGCATGGTCAGCGGCTGGATGTCGGACTGGATGCGCAGGTCGCGCCCCGACACGCGGGTCGCGGTGCTCAGTTGCGCGATGATGTCCGAGATCAGCCGGTCCGCGTTCACCGCGTCCAGCTGTTCGGCCTGATAGAGGTTGCGATAGATCGTGGCCAGCGCCGCCACCCGGTCCTGGACCGAGCGCAGCACGCGCTTGGCGTCCGGATCGTCGATCAGCCGGCTCTGCATGTTGATGATCGAGGCGATCAGCTGCAGGTTGTTCTTGACCCGGTGGTGGACCTCCTTCAGCAGGACGGTCTTTTCGGCGACGGCCTTTTCCATCGCCTCCTCGTCGCGGATCAGGATGCGCGCCATGTTGTGAAAGGTCTGGCTGACATCGGTGATCTCGGTCGGCGCATCCTCCAGCACCGGGGGGGCGGTGTCGCGGTTGCCGATGGCAAAGCGGCGCATCTGGCCGCGCAGCACGGTGATGTGGCGGAGGACCAGACGGAAGACCGCGAAATAGGCGACCGCAAGCGACACGATCCACAGAGCGGCGGGCAGCATGACGGCACCGAAGCGCGACAGCTGGAAAAGGTTGCCCCCGGCGATGCGCGGGCTCCAGCTGCCCAAGGCGTAGACGAGGCCCGGTACGACCGGCACCACCGTGAACACCCGCGATTCGCCGTTGTTGTCGATCGCGCGGAATGTCGACTCGACATCGCCCGCAAGGCTGGCCAGCGTGACGTCGCGGGGCAGCAGGCCGGTCGGATCAACGTCCTGCACATTGTCGGCGATCAGGATCCGACCGGCATGGTTGAAGGTCAGGATCCGCGCGCCCTCGGTGCCGAAATCCAGCGTATGCGTGGATTGCAGCAGATCCTGCGACAGCGACAGCGCCGTCAGACCCAGGAAGGTGCTGTCCCTATACAGGGGTTGCAGGACCACCACGACCGGCTCTCCACTGGCAGGGCCGCGCGCCATCGATGTGACGCTGGTCATCGGATCTTGCAGCAGTTCGGTGATGAAGGGCAGCCCGTTCAGGTCCAGGGGTGCGGCCCCGGGTTCCACCGAGAGGCACCGGACGATGCCGTCGACGGGGATCAAGGCCGCATGCTGGTAGGTGCCGCTGCGAAGGGCGAAATTGCGCAACAGTTCGGAACAGGCCTCGGGCCGGTCAAGCGTCTGCAGAATCGACGGACCCAAGGCGTCGGCGGATCCGAGCGCACTTTGCAGCAAGGCCCGTTCGCCCGAGGCCGCCGAGGCGGTGCGGCTGAGAAGCGCGGTCTCGATGCTGCGCTCTGCCTGACGCGACAGATGCAGGTTCTGGACCAGAGAGATCAGACCGATGGGCAGGATCGCCACGGACAGCAGCGCCCCGAGCCGAAACCCGAGGCGCCGCGTGAAGTCCATCCGTTCGATGATCCGCCGCAGCACCGCCCCCGCCTCAGCGCGAGTGCGAGTTGTTCTGGGCCATCACGGCAAGGGTGGCCTGGTCGGTCATGTTAAGTTCCTCGCCCTGTTCCAGATGCAACAGTTCGGCCAGCTTGCGCCGCCCGCGATTGGCGCGCGACTTGACGGTGCCGACGGCGACGCCGGTCATGTCGGCAGCTTCCTCGTAGGAAAAGCCCGAGGCGCCGACCAGGATCAGCGCCTCGCGCTGCTCGTCGGGAAGCTTCTGGAAGGCGGTGCGGAAATCGCGCAACGCCAGACGGCCGTCATGGTCGGGGCGGGTCGCCTGCCGGGCGGCGTGGATGCCGTCGCTGTCGCTGACCTCGCGCTTGGTCTTGCGGCGCGACGAATAGAAGGTGTTGCGCAGGATGGTGAACAGCCAGGCGCGCAGGTTCGTGCCGGCCTGGAACTTGTCCATGTTCGTCCAGGCCTTGACGATGGTGTCCTGGACAAGATCGTCCGCCGCTGCGCCCTCGCGGGTCAGGGACAGGGCGAATGCCCGCAGCGCCGGCAGGTGATCGACCAGCTGGTCGCGCGGATGGGCCGTCGAGGGTTGGGTCATGAGATTGTCTTACCGGCAGGCTGAATCGGAAAAAGGGACGCTGTCCGGGACACCGTCATTCCTGATCTTTCAGCTTTTTCAGCAGATCAAGAAACCGGTCGGGGATCTGGTCAGTGGCATCCTGCTCGTAGACCCGCTTGAGATTCTCGTCGATCTGTTTTTCCACTGCCGCTCTCCGACGGTCGTCTCGTTTGGCTGTCATATTATTGTTAGTCCCGACAAACTTGTGCGCACGCTATGCAACCGATAGGGGGTTCCGATGGTTCCTTGCAAGACGCGAAATAAGAGGACTGTGTGATGACTGCTGCCGATCTGGCCCAATCCATCGGGCGCGAGCTTCCGTTCCTCCGCCGCTACGCGCGCGCCCTGACCGGCAGCCAAAGCGCCGGTGACAATTATGCGGCCGCCACGCTGGAGGCGATCCTGACCGACCGCAGCGTGCTGGACGGCGAGGATGACCTGCGCATCGCGCTGTTCAAGACCTTCCACGCGATCTGGCAGAGTTCCGGCCAGCCGGTCGAAGAGGCGGACATGAGCGCGCGGGAACGCCGCGCCCAGGATCACCTGCGCGGCCTGACCCCCAATTCGCGCGAAGCCCTGCTGCTGCGCACGATCGAGGAGCTGCGCAGCGACCAGATCGCCCGCGTCATGCAGGTCGAGCCCGCCGAGGCCGAGGAGCTGGTCCAGATCGCGCTGAGCGAGATGGGCAGTTCGCTGCGCGGTCGCGTCATGGTCATCGAGGACGAGATGATCATCGCAATGGACCTCAAGGGCATCGTGCAGGCCATGGGCCACGAGGTCACGGGCGTCGCGCGCACCCATACCGCCGCGATCGAGCTGGCGGGCAAGCACCGCCCCGACCTGATCCTGGCCGACATCCAGCTGGCCGACGGATCGTCGGGCGTGGATGCCGTCAACGAGCTGCTGGGCAGCATGGGCGACATCCCGGTGATCTTCATCACCGCCTTCCCCGAGCGCCTGCTGACCGGCGACCGGCCCGAGCCGGCCTTCCTGATCTCGAAGCCCTACAGCGAGGAGCAGGTCCGCTCGGCCGTCAGCCAGGCGATGTTCTTCGCCTCGACCGAGGGGCTGGAGGCCTGAGGGCACCCCAACCCGCCGACCGGACAGGGCGCCCCTCGGGGCGCCCTTGTCATTTCGACTTCTCGGCCAGCAATTCGTCGAAGCCGCGCCGCGCCTCGCGCGCGGCCCTCAGGCGGCGGCGACGGGCCAGCTCGACATTGATCAGCGCGCCCAGAAGCACCGAGAACCCTGCCAGATAGAACCACATCAGCAGCGCCACGACCGTCCCGATCGAGCCGTAGATCCGGTTGTAACTGTTGAAGCTGCCCAGATAGGCCGAGAAGGCCATCGATCCCGCCGACCACAGCACGGCGGCGAAGAGCGCCCCCCAGGTGAAGATCCGGGTGCGCGGCGTCTTCACGTTGGGGCCATAGCGATAGAGGACGCCGATGGTCAGGATCACCAGCAGGAACATCCCGGCCCAAGGCAGGACCGTCAGCAGGCTGGTCCGGTAAGGCGCGAAGACCACGAAGTTCAGCAGCACCGGCACGACCACGATGGTCGCCAGCCCCGCCAGCGAAATGCCCACGATCACCAGCGTCAGCAGATAGGCCAGCAGGAAGCCGAAGATGGTGGAATGCGCCCGCACCCCATAGGCCGCGTTCAGCCCCCGGATCAGCGCATCCACCCCGGCGCGTGCCGCGATGGTCGCGATCAGGAAGGACACGAACGAAGTCCAGCCGACCGAGGTCTGGCCGTTATCCGTCAGCGTGGCCACCTGGTCGTCGACGATCTCGGCCGCGCCGCCGGGCAGGAATTCATGCGCCACGTCCAGATAGGTCAGCACCACGAGGGGATCGAACCACAGGCTCCACAGGGCGATGATCGCGGCCAGTCCCGGAAAGACCGCGAACATCGCGTAGAAGGCCACGCCCGCCGCGATCAGGGTCATGTGGGTCTTGTCCATCCGTTCGAAGATGGCACCCCAGAACGAGCCTATGTCGCGCAACCAGTCCAGCATCATTCCCCGCATCGCTTTCGGCCAGCATGGGGCCGGGGGCGCTTGCGTGCAAGAACAGCCTCAGGGTGCGGCAAAACGCGCCCAGATGGACTGATCGCCCAAGGCGGCGACGAACTCGGCATGGGCCTGGGCCTCGGCCGGGGTCAGGCGCGGCGGCAGGGGCCGCGGGCGCGGCGCGCGGGGCTGGATGCGGCCATCGGGATCGCGCGGGGCGTCGTCTTCGGCGGGCGTGTCCAGCACCAAGTCGGGCTGGCGGCCACCGATCAGCTCCAGATAGACCTCGGCCAGCAACTCGCTGTCCAGAAGCGCGCCGTGCAGCTCGCGTCCCGAATTGTCGATTCCGAAGCGGCGGCAGAGCGCGTCCAGCGAGGCCGGAGAGCCGGGGAACTTGGTCCGCGCCATGCCGACCGTGTCCAGCGCCCGCGACCAGGGCAGGACCGGATGGCCTGCGCGCTTCAGTTCGGCATTGAGGAATTTCATGTCGAAGCTGGCATTGTGGATGACCAGCTTGGCCTCGGACCCGATGAAGTCGATGAAATCCCGCGCGACGGCCGCGAATTTCGGCTTGTCGTGCAGGAAGTCGTCGCCCAGCCCGTGGACGTCGAACGCCTCTTTCGGCATCGCGCGTTCGGGGTTGATGTAGACGTGGAAGGTGCGGCCGGTGGGCAGGTGGTTCAGCAGCTCCAGCGCGCCGATCTCGACGATGCGGTCGGCGCCCTCGGCGTCGAAGCCGGTGGTTTCGGTGTCCAGCACGATCTCACGCATGGGCGGTGACCTCCTTCACGATGCGGGCGACGGCGGCACGGGCCGCCTCGGGCGTGTCGGTCGGAATGATCCAGTCGGCCCGACGGCGTTTTTCCACATCGGGCATCTGGCGCGCAAGGATCATCCGCAGCGTCTCGGGCGTCATGCCGGGACGGGACAGCACGCGGGCGGCCTGCGTGTCGGCATCGGTGGAGACCACCGCGACGCCGTCCAGATCGGGGGGCGCGGCGCTTTCGAACAGCAGCGGGATGTCCAGCACGACCAGCGGGCGGTCGGCATGGCGCGCGACGAAGGCCTGCCGGTCGCGGGCCACCAGCGGATGGACCAGAGCCTCGAGCCGCGCCAGGGCGCCCGGATCGGCGGCCAGCGCCTGCTTGAGCGCCGCGCGGTCGATCCCGCCGTCGCGCAGCGCCTCCGGAAAGGCCGCCCCGACCGGCCCCACCGCCGCGCCGCCGGGGGCGTAGAGGTCATGGACGACCGCGTCGGCGTCCCAGACCGGATGGCCCAAGTCGCGGAACATGGCCGCGGTCGTGGATTTGCCCATGCCGATGCTGCCGGTCAGCCCAAGCCGGTAGGTCATCCCAAGGCGATCCGCCGCGCCTCGTCATCGACCTCGGGGCGCTGGCCGAACCAGCGTTCGAAGCCCGGGGCGGCCTGGTGCAGCAGCATGCCGAGGCCGTCGACCACGTGGCAGCCCCGTGCCTGCGCCTCGACCAGGAAGGGGGTCATCAGGGGCGTGTAGACCAGATCCGTCACCAAGGCGCCGGGCAGCAGCGCGTCCAGCGGCACGCGCAGGGGCTGCTTGCCCTCCATCCCCAGGGAGGTCGCATTGACGACCGTGGTCGCGCCCTCCAGCATGTGGCCGACCTGCGCCCAGTCATAGACGACCAGCCGGGCGCCGAACTCGGCCTTGATCTGTTCGGCCCGCAGCCGCGTGCGGTTGGCGATGCGCAGCTCCCTGACACCGCTGTCCAGAAGCGAGGCCACCACGGCCCGCGCCGCCCCCCCGGCCCCGATCAGCGCCGCCGGACCCCGGTCGGGCTGCCAGTCCGGCGCGTGCTGGCGCAGGTTGGCGATGAAGCCGTAGCCGTCGGTGTTGTCGGCATGGATCTTGCCGTCGGGGCGGAAGATCAGCGTATTCGCGGCCCCGATCAGCGCGGCCCGGTCGGTGACCGTATCGGCCAGGGTCAGCACGGCCTCCTTGTGGGGGATGGTGACATTCGCGCCGACGAAGCCCGCACGGGGCAGGATGCGCAGAACCTCGGCCAGATGCTCGGGCATCACGGGAAGCGGCATGTAATGCCCGGGCAGGCCATAGCGGGCCAGCCAATGCGCATGCAGGCGGGGCGAGCGCGAATGCGCGATCGGCATGCCGATGACCCCCACGAGGGGCGCATGGCTGATCTGGCTGGCGGGCACGGCGTCTTGCATGGGTTCGTTCATCGCTGACCGGATTGAACCTGCAGACTAGGGGCAGGACGGGCCCGGCGAAAGACCTTGTTCGCCCCGTCGGCGGCCGATGTCACCGGACGGGTGCGGACGGGCTGTGGACGAAAGGCGGGGGGAATCGGTGCGGGGCCTGAAGACAAGATGCGTCAAGCCCTCGCGTATGCTGATTTCGCCCTGGAACGGATCCGGAACGGGCAGGGCCTCTCCACAGGTGGACAACCGGGACGGCGCCACAGGCCGATCTGTGGACAGATTGCAGGCGCGGTCATTATCCTCAACCTTATCCACATTCGATCGCTTTGTTTACAAACGATTATCAAGCTGCGTGCCGCTTTGCCCACGACATTGTCCACAAGCGCTGATTCTGAGGAAATCACGGTGGGCAGAGTCCAGATCCTTCTGTCCACAGCCCCTACTACAACAACATTCCTTTCTCTTTTCTTTTTATTTAAGTGGGAGGGAAGAGAGGTGGCGTGATGTTCGACTGGCTGGCCCTGATCTATCCCTATGCAAAGGCATTCCACGTCATGGCCGTCATTTCGTGGATGGCCGGGCTGTTCTATCTGCCCAGATTGTTCGTCTATCACGCGGAACGGGGGCCCAACGGCCCCGAGCCGACGGCCAGCTTCGTGATCATGGAGGACAAGCTGCTGCGGGTGATCATGCGCCCGGCGATGATCGCGACCTGGATCAGCGGGCTGAGCCTGGTCCTGACCCCCGGGATCGTGGACTGGTCGATGATCTGGCCTTGGGTCAAGGCCGCCGGGGTGATCGGCATGACGGTTTTTCACGTCTGGTGCGCCCGCGAACGCCGCGCGCTGGAGGGCGGCGCGGCGCAGACGGGCCGCCGCTACCGGATGATGAACGAGGTGCCGACCCTGCTGATGATCGCGATCGTGACGGCGGTCATCGTCAAGTTCTGATCGAAAAGATTGACTCGCCGGGGGTGGCGGCTTATGTGCGCCGCAACCCCGGCCGTCCGGTACGGGATTCCCGGAACACCCTGTCTTCCCCGTCCGATCCGTCGCGCGGCTGAAAGTATTTGCCCAAATGACCGAAGAACGCCTGAACCTGCTTGATCTGAAAGCCAAAAGCCCCGCCGACCTTCTGTCGATGGCCGAGGAATGGGAGATCGAGAACGCCTCGACCATGCGCAAGGGCGAGATGATGTTCTCGATCCTCAAGGAACATGCCGAGGAAGGCTGGGAGATCGGTGGCGAGGGCGTGCTGGAGGTCGTCCAGGACGGGTTCGGATTTCTGCGCTCGACCGAGGCGAACTATCTGCCCGGACCGGACGACATCTATGTCAGCCCCGACATGATCCGCCAGCATTCGCTGCGCACCGGCGATTCGGTCGAGGGTGTCATCCGTGCGCCCGGCGAGAACGAGCGCTATTTCGCGCTGACCAAGGTCGAGAAGATCAACTTCGAGGATCCTGAGAAGGCGCGCCACAAGGTCGCCTTTGACAACCTGACGCCGCTGTACCCTGACGAGCGTCTGACGATGGAGATCGAGGATCCGACCCTGAAGGACCGCAGCGCGCGGATCATCGACCTAGTTGCGCCGATCGGCAAGGGCCAGCGGTCGCTGATCGTTGCCCCGCCGCGGACCGGCAAGACGGTCCTGCTGCAGAACATCGCGCATTCCATCGAGCGAAATCACCCGGAATGCTATCTGATCGTGCTGCTGATCGACGAGCGGCCCGAGGAAGTCACCGACATGCAGCGCAGTGTGCGTGGCGAGGTCGTGTCCTCGACCTTCGACGAGCCGGCCAGCCGCCACGTCGCCGTGTCGGAGATGGTGATCGAGAAAGCCAAGCGCCTGGTCGAGCATAAACGAGATGTTGTGATCCTTTTGGATTCGATCACAAGACTTGGTAGAGCCTTCAACACTGTTGTGCCAAGCTCGGGCAAGGTGTTGACTGGTGGTGTCGATGCGAATGCCTTGCAGCGCCCCAAGCGCTTTTTCGGCGCCGCGCGCAACATCGAAGAGGGCGGCAGCCTGACCATCATCGCAACCGCGCTGATCGATACGGGCTCGCGGATGGATGAGGTGATCTTCGAAGAGTTCAAGGGCACCGGCAACAGCGAGATCGTTCTGGATCGCAAGGTCGCCGACAAGCGCGTCTTCCCGGCCATGGACATCCTGAAATCGGGCACCCGGAAAGAGGAACTGCTGGTCGACAGCAAGGACCTGCAGAAGACCTATCTGCTGCGGCGGATCCTCAATCCGATGGGGACGACCGATGCGGTCGAGTTCCTGATTTCGAAACTGAAGCAGACCAAGAGCAATTCCGAGTTCTTCGACTCGATGAACGCCTAGACGGGGCAGCGATGGACCTGATTTTCGCAGAAGCCACCCCGCCCGGGCGGGGGGGCGTTTCCGTCATCCGCCTGAGTGGAGATGGCGCGCGGGAGGCTGCCGAACGTCTGGTGGGACCGCTGGAACTGCCGAGGCATGCCTATTTCCGCGATCTGGCGCAGGATGGTGACCTGATCGATCAGGTACTGGCCCTCTGGTTCGCGCAGGGGTCCAGCTTCACGGGCGAGGAGGTGGCCGAACTGCACCTGCACGGCGCCCCCGTGATCGCCCGGCGCGTCGCGCGTGCCTTGATCGAGATGGGCGCGCGCCCGGCGGAGGCCGGAGAGTTCACGCGGCGTGCGTTCCTGAACGGACGGATGGATCTGGCCGAGATCGAAGGCCTGGGGGATCTGCTGGCCGCCGAGACCGAGGCGCAGCGCAAGCTTGCCCTGCGGGGGGTCTCCGGAGAGTTGGCCAGACGGGCGGAAGAGTGGCGGGCCCTGTTGATCGAAGCGGGGGCGCTGGTCGAGGTCAGCGTGGATTTTGCGGACGAGGATGTTCCGGATGAGGTCCCCGATCGGGTGTTCGAAGCGGTCGCGGAGTTGCGGGTCAGGATTCAGAAGGAGATCGACGGGTTCCAGGCCGCAGAGCGGATCCGGGAGGGGTTCGAAGTCGCGATCATCGGACCACCGAATGCCGGAAAGTCGAGCCTGCTGAACCGTCTGGCACGGAGGGAGATGGCGATCGTTTCGGAGGTGGCGGGGACGACACGCGACGTGATCGAACTGCGCTTCGACCTGAAGGGTCTGGCCGTCACCTTTCTGGATACGGCAGGTCTGCGCGAGGCATGCGATGCGGTCGAGTCTGCGGGGGTTGAACGTGCCCGTGGTCGTGCCCGGGATGCGGATCTTCGGATCCACCTGTCCCGGGATGCGCAGGCTGTGACGGATTTGTGGATGCCCGGGGATCTGACGGTTCGAAGCCATGCGGATGACGGTCTTCCGTCCGCCGGCTTGTCCGTCTCGTCCCTGACCGGCGCTGGTATCGACAACATGCTGGCAGACATTCAACGCGAGGTTTCCGGTCGTATCGCGGGAGCGGGGATCGTCAGCCATGATCGGCAGCGGGCGGAACTCGTCGGGGCAATCACCGCCCTGGACGGGTTGGAAAGGCTTCCTGCCGAACTGGTTGCCGAATCACTGCGCGGTGCTGCATCCTGCCTCGACCGTTTGGTCGGCCAGATCGGTGCTGACGATTATCTGGATGCAATCTTTTCGTCCTTCTGTATCGGCAAGTAGGAGATGTTCCACGTGAAACATTACGATGTCGCTGTTATTGGGGCAGGTCATGCAGGAGTGGAGGCGGCCGCCGCTGCAGCGCGGATGGGTGCCTCGGTGGTCCTTGTGACAATGCAGCAATCTGACATCGGCGCATTGTCCTGCAATCCTGCCATTGGAGGTCTGGGGAAAGGACATCTGGTCAGGGAAATCGATGCCTTGGATGGCGTCATGTCGCGGTTGGCCGATCGGGCAGGGATACAGTTCCGACTGTTGAACCAGCGGAAGGGACCAGCCGTTCGAGGCCCCAGGGCGCAGATGGACAGGCAGTTGTATCGGCAAGCCTCCTGGGACATGCTTCGCAACTATCGGGGCATCGAAATTCTTTTTTGCAAGGTAGTCGATCTCGTCGACGATGGCGGCTCAGTCCGAGGGATCAGACTTGAAGACGGGCAAGAGATAGTTTGCACGACCACCATCCTGACGACCGGCACCTTCCTCAACGCGACGATCCACATCGGTGATGTTGCACGGTCCGCGGGGCGATGGGGTGGCGAGGCATCAACGGGTCTGGCAGGCGCTCTTCGTCGCTATCAGCTGCCGTTTGGCAGATTGAAGACTGGTACTCCCCCCCGATTGGATGGCAAATCCATCGATTGGTCGGTATTGGAAATGCAGGCCGGTGACGACATTCCATCAATGTTCTCGTATCTGAGCACCCATCCCGAGGCCCGCCAGTTGTCTTGCGGAATCACGCACACAAACAGCGTCACGCACCAGATCATTCGCGATAACCTTTCGAGATCAGCGATTTATGGGGGACATATCTCAGGAAAAGGTCCGCGATATTGTCCTTCCATCGAAGACAAGGTGGTCAGGTTTTCCGACAAGACCTCCCACCAGATATTCCTTGAGCCCGAGGGGCTTGAGGACGACACCGTCTATCCGAATGGTATTTCCACGTCCTTGCCGGCGGAAGTTCAGCAACAATACGTTAAGTCCATCAAAGGACTGGAGCGAGCGCAAATCCTGCAGCCGGGTTACGCAGTCGAATACGATTATGTGGATCCGAGGTGCCTTGATGCTGCGTTGAACGTCAGAACTGTGCCCGGTCTGTTTCTGGCCGGGCAGATCAACGGCACGACGGGTTATGAAGAGGCAGCGGCGCAAGGGCTGGTCGCCGGCATCAATGCCGCATTGGTCGCTGGCGGTAAGGCACCTACATTTTTCAGCCGGACGAACAGCTATATCGGGGTCATGATCGACGACCTTGTTACCCATGGTGTCTCGGAACCTTATCGGATGTTCACCTCCCGCGCGGAGTTCCGGTTGACGCTCCGCGCGGACAATGCCGATCAGCGGCTGACGCCCGTCGGAATTGCGCTCGGCTGTGTCGGCGAAGAAAGGCGCAAAGCCTATGGCGAACGGCAAGCGTTGTATCTGGAAGCCCGGGCATTGGCGGAAGCAACACACATGACGCCCTCGGAACTCAACCGGACGGGACTCCAAGTGCGGCAGGACGGCAAGGCAAGGTCGTTGTTCTCCCTTCTCGGTCTGCAAGAATTTGATAATGCCGAACTGCGCGACAAGATCCCTGAACTGACACTGTTGCCGTCTGAAACGCTGATACAGTTGAGGAATGATGCGTTGTACAGCCAATACACTGACCGGCAAGATCGCGATGCTGCTGCTCTGCGGCAGCAGGAGAGCCTCATATTGCCCTTGGATATCGACTATCACTCGCTCGGTGGATTGTCTGGCGAGCTTTCGCGGAAGCTGGACGAGAAGCGCCCGGCGACCCTCGCAGAAGCGGCCAAGATCGAAGGGATAACTCCCGCAGCACTGACCTTGCTCATTGCCGCGACAAGGATCGGTCAGCGGAAGCTCGCATGACCAGTGTTTCACGTGAAACAATGGATCGTCTGTCGGCCTATCACGCGCTTGTTCAGAAGTGGAACCCCAAGATCAACCTGGTGGCGGCATCTACACTGCCGGACTTCAGATCCCGCCACCTCGACGACAGCTTGCAATTGTTTTCCTTGGCAGATCCGCAGGCTGGGCTATGGCTCGACTTGGGAAGCGGTGGCGGGCTGCCGGGGCTTGTCGTCGCGATCATGGGCGCCGATCGACAGATGTCGGTCGTTCTCACCGAAAGCGATCAGCGGAAATCCGCCTTCCTTCGTACTGTCATCCGTGAACTCTCCTTGACGAACGCGGCAGTGATTTCAGAACGCATCATGTCCATCGCGCCCCAGAACGCGGATCATGTCTCCGCCCGCGCTCTGGCGCCCTTGCCGCAGCTTCTAGAGATGGTTCATCTGCACATGAAACCGACGGGGACCGCCTATCTGATGAAGGGCCGAACCTGGCGAGACGAATCTGCCCATGCCAGGCACGATTGGCGATTTGATCTGGATGCCGTTCCGAGTAGTACTGAACCGGAAGCGGCAATTCTGAAAGTGACCGGAGTTTCTCATGCCTGAACAGCATATTGTGGCCATTGCCAACCAGAAGGGCGGTGTCGGCAAGACGACCACGGCGGTCAATCTGGGCGCAGCCTTGGCGCAAGCCGGGCATTCAACGATTCTTGTGGATCTGGACCCTCAAGGGAATGCATCCACCGGCCTGGGGATCACGACCGAGCAGCGCGAACATACGATCTATGAACTTCTGACCGGCGAGGTGGACCTGGAGACGGCTGCGATCGCCACCGATGTTCACAATCTGCGCCTCGTTCCGTCGACTCCCGATCTGGCCTCTGCCGATGTCCAGCTGTCACAAGTGCTGGATCGGACACGCCTTCTGGAACGCCAACTCAAGGCGGCACCTCCGGGGACCATCATCCTCATTGATTGCCCCCCGGCCTTGGGCCTTCTGACCGTGAATGCCATGGTCGCGGCGTCCAGCGTTCTTGTTCCGTTGCAGGCCGAGTTCTACGCCTTGGAGGGGCTGTCCCAGTTGCTAGCCACCGTCAAGCAGGTCCGGCAGGGGGCCAATCCGCGCCTTCGCATCAACGGGATCCTGCTCACGATGTCGGACTATCGGAACAACCTGTCCCAGCAGGTGGAGGCCGATGCGCGCGAAACCCTGGGAGATCTCGTCTACCCGACCGTCATTCCCCGCAATGTCAGGGTATCTGAGGCGCCGTCGCATGCGCAGCCCGTCCTGGTCTACGATCCGGGCTCCAAGGGCAGTGTCGCCTATCGCCAGTTCGCGGCCGAGTTCACCGCGCGCCTGAACCTTCAGCCGGAGATTGCCTGATGTCGGACAACAAGCTTGCCAAACGCGGCCTCGGGCGGGGCCTGTCGGCCCTCATGGCGGATATGGACCTGGATGGCGGCCCGGCGGCCGCTGCGGCACCCCCCGCGATCGGACCCTGGTTCCGATCGAGCAGATCACTGCGAATCCCGATCAGCCCCGGCGTAGCTTCGACCCCGAGGCGCTGCAGGAACTGGCCGCCTCGCTGAAGCAGCGGGGCGTCCTGCAGCCGCTCATCGTGCGGCCCCATCCCCAAGACAAGGGCCTTTACCAGATCGTGGCGGGCGAACGTCGCTGGCGGGCGGCGCAGATGGCGCAGTTGCACGACATCCCCGTCATCATCCGCGAGATGTCGGATACCGAGGTCCTTGAGGTCGCCATCATCGAGAACATCCAGCGCGCCGACCTGAACGCGATCGAGGAGGCCGCATCGTTCCGCCAATTAATGGACCGTTTCGGTCACACGCAAGAGCGTCTGGCCGAAGCCCTTAACAAGAGCCGCAGCCATATTGCTAACCTCCTGCGCCTCCTGTCGCTGCCGGATGCCGTGCAGGACATGGTCAAGACCGGAAAGCTGAGTGCCGGTCATGCCCGTGCCCTGATCACGGCGCAGAACGCCCCGCAATTGGCCCAAAAGATCGTCGAAAAGAGCCTGTCGGTACGCGAGACCGAGGAGATGGTCAGAAATCTTGGCCAGTCGGACGCCAAGGCCTCGCGCAAGACGTCTGCCCGCGCCTCGGACAAGGATGCCGATACCCGTGCCCTTGAAGCCGACCTGTCCGCGCACCTGAAGATGAAGGTCCAGATCACGCACAGTGGGACCGAGAGCGGTCAGTTGACCATCACCTATCGCGAACTGGATCAACTCGACAAGCTGTGCCAGCTTCTTGGCGGGCACTCTTGACCACATATGGATCGTTTAACGCCTACAGATACCAAATGTGCTATGCTTCAGGCCGGGTGACCAGATAAAGGGCGACGGTTGCACAGACCGCGCCCTGCACCCCCACCACCCACGATGGCATGCCCACGAACCACGACAGCGCGACGCCGCCCGTCATCGCGGTGATCGCCCAGATCTTCGCGATCCGGCCCACGGCGCCCCGTTCCTGCCAGGCCTGAACCGGCGGCCCATAAGTCGGATGTTCCAGGATCCTGCGATGCAAGACGGGCGAGGACCGTGCAAAGGCCCAAGCCGCCACCAGAAGGAACGGTACGGTCGGCATGACGGGCAGGGCGACGCCCACGATTCCAAGGCCCAGAAACAGCCAGCCGACGATCAGCCACAGACTCCGTCGCATGTGTCAGGCCGCCAGTTCGCGCAGGATTGCGTTCAGGACGGGGCGCCCCTCGGCAGTTGCGTGCAGGCGACCCGCGTGGCGGCGGATCATGCCCAGCTCGATCAGAGAGCCGACCGCCGCTTCGTCGAACCCATGGCCGGCCAGCGCGGCATAGCGCGCCTCGTCCAGTCCTTCGGTCAGGCGCAGGGCCATCAGCAGGTACTCCGTTGCCTGTTCATGATGGGGGATGAACTCGCGCAGGCTCTCGCCCGTTCCCTCCGCCTCGACCGCGGCCAGCCAGGCGCCAGGCATCCGGTGCGCCTCGGTGGCCATCCGCCCTTGCGGCAGGGTCAGCCGCCCATGCGCCCCCGGACCGACCGCCGCCCAGTCCCCTTGGCGCCAATAGACCAGGTTGTGGCGGCTTTCAGAGCCCGCCCGGGCGTGGTTCGAGATCTCGTAGCAGCCCATCCCGGCCGCCTCGCAGATCTCCTGCGTGTCGAAATACATGTCCGCCGACAGGTCGTCATCGGGCAGGTCGCGCAGCGTGCCGGCGGCGGCGCGGCTGCCGAAGGCCGTGCCCGGCTCGATGGTCAGCTGGTACAGCGACAGATGGTCCACCGCCATGTCCAGCGCCGTACGCAACTCGGCCCGCCAGGCGGCGCGGTCCTGCCCCTGTCGCGCATAGATCAGATCGAAGCTGACCCGCCCGAAGACCTCGCGCGCCACGTCAAAGGCCGCCCGCGCCTCGGCCACCGAATGCAGCCGCCCGAGGCGCCGAAGATCGGAGTCGTTCATCGCCTGGATGCCCATGGACAGCCGGTTCACCCCCGCCTCCGCAAAGCCGCGGAAGCGGCCCTTCTCGACGCTGGTCGGGTTGGCCTCCAGCGAGATCTCGATGTCGTTGCGAAACCCCCACCCGGCCTGCGCCGCGCGGATCACCGCATCGACGGTCTCGGGCTCCATCAGCGAGGGCGTGCCGCCGCCAAGGAAGATGCTGCCCAAAGGCCGGTCCGGCGTCTCGGCCGCCAGCCGCGCAATCTCGGATGTCAGGGCAGCCGCCCATCGCCGCTGATCGACATGGGCGGTGACATGGCTGTTGAAATCGCAATAGGGGCATTTGGCGGCGCAGAAGGGCCAGTGGACATACAAACCAAAGCCGCCGGCCCGCCAGTCCTGCGACGCGCCGGTCATCCGCGAAACGCCGTCACTTCGATCTCGACCTTCATCTCGGGGCGGATCAGCCCGGCCACGACCATCGTCGCGGCGGGCCGGATAGGGTCCAGCGCCTCGGACAGGGCCGGGGCCAGCGCCTCGACCAGATCCGCATCGGTGATCGTGTATTGCACGCGCATGATATCGTGCGGCGCGAACCCGGCCTCGGCCAGCACGGCGAAGATCGTCCGAAAGCAGTTCCGCGCCTGATCGGCCACATCCCCGGGCATGGTCATGTCGGCGTAATCATAGCCGGTCACGCCCGACACAAAGCACCAGTCGCCCCGCACCACGGCGCGGCTATAGGCCAGTTTGGCCTCGAAGGGCGACCCGGTGGTCAGCTTACGCAAATGCGGCTCCGATCATCCGGGCCACGGCGCGGGCGCGGTGGCTGAGGCTGTTCTTCAGCTCGGCCGGCATCTGGCCCAGGGTGATGTCGTGCCCGTCAGGCTGGAAGATGGGGTCATAGCCGTGCCCCTCGGCCCCGCGCGGGGGCCAGACGACCTGACCGGGCAGCACGCCCTCGAAGACCTCGTCATGGCCGTCCGGCCACATCAGCACCAGCGTGCAGCGGAACTGCGCGTGGCGCGGGGCAGGGGCGCCTGCGGCCTCCAACTCGCGCCAGGTGCGCGCCATCGCCATGGGAAAATCGCGGCCCGCGCCGGTCTCGGCCCAATCCGCGGTATAGACGCCGGGCGCGCCGCCAAGCCCGTCGACGCTGATGCCACTGTCATCGGCCAGCGCGGGCAGGCCGGTCGCCGCCACGGCGGCGCGCGCCTTGATGCGGGCATTGCCGACAAAGCTGTCCTCGGTCTCGGCGGGCTCGGCCAGGCCCATCTCGGCCGCGCCCACCACCTCGACGCCATAGGGCGCCAGCAGGGCGCGCATCTCGGCCAGCTTGCCCACATTGTGCGTGGCGACCAGCAGGCGCTTTTCGGCGAAGGGCCTCATCCGATGGCGGCCTTCTGGGCGGTGACCAGATCGGCCATGCCCGCCTCGGCAAGATCCAGCAGGCGGCCCATCTCGTCGCGCGAGAAGGTCGCGCCCTCGGCCGACATCTGCACCTCGATCAGCCGCCCGGCGCCGGTCAGCACGAAGTTCCCGTCGGTCCCAGCCTCGCTGTCCTCGGCATAGTCCAGATCCAGCAGCGGCTGGCCCGCATAGATGCCGCAGCTGACGGCGGCCACATGGTCCAGGATCGGGTCGCTGGAGATCGCGCCCGCCTTCAGCAGCTTGTTCACCGCCAGCCGCAGCGCCACCCAGCCCCCGGTGATCGAGGCGCAGCGCGTCCCGCCATCGGCCTGGATCACGTCGCAGTCGATGCTGATCTGCCGCTCGCCAAGCGCGCTGCGGTCGATGCCGGCGCGCAGGCTGCGGCCGATCAGACGCTGGATTTCCTGCGTGCGGCCCGATTGCTTGCCCTGCGCGGCCTCGCGGCGGTTGCGCGTGTTCGTCGCGCGTGGCAGCATCCCGTATTCGGCGGTGACCCAGCCAAGCCCCGTGCCCTTCAGGAAGCGGGGCGGGTTGTCCTCGATGGTGGCGGTGCACAGGACATGCGTTTCGCCGCATTTGATCAGGCACGAGCCTTCCGCGTGCCGCATCACCCCGGTTTCAATTGAAATCGGACGCATTTGGGCTAGATTCCGGCCTGACGGGCGCATGACTGTTCCTTTTCGTGAAGATAGGGTGCCCCATACCGCCCGGGGGCACCATCACGCAACCCCGTCAGGGGTCACAAGACAGGGGCCATGGGTCAGGAATCGCTGCTGAACGAGCTGAACGACCGGTCCCGCGAGGTCTTTCGCCGGGTCGTCGAATCCTATCTGGACACCGGAGAGCCGGTGGGATCGCGCACCCTGACCCGCGCCCTGTCCGAAAAGATCAGCGCCGCCACGATCCGCAACGTCATGCAGGATCTAGAGCTGATGGGCCTTCTGGACAGTCCCCACGCCTCGGCGGGGCGGCTGCCCTCGCAGATGGGCCTGCGGCTGTTCGTCGACGGGATGATGGAGATCGACGCCGTCGCCCCCACCGACCGCGCCGCCATCGACCAGACGCTTGGCAATGACGACCCCGAGACCGGCGTTCTGCTGGACCGGGTCAGCACGGCCCTGTCCTCGATCACGCGCGGCGCCTCGCTGGTGCTGATGCCCAAGCACGAGGCGCCGATCCGGCATATCGAGTTCGTCAGCCTGGGGCTGGACCGCGCGCTGGTCGTGCTGGTCTTTGCCGACGGGCATGTGGAAAACCGCATCTTCACCCCGCCGCCGGGCCAGACGCCGTCCTCCATGCGCGAGGCCGGGAATTTCCTCAACGCCATGGCCGAGGGCAAGACCCTGGCCGAGCTGCGCGGCGGGCTGGCCCACCAGATCAGCACGCGGCGGCGCGAGCTGGACGTGCTGGCGGCCGAGCTGGTCGAATCGGGCATCGCGCTGTGGGGGGCCGAGGCCGCGGATCCGCGGCTGATCGTGCGGGGCCGGGCGAACCTTCTGGACAGCGAGGCCGCCGATCTGGACCGCATCCGGGTGCTGTTCGACGACCTGGAGCGCAAGCGCGACATCGTGGAATTCCTGGAACTGACCGAGCGGGGCGAGGGGGTGCGCATCTTCATCGGCTCCGAGAACAAGCTTTTTTCACTTTCGGGTTCCGCTCTGGTGGTTTCACCCTATATGAATGCCGACCGGAAAATTGTCGGCGCGGTGGGTGTCATCGGGCCGACCCGGCTGAATTACGGCCGGATCGTGCCGATTGTCGATTACACCGCGCAGCTGGTCGGACGTGTGCTGTCCGGCCGGAAAGGATGAAGTGACCATGACCGAGCAGAACGAACAGCCGATGGACGAATTTCTCGACGACCCGCTGGCCGAGCAGGATGACGAGATCGCGCGCCTGACCGCGGAACGCGACGAATTGCGCGACAAGTGGATGCGCGCGCTGGCCGATGCGGAAAACTCGCGCAAGCGGGCCGACAAGGACCGCCGCGACGCCGAGCAGTATGGCGGATCGCGCCTGGCCCGCGACCTGCTGCCGGTCCATGACGCGCTGACCCGCGCGCTGGATTCGGCCACCGAGGAACAGCGCGCCGCCGCCTCGGCGCTGATCGAAGGGGTCCAGCTGACCCTGCGCGAGCTGTCCAACGTCTTCACCAAGCACGGGATCACCATCATCCGCCCCGAGCCGGGCGAGCGATTCGATCCCACCCACCACGAGGCCATGTTCGAGGCCCCCGTGCCCGGCACCGTCGCGGGCAACGTGATCCAGGTGATGGACAACGGCTTCATGCTGCACGACCGCCTGCTGCGCCCTGCAAAGGTGGGCGTTTCCTCGATGCCCGCCAGCTGAACGCGGCATCCGGCGGCCCGGCGATCGTGCGGGGCCGCTACCACCTTCCGCTGACTTGCCGAATGTTCCCAACAGCGCGACCTTTGGTCACGCCCGGTCAGCCAGAGGAGGGGATGATGACGAGCACTCAGGGGGTGCATATCCACCCGGCCATAGATCAAGGAATCCAGCAGGGCAGTCCCGGCTTTTCGGGGGGTGTCCTGACCTGCCATTGCGCCAGCAATCCGGTCAAGGTCCGGATCGGCGCCCAGACCGCCCACAACCATGTCTGCGGCTGCACCAAGTGCTGGAAGCCCGAAGGGGCCGACTTCAGCCAGGTCGCCGTGGTCGCCCGCGACGCGGTCGAGGTCCTGGAGAATGGCGACAAGCTGGAGGTCGTCAATGCCGACGCCCCGATCCAGCGTCACCGCTGCCGCGACTGCGGCGTCCACATGTATGGCCGGATCGAGAACAAGGACCATCCGTTCTACGGTCTCGACTTCGTCCATACCGAACTGTCGCCCGAGCCCGGCTGGTCGCCGCCCGAATTCGCGGCCTTCGTCAGCTCGGTCATTGAATCGGGCGTCGAGCCGTCGCGGATGGACGCGATCCGGTCGCGTCTGCGCGAGCTGGGGCTGGAGCCCTATGATGCGCTGTCCCCACCCTTGATGGACGCGATCGCGACCCATGTCGCCAAGAAGTCCGGCGCGCTGCCCGCCTGACGGGTCGCGTCGTCGGACAAGATGATGCAAGAATCATGCCAAGGGGCCGCGCCGTCGGCCCCTTCGCCCTGAAAAGCCCCCAAGGGAGCGAGAGGAGACAAAGATGAGAACCCGTGCCGCCGTGGCCCTCGAGGCCGGCAAACCGCTGGAAGTGATGGACGTCAACCTGGAAGGCCCCAAGGCCGGAGAGGTCATGGTCGAGATCAAGGCGACCGGCATCTGCCACACCGACGAATTCACCCGCTCGGGCGCAGATCCCGAAGGCATCTTCCCCGCAATCCTGGGCCACGAGGGCGCGGGCGTCGTGGTCGAGGTCGGCCCCGGCGTGACCTCGGTCAAGGTGGGCGACCACGTGATCCCGCTCTACACGCCGGAATGCCGCGAATGCGCGTCCTGTCTGTCGGGCAAGACGAACCTGTGCACCCGGATCCGCGCAACTCAGGGGCAGGGCCTGATGCCCGACGGGACCAGCCGATTCTCGATGCTGGATGGCACGCCGATCTATCACTACATGGGCTGCTCGACCTTCTCGAACTACACCGTGCTGCCCGAGATCGCGGTGGCCAAGGTCCGCGACGACGCGCCCTTCGACAAGATCTGCTACATCGGCTGTGGCGTGACCACCGGCATCGGCGCGGTCATCAACACCGCCAAGGTCGAGATCGGCGCCAAGGCCGTGGTGTTCGGTCTGGGCGGGATCGGCCTGAACGTCGTGCAGGGCCTGCGCCTGGCGGGCGCCGACATGATCATCGGCGTCGACCTGAACAACGACCGCAAGGAGATGGCCGAGCGCTTCGGCATGACGCATTTCGTCAATCCCAAGGAGATCGACGGCGGCATCGTGCAGCACATCGTCGAGATGACCAAGACGCCCTTCGACCAGATCGGCGGCGCCGATTACAGCTTCGACGCGACCGGCAGCACCAAGGTCATGCGCGACGCGCTGGAATGCACCCACCGGGGCTGGGGCCAGTCGGTCATCATCGGCGTGGCGGCCGCGGGCGCCGAGATCAGCACCCGCCCGTTCCAGCTGGTCACCGGCCGCGTCTGGAAGGGCACGGCCTTCGGGGGCGCGCGCGGGCGGACCGACGTCCCCAAGATCGTCGACTGGTACATGGACGGCAAAATCGAGATCGACCCGATGATCACCCACACCATGCCGCTGGAGGACATCAACAAGGGCTTCGACCTGATGCATCACGGCGAATCCATTCGCTCGGTCGTCCTTTACTGATCCTTCATGGCTGCTTAGGTATCTGTACGGCGGGGCCCCGGCCCCGCCGTCGCCATGAGAACAACGAGGAGCAGGCCCATGCGCCATCAATGGCTGGACGATGATGATGACGACGAGCCCGAGGACGATCGCCGTCATCAGGGCGACAAGGACGAGGGCCTGGGCCTTCCCGAAGGCGACAAGATCGGCAAGCTGTACTTCAAGTCGCGCACCGTGATCGTCGCGGGCGGCATCAACGACAAGCTGGCGCAGCGCACCGTGGCGCATCTGCTGGCCTTGGCCGAGGATGGCGACGGGCCGATCAACATGCTGATCTCGTCCCCCGGCGGGCATGTGGAATCGGGCGACATGATCCATGACGTGATCAAGTTCATCCGCCCCACCGTGCGCACCATCGGTTCGGGCTGGGTGGCCAGCGCGGGCGCCCTGATCTTCGTCGCGGCGAAGAAGGAAAACCGCTACTGCCTGCCCAACACGCGTTTCCTGATCCACCAGCCCTCGGGCGGGATCGGCGGCACCTCGTCGGACATGATGATCCAGGCCGAACAGGTCCGCCTGATGCGCGACCGCCTGAACCAGGTCTTCGCCGACGCGACCGGTCAGACGATCGAGCGGATCGAGAAGGACACGCAGCGCGACTTCTGGCTGAACACGCAGGAGGCGCTGGATTACGGCCTGCTGGGCCAGGTGATCCGCACCGTGGACGACCTGAAATGACCGGGACTGGCGGGGCCGTCATCCGCCCCGCCAGCCCTGCCGACCACGACGCCATCTGGGACATCCTCCGACCCGTCTATCGCGCGGGGGAAACCTACTGCATTCCCCGCGACATCGCGCGCGACGACGCGCTGGCCGACTGGTTCGCGCCGACCTTCATGGCCTTCGTGGCCGAGCTGGACGGGCGCATCCTGGGCACCAGCCATGTCGGTGCCAACCGCTCCGGGGGCGGGGCGCATGTGGCCAATGCCTCCTTCGCCACCCATCCCGAGGCGCGGGGACGCGGCCTCGCCCGTGCCTTGGCGACCCATGCCCTGACCTGGGCCGAGGGACAGGGGTTCCGCGCGATGCAGTTCAATTTCGTCGTCTCGACCAACCTGGATGCCGTCCATTTGTGGCAGACGGTCGGGTTCGGGGTTGTGGGCCGCCTTCCGGGGGCGTTTCTTCATCCGCGACATGGGCCGGTCGATGCGCTGGTCATGTTCCAGACCCTGAAGGGAGACTCCGATGAGCCTTGAAACCCTGTCCGAAACCCGCAGCTTCGGCGGCACCCAAGGTGTCTATCGCCATGCCTCGCAGGCGACCGGCACCGACATGACCTTTGCGGTCTACCTGCCCGAGATGGCGCTGCACGGGCGCGTGCCCGTCCTGTGGTACCTGTCGGGCCTGACCTGCACCCATGACAACGCGATGACCAAGGCCGCCGCCCAGCAATGGTGCGACGAGGCGGGCATCGCCGTCGTCTTTCCCGACACCTCGCCGCGCGGCGAGGGCGTGGCAAATGACGAGGCCTATGATCTGGGGCAGGGCGCGGGCTTCTATGTCAACGCCACGCAGGATCCGTGGAAGCCGCATTTCCAGATGTGGGACTACATCACCGCCGAGCTGCCCGATCTGGTGGCCGAGAACTTCGCCGTCGATGCGGACGCCATGGGGATCACCGGGCATTCGATGGGCGGGCATGGCGCGCTGACCATCGCGATGACCCATCCCGACCGCTACAAGTCCGTCTCGGCCTTCTCGCCCATCGCCAATCCGACGGAATCGGACTGGGGCCGCAAGCAGCTGACCGCCTATCTGGGCGAGGATCGCGACACCTGGCGCGCGCATGACGCCTCGATCCTGATGGCCGAGAAGGGCTATCCCGGCGAGGTGCTGATCGACCAGGGCGCGAACGACCAGTTCCTGGACCTGCTGCGCCCCGAATCGTTGGCCCATGCGATGGTGGCCCGCCGCCAGCCGGGCCAGTTCCGCATGCAGCCGGGTTACGACCACAGCTACTTCTTCGTGCAGAGCTTCATGGCCGATCACGTATTCTGGCATGCGGAACGGCTGATCTGAGGCGATTGCCGAAAATTCCCGGATCTCCTGCCGTTTGATCATAAGACTTTAGGGGCAAGTGGCAGGGGCGTCGATTGACGCAAGGGGGTGCGCGACCAACACTCGTCTTATGGATAGTCGCGGATGGAGGAACTCCGTGGCACTGCATCCAGCGAGCGGAGGAGCACTCGATGAAACATCTCTTGAACAGCGCGGCTGTCGCGCTGATTCTGACTGGCGCGTCTGCATATGCGAATGAAAGCGTCCTGACCGAAACCGCCAAGCCCGAGCAATGGGCGATCCAGACCGGCGACTATGCCAACCAGCGCTATTCCGAACTTGACCAGATCACGCGCGAGAACGTGGGCGATCTGCGGGTGGCCTGGACCTTCTCGACCGGCGTCCTGCGCGGGCATGAGGGCGGGCCGCTGGTCGTGGGCAACATCATGTATGTCCACACGCCCTTCCCCAACAACATCTTCGCGCTGGATCTGTCCGACAACGGCCGGATCCTGTGGCGTCACACCCCCCAGCAGGACCCCGAGGTCATCGCGGTCATGTGCTGCGACACCGTCTATCGCGGCGTGGCCTATGCCGACGGCATGATCATCAGCCACCAGGCTGACACGACGCTGGTCGCGCTGGATGCGATGACCGGCGAGGTCAAGTGGTCGGTCCAGACCGGCGATCCGGCCATCGGCGAGACGAACACCGCGACCGTGATGCCCGTGGGCGACAAGGTCCTGGTCGGCGTCTCGGGCGGCGAATACGGCGTCCGCGGCCGCATCACGGCCTACAACCTGGCCGACGGCACCGAGGCGTGGAAAGCCTACTCCACTGGTCCCGACGAAGAGATGCTGGTCAATGCCGAGACCACGATGCACCTGGGCGAACCCATCGGTGCCGACAGCTCGCTGAACAGCTGGGAAGGCGACCAGTGGAAGATCGGCGGCGGCTCGACCTGGGGCTGGTTCAGCTATGACCCGGACCTGAACCTGGTCTACTACGGCACCGGCAACCCCTCGACCTGGAACCCCAGCCAGCGTCCCGGCGACAACCGCTGGTCCATGACGATCATGGCCCGCGACGCCGACACCGGCGAGGCCAAGTGGTTCTACCAGAAGACGCCCCATGACGAATGGGACTATGATGGCGTGAACGAGAACATCCTCGTCGACAAGGAAATCGACGGCGAGATGCGCAAGCTGCTGGTCAACTTCGACCGCAACGGCTTTGCCTACACGATGGACCGCGAGACGGGCGAGCTGCTGGTGGCCGAAAAGTTCGACCCGGCCGTGAACTGGGCGACCGAAGTCGACATGGATCCGGAATCCGAGACCTATGGCCGCCCGATGGTCGTGTCGGAATTCTCGACCGCGCAGAACGGCGAGGATACCAACACCACCGGCGTCTGCCCGGCGGCGCTTGGCACCAAGGACCAGCAGCCCGCGTCCTACTCGCCCAAGACCGGCCTGTTCTACGTGCCGACCAACCACGTCTGCATGGACTATGAGCCCTTCCGCGTCGCCTACACGGCGGGGCAGCCCTATGTGGGCGCGACCCTGTCGATGTATCCCGCCCCCGACAGCCATGGCGGCATGGGCAACTTCATTGCCTGGGACGCCGTCGCGGGCGAGATCAAGTGGTCCCTGCCCGAGCAGTTCTCGGTCTGGTCCGGTGCCTTGGCGACCGCGGGCGACGTGGTCTTCTACGGCACGCTGGAGGGCTTCCTGAAGGCCGTCGACGCCGAGACCGGCGAGGAGCTGTACAGCTTCAAGACGCCCTCGGGCATCATCGGCAACACTATGACCTACGAGCATGACGGCAAACAGTACATCGCCGTTCTGTCCGGGGTCGGCGGTTGGGCCGGGATCGGTCTGGCAGCGGGCCTGACGAACCCCAATGACGGTCTGGGTGCCGTGGGCGGCTATGCGGCGCTGAGCGACTACACCGAACTGGGTGGTCAGCTGACCGTGTTCGAACTTCCCGACTAAGCCCGGGTCCGACGGAACGTCTCATACTTTCGTTCCGCATACGCAGGCGTGATCTGTCAAGGCGCCGCCCCGGCGATAAGCTGGGGCGGTTCCGTTTTGAGGAGAGCAGACGGAAAATGGGAGGATATCCGACATGAAAGCGATCACCAGCCTGACGGCGCTGGTCCTTGGCGCATCCCTGGCGGGTATGGCCCTGGCACAGACCGAACCGGCCGCCGATGCACAGGCAGGCGCCGGAGCGGCCGCCGCCGTGTCCGGCACGACCGAGACCCCGGCGGAGGAGACCGCAACCACCGACGACGCCGCGACCGAGGACGCGGGCACGGAGACCGAGATGGCCGAAGGTGCCGTTCTGCCCAACGGCCAGGACATGACCCCGGTCGAGGAGATGGACGGCCGCTGGCGCAACGCCGAAGGCATCCCGACCTTCAAGGTCGAGGAGGGCGTGGTCGATTTCGCCACCTTCAACGGCTTTCGCCGCTATCACGCCGAATGCCATGTCTGCCACGGTCCCGATGGTGAGGGCTCGACCTATGCGCCCGCGCTGAAGAACTCGGTGCTGCGGATGGATTACTACGACTTCATGCAGGTCGTGGCCTCGGGCAAGCAGGGCTCGAATTCGGTGATGCCGGCCTTCGGCACCAACAAGAACGTCTGGTGCTATATCGACGACATCTACGTCTACCTGCTGGCGCATGGCACCGAGACGATCGGGCGCGGTCGACCCGCCGAACGCGCCGACAAGTCCGACGACTATACCGCGCAGGAAGATTCCTGCATGTCCAGCTGATGATGCGCCCGCGCATCCTGACAGCGATGGCCCTGGCGGTCGGTATGGCGATGCCGGCCGCGGCGCAGGTGGCCGATCTTCGGTCGACGACCCAGTTCCGGGTCTGCGCGGATCCGGCCAATGCGCCGATGTCCACGCGGGACGGGACGGGGTTCGAGAACCGGCTGGCCGATCTGTTCGGCCAGCAGCTGGGCCTGCCGGTCACCTATGACTGGTTTCCCTCGGGGATGGGCTTCATCCAGCGCACCCTGCGGATGGGCACCTGCGACGTGGTGATCGGCTATGCCCAAGGCGACGAGCTGGTCCAGAACACCAACCACTACTACACCTCGGTCTACGGGATCGTGACGCGCAAGGACGGCCCGCTGGCGCAGGTGGACCGGCTGACCGATCCGGCGCTGAAGGACCAGGACATCGGCGTCGTCGCGGGCACGCCGCCCGCCACCCATCTGGCCCGCGCGGGGCTGGCGCCCAATATGCGCGGGGCCGATCTGTTCGTCGACCGCCGGGTCGAGGATCCGATGGGCGACATGCTGGCCGCCGTGCGCACCGGCGATCTGGGGGCGGCGGTGCTGTGGGGGCCCCTGGCGGGGCCGCAGGTCAAGGACGATCCCGACCTGCAATTCGTGCCGCTGCTGCACGAAGAGGCCGCGCCGCGTCTGTTCTTCCGCATCACCATGGGCGTCCGGATGGAGGAGCAGGAATGGAAGCGCGAGCTGAACAGCCTGATCCGCCGCAACCAGGACGACATCAACGCGATCCTGGCCGAGGCCGGCGTGCCCTTGGTCGACGATTACGGCCGGGAGCTGCTGCCGTGATCCGTGCCGTGGCGCTGGCCCTGCTTCTGGCGGGGCCGGCGGGGGCCGAGACGGTCCCCGAGCCGTCCGACTATCGCGGAGAGCCCTATCGCGCGCCGGTCCCCGCGACCCTGACAGGGGCCGAGGTGATCGGCATTGACGAGGCGCTGGCGCTGCATGATGCGGGGCAGGCGGCCTTCGTCGACGTGATGCCGCGCAAGGCCCGCCCCGAGGGGCTGCCCGAAGGGACGATCTGGAACGAGCCGCCCCATCAGACGATCCCCGGGGCCGTCTGGCTGTTCGACACTGGCTATCAGGCGCTGGCTCCGGCCGAGGAGGCGCGGCTGCGCGACGGCCTGACTCGCGCCCAAGGCGGGGATGCCGACCGCCCGCTGGTCCTGTTCTGCCGCACCGAGTGCTGGATGAGCTGGAACGCCGCCCGGCGGGCCGTCGCATGGGGTTTCGATCCGGTGATCTGGTTCCCCGGTGGCACGGATGCCTGGACCGAGGCGGGCCGACCGCTGGTCATGGCCGAACCGGTCGTCCCGTGAAGCTGCCGAAGGCGCGGGGGCCTGCTGGCATCTCGACCGTGCCGGTGATCTGCAGCGTGGTCGCGTCCAGCACGACCAGCGTGTTCGAATCCCAGTTGGCCACCGCTACCCCGCTGCCATCGGGCAGGGCCGCGATTCCCTCGGGGTAATCGCCGACCGTCACCTCGTCCAGCACGTCCAGCGTGGCGGCGTCGAAGACGGTGACCGTGCCGTCGTACTGGTTGGTCACAAAGCCCCGCCCGGCGGCAAAGGCCAGCGCATAGGGATGGCTGCCGGTGGCGACACGGCCCGTCAGCCGCCCGGTCCCCGGGTCGATCACCGAGACGCTGTCGCCCTGCACGTCGGCGGTGAACAGGCGCCCGTCATGGAAGGTCACGCCGAAGGGATGCGCGCCCGCCGTGGCGACCTGATGCAGGCGCGCACCGCTGGCGGCGTCGAAGATGCTGACCGAATCCGCATCCCGGTCCGCCGTGGCGACCAGCGCGCCATCCGCGCTGACCGCGACGCCCGCGGGCGCGGCGCCTGTCTCGGCGCTCCAGACCGGCTGCAGGTCCGCGTCCAGCCGTGTGACGCGGGCGCCGTACCAGTCGGTGACCACCACCCCGTCGCCCGCCACCGCCAGCCCGAAGGCCCCGGCGCCCAGATCGGCCTGCGCCAAAGGCCGAGCCGCCTCGTCCAGCACATGCAGGCGGCCGGTTTCGGCGGCGATGACATAGGCCCGCCCCTGTGCGGGGTCATAGGCCACGGGGGCGGGGGCGTCGGGGATGTCGGCCCGGGCGATGATGCGGCCATCGTCCAGATCGACGACCGACAGCGCATTGCCGTTCTGCGATGTCACGAACGCAAGATCCCCGGCCAGGGCCGGGGATCCGAGGGCGATGACAAGGGCCGTCATCCAGCCGCGCATGGCGTTACTCGACCGTGCCGAACCGTTCGGCCAGCGCCTCGAGCCCGGCGGTGTAGATGCCGTCCACGCCCGCCATCGCGGCGTCGTCGTTCAGCTCGGCCGGGGGATCGTTGTTCGGGAACCCGCGATAGAAGCCGCCGCGCCACAGCACCTCGGCCTTGCCCTCCACATCGGTGACCGACAGCGTCGAGGAGTAGTTCGTCACCGGCAGCACCGCCGTGTCGACCTCGGTGATCATGTAGCGATAGCTCATCTTCTCGTTGTCGATGCCCATCAGCTCTTCGGTCATCGTGGGCGCGCCCTCGGCGGCCAGGGTCAGCACCCGGGTCGATTCGTCGGGCACGTCGGCGGGCGATCCCTCGGGCAGCATCGCGGTCTCGGCCACGGCGGGATGCCAGCTCATGTCGTCGAAGCGGCCGATCACCTCCCACACCTCGGCGGGGGTGGCGTCCAGCAGGACCGTCTGTTCGGTCTTCAGCCGCGAGGGGCCGTGGGCTGCCGCAGCACCCGTCAGGGCCAGGACCGCGCCAAGCGCGCCGGCCAGAATCGTCGTCGTCCTCATTTCTTTCGTTCCTCCCGAAAGATCACGTTTCTTAGCAGATAGCTGTAGCCGCGCCGGAAGGCGTCGTCGGTATTGCCCCGGATCTCGACCGACCCCGCCCGCAGCGTCCGGCCGGTCTCGGCGTCGCGCAGGTGCAGGTTGATGGACTGGATCAGGTTGGACACCTTCTGAACCTCGCCCGCGATGACGTAATCGGACCCCATCTCGCGCGCGATCCGCGCATCCGCCCCGTTGGAATGGACCGGATTGAGGATCGACGCGACCGCCTCGGCGGGCGGCTCGGTCAGGGCGAAGCCGCGCTGCGACAGATCCTCGGCGATGAAGTCCTCGGTCATCTCGATGCGCGCGGCCTCGTCCGGGCGCGCGCCGTTGATCGCCCCTTCGGTCGAGCTGTCGATGAAGTGCAGCCCGAACCATGTCGCGGTCCCGGGCGGGGGGATTCCCTGCGCCAGGGCCGGGATCGGTGCCAGCAGGGCCAGCACGAGGGTCAGGGGGGGGCCGAATTGCGTCATGTCCCGACCATGCGCGCCCGTCCGGCGGGCGTCTATCAGACCAAAGGCGGAAGCCCCCCCGACCTTGGGATGAGGGAAAACTTCCCGGGACGGACAGGAACATTAACCGGCTTGCCGCAGCGGGAATCACCCCCCACCATGTCGGCAGGGAGAGACAAAATGCTCAAAGGAATCGTAGGACTTCTGGCGGGTGCCGCGGCACTGGCCCAGCCCGCTGCGGCCCAAAGCCCCGATCCGGTGCTGATCCGGGCGGCGGTCCTGCGGGTGGACAATCCCGGCCTGCCGCCGATCTCGCGGCTGGACCTGCCGCCCGAGGATCTGGGCTTTGCCGGCGCCCGTCTGGCGATCGAGGACAACGACACGACCGGCCAGTTCATGGGCCAGGATTTCGAGGCCGTCGAGGTCACCGCCACCCCCGACACCGCCGAGGCCGAGATGGCCACGCTGCTGGACGAGGGGTTCGAGTTCATCGTCGTGATGGCCGACGACGCCACCACGCTGGCGCTGGCCGATCAGGTGGGCGACCAGGCGATGGTCTTCAACGCCCTGGCGCGCGGCGACAATCTGCGCGGCGCCGACTGCCGCTTCAACACCATCCATGTCGCGCCAAGCCGCGCGATGCTGGCAGACGGTCTGGCGCAGTTCCTGATGTGGAAGAACTGGCCGCGCTGGTTCCTGATCCATGGCAGCCACCCCGAGGATCAGGCCATGGCCGAGGCCTATCGCACCTCCGCCGCCAAGTTCGGCGCGCAGGTCGTCGAGGAGCGCCTGTACGAGGATACCGGCGGCGCACGGCGCACAGACAGCGGCCATGTGCAGGTGCAGGCGCAGATCCCGGTCTTCACCCAACGGGCCGAGGATCATGACATCGTCATCACCGCCGACGAGGCCGACGTCTTCGCGGCCTACCTGCCCTATCTGACCTGGGATCCGCGCCCCGTCGCGGGCTCGGCCGGGCTAGTCCCGCGCAGCTGGCACCCGGCGATGGAGGCCTGGGGCGGCACGCAGTACCAGTCGCGCTTCGAACGCCTGGCCGAGCGCCCCGTGCGCGAGGAGGATTACCAGGCCTGGCTGTCCCTGCGCATCCTGGGCGAGGCTGCGACGCGGACCCAATCGGGTGATCCTGAGACCATCAAGGACTTCATTCTGGGCGACGACTTCGACGTGGCGGGCTTCAAGGGTCAGGCGCTGACGGTCCGGGACTGGGACCATCAGGTCCGCCAGCCGATTCTTCTGACCACCGGCGTCCTGACCACCTCGGTCAGCCCGCAGGATCAATACCTGCACCAGACCAGCCAATTGGACACGCTTGGCGTGGACCGTCCCGAAACCCAATGCCAATTCTGAGAGGCGACATGAAACATCTGCTTTCTGCCACCACCGGACTTGCCCTGCTGATGGCCGCTGGCCCCGCCATGGCCAACCGCGTCTTCGTCAGCAACGAACGCAGCAACGACATCACCGTCCTGGACGGCGAGACGATGGAGGTGATCGGCACCTATCCCGCCGGCAACCGCCCCCGCGGCATCACCATCAGCCCCGACGGGACGGAACTGTATGTCTGCGCCTCTGACGACAACGTGGTGCGCGTCTTCGACCCCGAGACGATGGAGGAACTGCACACGCTGCCCTCGGGTCCCGATCCGGAGCTGTTCGTGCTGCACCCCTCGGGCAACCCGCTGTTCATCGCCAACGAGGATGACAACATCGTCACCGTGGTGGATGTGAAGACCCGCGAGGTGCTGGCCGAGGTGCCCGTGGGCGTCGAACCCGAGGGGATGGGCGTCAGCCCGGATGGCAGCGTCGTCATCAACACGTCGGAAACGACGAACATGGCGCATTTCATCGACACCGAGACCTACGAGATCACCGCCAACGTGCTGGTCGACAGCCGCCCGCGCTTCGCGCAGTTCACCGCGGACGGGTCCAAGCTGTATGTCACGTCCGAGATCGGCGGCACGGTCAGCGTGATCGACCCCGCGACGCAGCAGATCACCAAGAAGATCAGCTTCGAGATCCCGGGCGTGCTGCCCGAGGCCATCCAGCCGGTGGGTGCGCGCGTCACCTCGGACGGCACGAAGCTGTACGTGGCGCTTGGCCCCGCGAACCGCGTCGCGGTGGTGGATGCCCAGACCGACGAGGTGATCGACTATCTGCTGGTCGGACAGCGCGTCTGGCAGCTGGCCTTCAACCCCGACGAGACCCGGCTCTACACCACGAACGGCAACTCGAACGATGTCTCGATCATCGATGTCGAGACGGACGAGGTGCTGCGCTCGGTCCAGGTGGGCCAGCAGCCCTGGGGCGTCGTCGTCGCCCCCAACTGATTTCCATACCGGAGGAGAAACACCCATGAACACCATCACCAGACTGATGTCCGGGGCCGCGCTGGCGCTTGTCATGACCGCCCCCGTCTACGCCCAGGACGCCGAAGCACCCGCAGGCGACGCCGTGGTCGGCGAGGAGGCCGCGCCGGGCACGCAATCGGGCGAGGCGACCGATCAGGCCAACGATCCCGCCGCCGAGGGCATGGACGACGACGATGATGACGACGAGGAGGAGACGGCCGAAAGCGAGGGCGTCTACGAGGCGGGCGCCATGCACGAATACGGCTTCTCGGGCCTTCTGTCGCGCGAGAACCGGACCGACCTGGCGCCGCTGACGCTGGCCTCGGGTCAGCCGGTCTCGGGCGGGGAATACATCATCAAGTCGGGCGGCTACTACCGCATCAACATCGTGGCCGACGGCAGCCAGGAACTGGCCCTGTCGGGCGGCGACTTCTTCCGCGCCATCTGGATCAACGAGATCGTCATCGGCGATACCGAGGTCCGTCCCATGGGCATCCACAGCCTGGAATTCGACGCCGAGGGCACGGCGGTGCTCAGCTTCGTGGCCGTCCTGCCGGGGCGCTACACGCTGTCGGTGCCGGGATCGTCGGGGGACACGATGCAGGCGGTCTTCAACATCCAGTGACCCCGTGACCGCCGCCGCGCTGCAGATCGACCATGTCAGCCACAGCTTCGGTGCCACGCAGGCGCTGACGGATGTGTCCCTGACCGTGCCGCGCGGCGGCTTCACCGCGCTTCTGGGGGTCAACGGGGCGGGCAAGACGACGCTCTTCTCGCTGATCACCAGGCTCTACAACAACCGCTCGGGCACCATCCGGGTCGGCGGCCACGACTTGCGGCGCGAGCCCGCGCGGGCGCTGGCCCGGCTTGGGGTCGTGTTCCAGAGCCGCGCGATGGATGCCGACCTGACGGTGCGCCAGAACCTGATCTATCACGCCAGCCTGCACGGCATCCCGGGGCGGCTGGCGCGGCCCCGGATCGACGAGGTGCTGGACCAGGTCGATCTGGCCGACAAGGCCGATGCCCGCGTCTCGGCCCTGTCGGGCGGCCAGTCGCGACGGGCCGAGATCGCCCGCGCCCTGATCCACCGCCCCGAGCTGCTGCTGCTGGACGAGGCGACGGTGGGGCTGGACGTGAAATCGCGGGCCGAGGTGCTGGCCCTGACCCGCCGCCTGATCGCGCGCGACGGGGTCTCGGCCCTGTGGGCCACCCATATCATGGACGAGATCGCGCCCGACGACGATCTGGTGATCCTGCACCGGGGCGAGGTGCTGCGCGCCGGCACCGCCGCCGCCATCGCCGGGTCGCAGGGCCTGACGCAGGCCTTCCTGGACCTGACCGGAGTGGCGCCATGACCCATCCCACCGGATCGGCCCGCGGCTGGCTGACCGCCTTCCTGGGCATCTCGCGGCGCGAGACGCTGCGCTTCATCAACCAGCGGGGCCGGTTCCTGGCGGCGCTGGTGCGCCCGCTGGTCTGGCTGTTCATCTTCGCCGCCGGATTCCGGGCCGTGCTGGGCCTGTCGATCACCCCGCCCTACCAGACCTATGTGCTCTACGAGGTCTATGTCACGCCCGGCCTCGTCGCGATGATCCAGCTGTTCAACGGCATGCAGTCGTCGCTGTCCATGGTCTACGACCGCGAAACCGGCGCGATGCGCACGCTGCTGGTCAGCCCCTTCCCGCGCTGGTTCCTGCTGGGATCCAAGCTGGTGGCGGGGGTCTTCGTGTCGATCATCCAGGTCTTCACCTTCCTGGCGATCGCGTGGTTCTGGGGCATCCGCCCGCCCGTCTGGGGCTATGTCGCGATCATTCCCGCGCTGATCCTGTCGGGGCTGATGCTGGGCGCGATGGGGCTGTTCCTGTCCTCGGCCATCCGCCAGCTGGAGAATTTCGCGGGGGTGATGAACTTCGTGATCTTCCCGATGTTCTTCGCCTCGTCCGCCCTCTATCCGCTGTGGCGGATGCAGGAAAGCTCTCCGCTGCTGCACGACATCTGCGCCTTCAACCCCTTCACCCATGCGGTCGAGCTGATCCGGTTCGCGCTGTACCTGCAGGTCAACTGGACCTCGCTGGCGGTGGTCATGGGATGTTTGGCGGGGTTTTTCGGGGCCGCGGCCTTCATGTATGATCCCCAGAAGGGCCTTTGGGCCCGCAGGAAAGGAGGCCCTGCATGATTCGTCCCACTTTGGCCGTCATGGCCCTGCTGGCCGCCGGCCCCGCCTTCGGCGCGGCGGGCATCGACCCGGACTGGCCCTGCATCCAGCGCAAGCAGCCCAACCTGTCCATGGGGCAGGTCTGGACCGGCCCGATCCCCGACGAGGCCGCGCTTGAGCTGGCCCGCGACCCGCAGATCGTCCGCCTGGCCGACCGGCTGGAACAGCGCCGCCTGCCGATCGAGGAGGCCGAGACGACCATCGCCGATTTCGCCGCCGAAGCCGAGGACGGGCAGCTGGTCGCGCTGATGCAGGCGATCTTCGACCGGATCGAACGCGACCGCAGCGCGCTGATCGCGGGCATCGCCCGCTATGGTCAGTCGCAGCTGAGCCTGTCACAGCGCATCGAGGAGCGCCGCGCCGAGATGGCCGCGCTGGAGGCGGCCGAAAGCCCCGACTTCGACGCCATCGACGCCGCCGAGGAGGCACTGGAATGGGACCAGCGCATCTTCACCGAGCGCCAGCAGTCGCTGACCTATGTCTGCGAGACGCCGGTGATCCTGGAACAGCGGGTCTTTGCCCTGGGCCGGGCCATCGTCAGCCATCTGGACTGACCGGGACCGGCGGGGGTCATTCCGACCTGGACAGGCGCAGCACCTCGGCATGGGGGCGGTCCAGTCGCCCGGCCAGCCCGTCGCGCATCGCCAGGTCCAAAAGGCTGCGAAACAGCGCCGCATCCGGGCCGTAATCGCCCGCCTTGCGCCGCCACTTGCGCGCCAGCACCGGCACCAGCGGCCAGAACCACGGCCCGGCGGCCACGCGATAGGCCAACAGCGCATTGCGATACATGTAGAAGACCTTCCACATCGGGCGCAGCACCACGCCCGTCTGGCCCTGCTGCGCCAGGGTGTCGTGGTCGAAGCGGACCTGCGGGGCAAAACCGATGCGCAGGCCCTGCCGCCGCATCTGCAGCGTGTAGAGCTGGTCGTCGCCATAGATGAACAGCCGCGGATCGGGCAGGCCCGCCCGCATCAGCGCCGCCCGCGACAGGAACAGCCCGACGAAGCTGGTCATGTCGACGGGGCGGACCGGCGCCTCGGCCCGGTAGGCCGCGTCCCCCAGGTGGAACCCCGCCCGCCCGCGCCCCAAGGGCATCCGCGCCAGCGTGCGCAGAAAGGCGCCGGGATTCCAGAAGGGGTTGCGATAGGGGCGGTTCATCTCGCAGATGCGCCCGTCGGGGTGAAAGACCGCCGCGCCCACCGCATCCCACCGCGCAAGCTCCATCGCCCGGAAGGCGGCCACGGCGCCAGGCTGCGGGCGCCCGTCATCGTCCATCAGCACGATCCAGTCGGCCTGGGTGCGGTCGCGCGCCAGCTCCATCGCCCTTGAGAAGCCGCCGGCCCCGCCCAGGTTGCGCTCGCTGCGATGCAGGATCAGCCGGGGATCACCCCGCGTGGCCAGCCAGTCGGCGGTGCCGTCGGTCGAGGCGTTGTCGACCACGACGACATGGTCCACCGGCTCGGCCAGCAGGCGGTCGATGGTCACGCGCAGCTTGTCCAGCCGGTCATGGGTCACCACGACGGCGGCCAGGGTTGGGCCGGTCCGGGTCGGAACAGACGGGCGCGGAGCGGTCGGGGCCATGGGCAGGGGCCTTGCGGTTGCGGCCGGACCAGATGCCCGGCGGATGCGATTGCCGCTATCACGCCCCCGCGGGCGCAGGCAACCACCTGCCCATCGCGGCATCACCTGTAGCGCGGGGGCTTCTGTTGCCAAGCGGACCGGGTCATACAACCATCGATAGATGCTGACAAGTTGCGCTGTCCGCCCTAGACAGCATGCGTAACCTGAAAGCCGAGGTCCTGATGCAGATCGACCCTACCCCCCTGTCCGATGTTTTCATCCTGACGCCTGCGCGTCATGGCGATGCGCGGGGCTTCTTCTCGGAAAGCTGGAACCGGCGCACGCTGAGCCAGGCGGGCGTCGATCTGCCCGAGTTCGTGCAGGACAACCATTCCATGTCGGTGCAGGTGGGCACGCTGCGCGGGTTGCACTATCAGGCACCGCCGCATGCGCAGGGCAAGCTGGTGCGCTGCGGGCGGGGATCGCTGTTCGACGTGGCGGTGGACGTGCGTCTTGGCAGCCCGACCTATGGGCAGTGGTTCGGGGCCGAGCTGAGCTTCGAGAACGGGCGCCAGCTGTGGATCCCGGCGGGCTTCCTGCACGGCTTCGTCACCCGCGAACCGGACACCGAGATCGTCTACAAATGCACCGACCATTACGACAAAACCTCGGACGGGGCGGTGGCCTGGGACAGCCTGGGCATCGATTGGGGCGTCAGCGATCCGCTGCTGTCGGACAAGGACCGCGCCGCGCCGGCCTTTGCCGACTGGACATCGCCCTTCACCCATGAGGCCCAGGCATGAAGATCCTGATCACCGGTGGCGCGGGCTTCATCGGCTCGGCCGTGGTCCGGCTGGCCGTGGCGCGCGGGCATGAGGTCGTGAACCTTGACGCGCTGACCTATGCCGCGAACCTTGCCAATGTGGCCGAGGCCGGGCAGTCCGACCTCTATTCCTTCGAAGAGGCCGACATCCGCGACCGTGCGGCGCTGGACCGCATCTTCGCGACCCACCGCCCCGATGCGGTGATGCATCTGGCCGCCGAAAGCCATGTCGACCGCTCGATCGACGGCCCCGCCGCCTTTGTCGAAACCAACGTGATCGGCACGTTCAACATGCTCGAGGCCGCGCGCGCCTATTGGATGGCCGAAGGCAAGCCCGAGGCGTTCCGGTTCCACCACATCTCGACCGACGAGGTTTTCGGGTCGCTTGGCGAGACGGGGCAGTTCACCGAAACCACCCCCTACGACCCGCGCAGCCCCTATTCGGCCAGCAAGGCGGGGTCGGACCATCTGGTGCGGGCCTGGGCCGAGACCTATGGCCTGCCGGTCGTGCTGACCAACTGTTCGAACAATTACGGCCCCTATCATTTCCCCGAAAAACTGGTGCCGGTGGTGATCCTGAAGGCCCTGGCCGGGCAGCCTATCCCGGTCTATGGCGACGGCGGCAACATCCGCGACTGGCTGTATGTCGAGGATCACGCCGATGCGCTGCTGCTGGTTCTGGAAAAGGGCCAGCTGAACCGAAGCTATAACATCGGCGGCGAGAACGAGGCCACGAACATCGATCTGGTCCGCACAATCTGCGCGCATATGGACGATCTGCACCCCCAAGGGGCGCCGCATGCCGATCTGATCACCTTCGTCACCGACCGCCCCGGCCATGACCGCCGCTATGCGATCGACCCCACCCGGATCCGCGCCGAGCTGGGCTGGCGCCCCTCGGTCACCGTCGAGGAGGGGCTGAAGCGCACCGTTGCCTGGTATCTGGAGAACCGCGACTGGTGGGAACCGCTCTTGTCGCGCGAGGGCGTGGGCACGCGCTTGGGGGCCGCGTGATGCGCGATCTTCTGGTCTTCGGCCGCACCGGCCAGGTCGCGCAGGATCTGGCCCTGCTGGCGCCTGATGCGACCTGTCTGGGCCGCGACCGCGCCGACCTGACCGACCCCGAGGCCTGCGCGGCGGCGATCCTGGCGGCCCGTCCGCAGGCGGTGATCAACGCCGCCGCCTATACGGCGGTGGACAAGGCCGAGACCGACGCGGACACCGCGCGGCTGGTAAATGCTGACGCCCCCGCCGCCATGGCGCGGGCCTGTGCGGAACTGGGCATCCCCTTCCTGCATATCTCGACCGATTACGTCTTCGACGGCGCGGGCGACCAGCCGCGCGCCGAGGACGCGCCGACCGGCCCCTTGGGCGTCTATGGCGCGACCAAGCTGGCAGGCGAGGCGGCGGTGGCGCAGGCGGGCGGGCACTGGGCGGTGATGCGGACCTCGTGGGTCTTCTCGGACCATGGCGCGAACTTCGTGAAGACCATGCTGCGGCTTGGAGCCGAGCGCGACCGGCTGACGGTGGTGGCCGACCAGATCGGCGGGCCGACGCCCGCCGCCGACATCGCAGGCGCCGCCCTGAGCATGATCGCAGCGATGCGCGACGACCCGGCCAAGGGCGGGGTCTATCACTTCGCGGGCGCGCCCGACACCTCCTGGGCGGGCTTCGCGCGCGAGATCATGGCGCAGGCGGGCTTGGGCGCGCAGGTCGCGGATATTCCGTCCAGCGACTATCCCACCCCCGCCGCCCGGCCGCTGAACTCGCGGCTGGACTGCGCCCGCATCGCGCAGGATTTCGGGATCGCGCGGCCCGACTGGCGGGCCGGGCTGGCCCGCGTACTGGATCAACTGAGGGACAAGGCATGACACAGCGCAAGGGCATCATTCTGGCCGGCGGCTCGGGCACGCGGCTCTATCCGATCACCATGGGCGTGTCGAAGCAGCTGCTGCCGCTCTATGACAAGCCGATGATCTACTATCCGATCACGGTGCTGATGCTGGCGGGCATCCGCCAGATCGCCATCATCACCACCCCGAGGATCAGGCCCAGTTCCAGCGCCTGCTGGGCGACGGCAGCCAGTGGGGGATCGACTTCACCTGGATCATCCAGCTCTCGCCCGACGGGCTGGCGCAGGCCTATATCCTGGCCGAGGACTTCCTGGACGGCGCGGCTTCGGCCATGGTGCTGGGCGACAACATCTTCTTCGGCCACGGGCTGCCCGAGCTGCTGGCCTCGGCCGACGGGCGCGACAGCGGCGGGACGGTCTTCGGCTATCGCGTCTCGGACCCCGAGCGCTACGGCGTGGTGGATTTCGACGATGAGATGCGCGCCCGCGCGATCATCGAGAAGCCCCCGGTGCCGCCCTCGAACTATGCCGTCACCGGGCTTTATTTCCTCGACGGCACCGCGCCGGAACGCGCCCGCGCCGTCCAGCCCTCGGATCGCGGCGAGCTGGAGATCACCACCCTTCTGGAAAGCTACCTGCATGACGGCGCCCTGACGGTCGAGCGCATGGGTCGCGGCTTTGCCTGGCTGGACACCGGCACCCATGCCAGCCTGCTGGACGCCGGCAACTTCGTGCGCACGCTGGAGAACCGCCAGGGCCTGCAGACCGGCTGCCCCGAGGAGATCGCCTTCGAGGCCGGCTGGATCACCCCCGACCAACTGCGCGCCCAGGCCAAGCGATACGCCAAGAACGATTATGGCGCATATCTGCTGCGGCTGATTTCCTGACAGACGGATCCCTGCCTGATGACCCGGTTGGCCTTGGCGACACCTGCTATGGCCGCGCGGGTCCCAGCCTGCGTCGCCGAAGGTGCGGGGCTGATCCGACACCGGCCCGGGGCTACAGCGGATCCTGGACGAAGGCCGGCATCGGGTCGCCCGCAGGGGCGACCCTGATGAAACGGGTGGCCGTGTCCAACGCCTCGCGGATGGTCACGTCCATGTCCAGATAGCGATAGGTGCCCAAGCGGCCGACGAAGGTCACGCCGGGCGTGCTGCGCGCCAGATCGACATACTGCGCCAGCAGCGCCTTTTCCTCGACCAGCCGGATCGGGTAATAGGGCGTGTCGCCGGGTTCGGCTTGGCGCGCGAATTCGCGATAGCAGACCGACCCCTCATGCTGTTCCCAGGGGCTGAAATGCTTGTGTTCGGTGATGCGGGTCTGAGGCACGTCGCGGTCGCCATAGTTCATGACCGCGCAGCCCTGATAGTCGCCCTGATGGGTGAAACGCTCGAAATCCAGTGTGCGATAGCCAAGCCGGCCAAGGCGATAGTCGAAATATCCGTCCAGCGGACCCGACCAGAAGACGTGGTCGACCGCCTCGGCCATCCCGGGCGCATAGGCGGTGTCCAGATCGACGGTGATGCGGGGATGGTCCAGGATCTCCGCGACCATCGCTGTATATCCGTCCCGGGGCATGCCTTGGAAGCGGTGGAAGAAGTAGTTGTCGTCATAGGTGAAGCGCACCGGCAGGCGCTTGAGGATCGCGGCGGGAAGCTCGGTCGGCGAGCAGCCCCACTGCTTTTCCGTGTAGCCCCGGAAGAACGCCTCGTAGAGCTCGGGACCGACGAAGCGCAGGGCCTGCTCCTCGAAGGTGCGCGGCTCGGTGATGCTGGTATCGGCGCGGGAGTCGATGAAGGCACGCGCCTCGTCGGGCCGCAGCGTGGTGCCGAAGAACTGGTTGATCGTCAGCAGATTGATGGGCAGGGAATAGACCCGGCCCTGCGCGGTGGTCTTGACGCGGTTCTGGAAGGGCATGAACTGTGCGAAACGGTTCACGTAATCCCACACGCCCTGGTCGTCGGTGTGGAAGATGTGCGGGCCATAGACATGCACCATGACGCCCGTGTCGGCGTCGCGGTCGGTGTGGCAGTTGCCGGCGATATGGGGCCGCGCGTCGATGATGCGGCAGTCATGCCCGGCCTCGGCCAGCTGGCGCCCGATCACCGCGCCGGACAGTCCCGCACCCACCAGAAGGATCCTCATCGCCTCGTCCTTACCTGCGGCCTGCCCCGGGCGGTGATAGACGCCCAAGGCGGCGGGGCCAAGCGCGCGTCGCTGCGCCGAATGTCGCGCGCCGCCCCGGGCAAGGGATCAGTCGGTGAAGCCGAAGGCGATGTAGTCGCGCAGATAGGCCTGCCGGGCCGCCTGCAACAGCGAGGCTTCGTGCAGGAACTCGGGCATCGGGGCAATCCTGAGATGCTGCAGACCGGCATCGTCCAGCCCCGCGCCATCTGCCAGCAGGGGCAGGTCCTGGGTCAGCCGATCCTCGCGGATCAGGATGTCGGGCGTGGCCACCCGGGCAAAGCCCGCGATCACCTCGGACTGGCTGGCCCATCCGGCATGGGTGGGCAGGGTGGTCTGGCCGTTCAGGTTGCGGCGCAGGAAGGACAGGAACTGCGCGAACAGCTCCAGCTGGTCGGACCGGGACAGCTTGCCCAGATCGGCGTCCGAGGGCAGGGCCACGCGGTGGACGCTGCGCATCAGCTGGCGCAGGTCCGCCGAGCCCTCGTCCAGAAGCTGGCGAAAGGCCGTCCAGGCGCGGTGCAGCGGGTGGCGCAGCACGGTGAAGCTGCGATGGCCGGGATGCTGGCGCTTCCACTGGCGCAGGCTGGTCTGGGTCAGATCGCCGGTGACCGGTCCCAGCCCCGACAGCCAGCCGCGGATGGCCGGACCTGGGCCGCAGCGCACCGGCATGTAGATCAGGCCGTGCCCCGCCTCGCAGGCCGAGAAGCTGGGGACGGACGGTCCGCGCCGGGGTTCGAAATTCGGGATTCGGCGCAGCATGAACGGGTCGATCTGGTGCAGGTCGGCCTGCATCTCGTCGAAGTTGCGGACCTTCTCGGCCAGCTCGCGCGGATTCTGGGGGACCTGGTCGCTGGCCGGTTCGACGCGCCCGATATCGGTGCGGCCCAGCCAGTGGACCAGCCCCGTCATCACCTCGGCATCGCGCAGATCCTCGTAGCCCAGCCAGAAGCCCGTCTGGCCGGTCACCTGCAGCCGGTGCATCACCCGCAGCTGGAAGCGCTCCACCGCCGAGACCATGTCGCGGAACTCGGGCCCGTCATAGGCGATGGCGGCGGGGATCGGGGTCTCGGTCTCGTTCAGCTTCCACTGGTTGGTTTCCCAGGCCAGCTTGGTCGAGACATAGCTGTCCAGCGGATTGCGGGTCAGGATGATCTTGGCGCATTCGGCGTCGTTCATGATCGCGTCGAAGACCCGGGGGTCATGATCGTGGAAGTAGCGAAAGCCCGGCAGATGGCCGGGGCGGTCGAACAGCTTGGTCAGCAGCCGCTGCGGATCGGCCTCGCGCTCGTCGCGGGTGATGCCCGCCAGCTCGTCCTTGTCGGGCCAGCCCATCATGTAGGGATTGAAGGCCTCGCCGAAGCAGGTGACGCCCTTGAGCGCGTTCAGCGTCGCCTCCAGCAGGTTGGACCCGGTGCGCATCTCGGCGAAGATGACGAAGCGGCGGAACGGAGAGGTCATTCGGCGGCAGTCCTTTCAGTCATGGGAGGCTCGGGCAAGGGCAGGGCGTCGCCCGACAGGCGCGGGCGCAGGCCCGAATTGCGCAGGCGGCGCAACAGGTCCGACAGTCCGTTCAGGTCGCGCATCCGCGGCACGTCGACCGGTGCGCCGGGGCGCAGCGGCAGGTGCTGCAGCGACTGGTACAGCATCGCCTGCGGCCGGGCCAGGAAATCGGTCAGCTCGTGCACATGCACCCGCGCCTTGACCCAGACCGAGTTCAGCACGTCCAGATGCGTCAGCTCGGCCCGCTGCAGCAGGGCGGTGACGCGGCGGATGTCGTCGAAGGGCATGCCCGATTCCAGCAGCGGCAGCATCCAGGCGCCGGTGACGACATGGATATGGGCGTTGGGATCGGTGGCGATGAACCAGTTCAGCGCCTGATTGTCGCGCGGGCTGGACTGGAAGATCTGCATCCGGGGCGAGATGCGGATCAGCGCGGTCAGAAAGCCGTGCGGATCACGGTCGCGGATCACGGTCGAGGACGAGATCGCGCCGGGCCCGATCTCGGGGCGGCCGGCGAATTCGACCATCTCGGGGCCCAGCAGGTGGCCGTGGACATCGGCCTCGACATTGCCGGCCAGCCAGGTCTCGAAGTCCGGGAAGATGTCCGAGAAGCCCTGAAAGACGGCATAGGGGGCCGAAGTCTTGCCGTTCTCGGAATCCTTGCGGGGAAAGCGGCTTTGCATGTAGAGGCCCGGCCGCCCCAGCAGGCGGCGGCGGACGGTGCGGTTGATCAGCCGCTCGAACCGTTGGGGCTGGGGCGGGCTGACATCGGGCTGGGGCCCGGGGGGCACGGGGAAATGCGCCATCAGCCGCGCGGCCTGCGGCCAGACCTTGCGCGCCACGAAGCAGCGCGATTCCTCCAGCATCAGGGTGTGGTCGTCGTACAGCTGGTAGGGGCGGCCGTCATGGTCGAACTTGGCCAAGGTCAGCGAATGGCTTTCGATGCGGATCGCGTGGCGCCGTGCGAGGGTCTGGAAATAGCTCTCGTCCGGGATCCAGGCCATGCGGAAGAAGCGGTCGAACTCGGCCCGGCGCGGATCGTCCAGGATGGCCCGCAGCGTGGCGGCGGTCAGGCACCACCATTGCGACCCCAGATGCGGGCTCAGCCCCTTGGGCAGGCGGCGGCGGATGCCCAGCCTGCGCTGCCAGGCGGTCAGCCGGTCGAACATCCAGCGATGGCGCCGCCAGTCCAGCGGGAAATACAGGGTGAAGCGTTCCTCGTTCAGCCCGCCGACGGTCCAGCCGACATCCAGCGCGCTGACGCTTTCGATGTGGTCGCAATGGGGATCGCGCGCCAGATAGGCCGCCAGGTCGCGCACCGGGCGCAGCGGCAGGCAGGACCCCGAGGCCAGATAGACATGGGTGACGGCGGGAAAGCTGTCCAGCAGCGCCTGCGCGGCGTCCTGGGTGGCGCGGACCAGGTTGAACTGGCCCCAATCGCAGCGGTGGCGGCGCGAATAGACGATGCCGGGCAGGTCGGCCAGTTGGTCCTTCATGCGCGCGACCGAACGGGCCGAGGCCTTGGCATCGACATGGATGGCCACGCGGGCGCCGCCCTCGACCCAGATGCGGGCCATCTGGGCAGCCGCGTCCAGCCGTGCGTGGCACAGCAGGACGACCCCAAGCTGGACCTCTCGTCTCACGCCCAGTTCCCCCGAGAGATGAGCCCCAGATCCTCGATCTGGCGCCAGTCGTCATATTCGCGCGACTCGCTGCACCACAGGGTTGTGCCGCGCCGCAGGCCCGCATGATAGGCCCGATATTCCTTGCTGTTGGCATAATGCTGGCGTCGATCCAGCTCTTCGGCCGATTTTTCGGTGAAGTTGGACAGGAACTTGGCATGCAGCAGGCAGCCCGAGGCCTGCTCGCCGCCGTTTTCCTCGTAGACGAGGTTCAGTGATCGCGGCAGCAGCATGTGGGTCGAACTGACATAGGCATAGCGCCAGTGCCACTTGACCAGAGGCGTCTTGTTCAGCGCCGGCCCCGACAGCGGATCGGCGGTGAAGTAGCGCCGCGTGCGTGGCCCCCCCTGGATCCACAGGTTGCCGTAGTAGGAGTTCTTGGTGATCGTGTAGTTGGCCGGATCGAACCAGCGGGCGATGCGGAAGGGATCGGTCCCCTCCTCGTAGATCTCGTCCTCGATGTTGCCGCGCGGGTACATGTCCAGCAGCATCGCCGGAAAGCTGCGCCGCCCCGAGGCGTCCAGCCAGTCCGTCAGAGCCGGCAGGGGGCGGGAATCGCAATGCGGATAGATCAGGAACTCGTCCGGATCGACGGTCAGGCACCAATGGCCGTTGCCATAGGTCATCAGCAGCCGGTTGATCCAGTCCATGCCGAAGCGCGACCGCTTGTAGCTGGCATTGGTCCACCACAGCGACACGTCGGGCTGTTCGGCCAGCCAGTTGCCGCTGCCGTCGTCGCTGTCGTTGTTCACGAACAGGAAGTGATTCACCCCCAGGTCGCGATAGTACTGCAGGAAATAGGGCAGGCGCAGCCGCTCGTTGCGCATGGTGACGAAGGCCAGGATGTCGCCCTTGCGGATCTTGCCGGTGCGGTTGACGGTCGATTTCAACGCCCGGCGCCGGTTGAACGCCCGCGCCACGAGGTACTGCCGCTCGGTCCGGCGACGCAGCCGATTGGGCAGGGGAAGATCGCTCAGACGCATGATGTCGACCGTACAAGGGCTACAAGGGAAGGGTGCGGCGTCATGCCCTAGCAATGTGCAGGAGGCCCGCGTCTTGGCAAGGGCTTTTGCAAGAACTGGTTATTCTCTCCATGCGCCCGTCCCGATCAGTCCAAGGTCCACCAGCTGGCGCCATCCCTGGAACCGCAGCGATGCCGGGCTCCGCAGGACCGGCCCGGCGGCGACCGCCCGGTGATAGCCGCCATAGGCGTCGGGGTCGTTGAAATGCTGGCGGCGCAGCAGTTCCTCGTGCGATTTCGCGACGATGTCGGGCAGGAACTTGCCGTGCAGCAGCGCGCCCGACAGGCGCGCCTCGCCCGGTCCGTCATAGAGGTCGTTCAGCTGCGGCGGCAGCATCGAATGGGTCGAGTTGACATAGACGTGACGCCAGGACCAGCGCATCAGCGGCAGCTTGTTCACCGTCGGCGCCCGGTCGGGGTCGTCCGCGAAGAAGACCCGGTCGCGCACGCCGCCCTGCAACCACAAGTTGCGTTTCGGCAACACCCGGCGTTTTCTCCACGGGCCGGGATCGAACCAGGGCAGCCGGTCGGTCAGCGATACGCCCTCGGGCGCGTCGGCGGTGCCAAGCGGGCCCGAGGGGTACAGGTCCAGCATCACCGCCCCCAAGCCGGGCTGTCCGATGCGGTCCAGATGGGCCGTCAGCTGGGGCAGGGGGCGGGTGTCGTGATGGGGATAGACCAGCAGCTCGTCCGCATCGACGGTCAGGCACCAATGCCCGTGCCCGTGCCGCATCAGCAGCGCGCCCGCCCAGTCCAGCCCGAAGCGAGCCTCGCGATAGCTGGCGTTGCAGCGCCACAGCGACACGTCCAGCTGGTCCGCCAGATAGCGGTCCGAGCCGTCGTCGCTGCCATTGTCCACGATCAGGAACTGCGCGACGCCAAGGCGGCGGTAATGGTCCAGAAAGCCCGGCAGATGCGCGATCTCGTTGCGCAGGGTGGCGACCGCCAGCACGTCACCGGGGCGGATCGCCGCCGTGCGGTCGGCCACGGCCTGCAGCGCGCTGCGGGCGCGGATCGCCCGCCAGATCAGCTCCCGGCGTTTCCAGCGCAGGCGATAGGCCTGCCACGCCCCGCCCAGGCTCACCGCTGATAGTCGCCCGACTGGTGCCAGCGCCACGCATCCGCGATCATCTGCTTCATGGTGGACCGGTCGGGGGTCCAGCCCAGATCCGTCTTGGCGCGCTGGCTGCCGCAGACCAGCTTGACCGCATCGCCGCCGCGCCGGGGCCCGTCGACCATCGGCACCTGTCGGTTGGTGACATGGCGCGTCGCGTCCACGACCTCGCGGACCGAGAAGCCGTCGCCCGTGCCCAAGCAGAAGACCTTGCTGCCCTTGCCCGTCTGCAGCCATTCCAGCCCCTTCACATGGGCATCGACCAGATCCATCACATGGACATAGTCACGGATGCAGGTCCCGTCCTCGGTCGGATAGTCGGTGCCGTGGATGGTCAGCGCCGCGCGCTTGCCGTCCACCGCGTCCAGGATCAGCGGGATCAAATGCGTCTCGGGGCGGTGGAACTCGCCCACCTCGCCGTCAGGATCGGCGCCCGCGACGTTGAAATAGCGGAAAATGACGTGGCGAAGCCCGTGGGCGGCCTCGAAATCGACCAGGATATCCTCGATCGCGCGCTTGGAGGCGCCATAGGCGTTCAGCGGCGCCTGCGGCGTGTCCTCGTCCAGCACCTCGCCGTCGCGGTCGCCATAGGTCGCGCAGGTCGAGCTGAAGACGAAGTCCAGACAGCCCGCCGCCACCGCCGCCTCGATCAGGTTCAGCGACCCCGCGACATTGTTGCGCCAGTACTTGCCGGGTTCCGCCATCGCCTCGCCGACCTGCGAGAGCGCCGCGAAATGCAGCACCGCCACTGGCCGGTGTTCGGCGAAGGCCGCGTCCAGTGCGGCGCGGTCCATCAGGTCGGCCTCGACCACCGGGCCGAACTTGACCGCATCGCGCCAGCCCGTCGAGAAATTGTCCAGCGTGACGGGGGTGAACCCCGCCTGCGCCAATGCCTTGCAGGCATGCGAGCCGATATAGCCCGCACCGCCCGTCACCAGTACCTTGCCAGACATGGGTTATTCGGCCGCCCGGCGCATCGCCAACGCCTGGTGCAGGTATTCGGCGAACTCGTCCTTCAGCTCGTCCCGCTCCAGCCCGAAGGCGACGGTGGCCTGCAGGAAGCCCGCCTTGGAGCCGCAATCGAAGCGCTGGCCGCGGAAGCGCAGGCCGAAGACGTCGCGCCCGGCCTCGATCTCCTCTGCGATGGCATCGGTCAGCTGGATTTCCCCGCCCGCGCCCTGCTTCAGCTTGTTGAGGTTCTTCATCACGGTCGGCGCCAGGATATAGCGCCCGATCACGGCCAGGTTCGAGGGCTGCGTACCGGCTTTCGGCTTTTCGACCATGCCCTTGGCGCGAACGATGGCGCCCATGTCTTCGGCGATGTCCAGCACGCCATAGGAGGAGGCCTTGTCCGCCGCGACTTCCATCGTGGCGACCATGCTGCCGCCGGTCTCGCCATAGGCCTCGATCATCTGCTGCAGGCAGGGAGGCTCTCCCTGGATGACGTCGTCGGTCAGCACGACCGCAAAGGGCTCGTCATCGGACAGCAGGCGGCGGGCGCACCAGACCGCATGGCCCAGGCCAAGCGCCTTGTGCTGGCGGATATAGGCGATGGCGCCCGATTCCATGTTCGTGGCCCGCAGGATCTCCAGCAATTCTTCCTTGCCGGCCTTTTTGAGGCTTGATTCGAGTTCGTGGGCATGGTCGAAATAGTCTTCGAGCGATCCCTTGCCGCGCGAGGTGACGAAGATGAATTCCTTGATCCCGGCCGCGCGGGCCTCGTCGATGGCATACTGGATCAGCGGCTTGTCCACCAGGGACAGCATCTCTTTCGGAATGCTCTTCGTGGTGGGAAGAAAGCGCGTCCCCAAGCCAGCAACCGGAAAAATGGCTTTCGTGACCTTGCGACCCATGTCGAATACCTCTGATGGTTCGGCGGGATCCATCCCGCCGCAATGATACCGATACATGTGCATCGGCAATGATTTCAACGTCAGGTTATGCCTTGGGCGGTATGGCGCCAAGACTTTCCGTTCATTTATACAAATATTTCACGATAGGACAGTCGTGATGACCTTTCGGGATCATTCCATGCCCATCTCGGACATCATGCTTTCCAGCCGCGAAACATCCTGGGGATTGTTAAGTTCCCAGAACTGCCGTCCGCGGGCCTCGACCTCGACGCACAGCATGTGACGGCCGCGTTCGAGGAAGCGCAGCTGCTCCAGCCCCTCCAGCCGCTCCAGCACGCCCTCGGGCCATGTCGCGTATTCGGCCAGGGCCTCGGGGCGATAGGCATAGACCCCGACATGGTGGAAGACCGGGCTGGGCGCGTCATCCGCGATCGCGTCCGGCACGAAGGGCACGACCTCTTTCGAGAAGTAGAGCGCGCGCCCGCCATGGCCGAAGACTGCCGTCGTGCCGCCGACGCGGCCCGCATGGCGGTCGTCGATCAGGTCGGCGCGCATCCGGCCCGTGCAGCGCAGGACCGGCGTGGCCACCTGCGCTTTCGGCGCGGCACGCAGGCCCGCGACCAGATCCTCGACGAACCAGGCGGGGGTCAGCGGGGCATCGCCCTGCAGGTTCACGACGATCTCGGGGGGCGTCGCCAGGGCGGCCACCGCCTCGGCGCAGCGCTCGGTCCCGTTACGGCAGTCGGGGCTGGTCATGGCGACCTGGGCGCCGAAGCCTTCGGCATGGTCGCGGATGCGGTCATCATCGGTCGCGACGATCACCCGGTCGATGCCGGGCACGGACATGGCCGCATCCCAGCTGCGCCGGATCAGGCTGCGCGCCTGCCCGCTTGCGCCGCGCAGCTCGACCAGGGGCTTGCCGGGATAGCGCGTCGAGGCATGGCGCGCGGGAATGACGATGACGACGGACATGGGCTCAGCCTTTCTTCAGCAGGACGCCGGGCGCGTAGGCGATGAAGAACGGGTTCTCGAAGCCCGGCTTGCCATAGCTCAGCGGGCTGTGGTCGTCGAAGCGCACGACCTCGCCGCCGGCGCCGCGCAGGACCGCATCACCCGCCGCGGTGTCCCATTCCATCGTGCGGCCGAGGCGGGGATAGAGGTCGGCCTCGCCGGTCGCCACCAGGCAGAACTTCAGCGAGCTGCCCGCGCTGGTCATGTCGCGCACGCCGTACCGGTCGATATAGGCGTCCGTCGCCGCATCGCGATGCGATTTCGAGGCGACCACCATCAGCCCGCGATTGTCGGGGGTGGCGTTGACGCCGATGGGCGCGGTCTCTCCGGGCTGCGCGCCGAAGGGACCCTGCTCCTCGACCGAGCGGCCATCGGCTGTGGTGTAGAACAGCCGGCCCTTGGCGGGGGCATAGACGACGCCCCGCAGCGGGATGCCGTCCTCGACATAGGCGATGTTGACGGTGAAGTCGCCGCGCCGCTGCACGAATTCCTTGGTCCCGTCCAGCGGGTCCACGATCAGGAAGGTCCGAAGGGACTGGGTATGCGTCTCGGCCTGTTCCTCGGTGACCAGCGGAATGTCGGGAAAGGCCTCGCGCAGCCCGGCCGAGATCAGCGCGTCGGCGGCCTCGTCGGCAGCGGTGACGGGCGAATCATCGGATTTAAGGCGGGTGTCGAAATCCTCGGCCTCGTAGATCTGCATGATCCTGTCGCCCGCCTGCAGGGCCAGACGCCGCATTTCGGTGGTCAATCGGTCGAATTGCATCGGTTTTCCTTTCCCTGCCGGCAGGCTGCGGCCCGCTGGCGGATTGTGCGAAGGTTCGGCACCCCTTATGGTGCGGCAGCAAGCCTTGGGCAAGCGCTGGGCGACCACCTGCCCCGATCCCGGGCAGCAGCCCTGTCACCTGAAGCGGAGCGTCGGGAATTTGTTCAAGCAGCGTCACAACCGAAACCTGTTCCAGGCCGCCTTCACCACTTTTGCCCTGATCTATCACCAGACGGTCTACAACCTGCGGACCGAACATCGCAATGCGGTCGTGGGACTGATCATGACCGTCGTGCAAAGCCTGCTGATGGTCATCGTCTTTGTGGCGATCTACCAGCTGATGGGCATGAGGTCCTCGCCGATCCGCGGGGATTTCATGCTGTACATCATGTCGGGCATCTTCCTGTTCATCACCCATGTCCAGGCGGTGGGTGCGGTCGCCGGCAGCAGTTCGGTCTCGACCGGCATCCTCAAGCATGAACCGCTGAACGCAGCGATTCTGATATCCGGTGCATCACTGGCGGTGCTCTATCGGCAGAGCATCGGCTGTCTTGCGATCCTCGTCTTCTATTATCTTGCGATCGAGCCCTTCACCATTTTCGATCCCCTCGGGGCGGGACTGCTGTTCCTGCTCTCGTGGTTCCTGGGGTGCTGCATAGGCTTGGTCTTTCTGGGGATCCGCCCGTGGTCGCCGCAGGTCAGCGGGGTGCTGACGACCCTCTACCAGCGGATCAACATGATCTTCTCCGGCAAGATGTTCGTCGCAAATGCCCTGCCCGGCTTCATGCTTCCCTGGTTCTCGTGGAACCCCCTGTTCCATCTGATCGACCAGGAACGCGGCTACCTGTTCATCAACTATTCGCCGCACCGGACTTTCCTGTTCTATCCGATGTACTGCGCCATCGGGCTTCTGATGATCGGTCTTCTGATCAACTTCACCACGCGCAAATACGAATCCCTCAGCTGGAGCGCGGGGCAGTAACGGTCGCCCTGTATTCGGCGCATTCCGGGGCGCTTGTCCGCTGATTTTGCACATCGGCAGTGCTTGCGGGGCCGAATTGCATCCCTATATACACCCCCGAAGCGGTCCGAAGCCCTCGGGCCGGTTTTTACCCAGGGATCGGGCTGCGGGGGCCGCAACGGACCCGACGCCTCAAATATCGCCGCAAGAAAGGTTACACACACATGTCCAAAGTCATCGGCATCGACCTCGGCACCACCAACAGCTGCGTCGCGATCATGGACGGCAGCCAGCCGAAGGTCATCGAGAACAGCGAAGGCGCACGCACCACCCCGTCCATCGTGGGCTTCACGGATGGCGAGCGTCTGGTCGGCCAGCCTGCCAAGCGTCAGGCCGTGACCAACCCGACCAACACCGTCTTTGCCGTCAAGCGCCTGATCGGGCGCCGCATGGGCGACGAGGCCGTCGAGAAGGACCGCAAGATGGTCCCCTTCACCATCGCGGATGGCGGAAACGGCGATGCCTGGGTCGAGGTTCAGGGCGAGAAGTATTCCCCCGCGCAGGTCAGCGCGATGATCCTTCAGAAGATGAAGGAGACCGCCGAAAGCTATCTGGGCGAGACCGTGACCCAGGCCGTGATCACCGTTCCGGCCTATTTCAACGACGCCCAACGCCAAGCCACCAAGGATGCCGGCAAGATCGCCGGTCTGGAGGTGCTGCGCATCATCAACGAGCCGACCGCAGCCGCACTGGCATACGGTCTGGACAAGAAGGAAACCAAGACGATCGCGGTCTACGACCTCGGCGGCGGGACCTTCGACATCACCATCCTGGAAATCGACGACGGCCTGTTCGAGGTGAAGTCCACGAACGGCGACACCTTCCTGGGTGGCGAAGACTTCGACATGCGGATCGTGAACTATCTGGCCGACGAGTTCAAAAAGGAACACGGCGTCGATCTGTCCAAGGACAAGATGGCCCTCCAGCGCCTGAAGGAGGCCGCCGAGAAGGCCAAGATCGAGCTGTCCTCCTCCAGCCAGACCGAGATCAACCAGCCCTTCATCAGCATGGACAAGAACAGCGGCACCCCGCTGCATCTGGTCGTCAAGCTGACCCGCGCCAAGCTGGAAAGCCTGGTGTCGGACCTGATCAAGCGCACCATGAAGCCCGTCCAGGACGCGCTGAAGGATGCCGGCTGCTCCAAGGGCGACATCGACGAGGTCGTCCTGGTCGGCGGCATGACCCGCATGCCCAAGGTCGTGGCCGAGGTGACCGAGTTCTTCGGCAAGGAGCCCCACAAGGGCGTGAACCCGGATGAGGTCGTGGCTCTGGGCGCCGCCATCCAGGCCGGCGTGTTGCAGGGTGACGTCAAGGACGTCGTGCTGCTGGACGTGACCCCTCTGTCCCTGGGGATCGAGACCTTGGGTGGCGTCTTCACCCGCCTGATCGACCGCAACACCACGATCCCGACCAAGAAGAGCCAGATCTTCTCGACCGCCGAGGACAACCAGGGCGCGGTGACCATCCGCGTCTTCCAAGGCGAGCGCGAGATGGCGGCCGACAACAAGATGCTGGGCCAGTTCAACCTTGAGGACATTCCGCCCGCGCCGCGCGGCATGCCGCAGATCGAGGTGACCTTCGACATCGACGCCAACGGCATCGTGTCCGTCAGCGCCAAGGACAAGGGCACCGGCAAGGAGCAGAACATCACCATCCAGGCCTCGGGCGGTCTGACCGACGAGGATATCGAGCGGATGGTGAAGGATGCCGAGGCCAACGCCGAATCGGACAAGGGCCGCCGCGAACTGGTCGAGGCCAAGAACCAGGCCGAAAGCCTGATCCACTCGACCAAGAAATCGCTGTCCGACCATGGCGACAAGGTCGATAGCTCGACCGTCGAGGCAATCGAACTGGCCGTGGGCGCGCTTGAGGAATCGCTGAAGTCCGAGGACTCGGGCAAGATCCGCTCGGGCATCCAGAACGTCATGGACGCCTCTATGCGTCTGGGCGAGGCGATCTACAAGGCGCAGGCCTCGGGCGAAGAGACCGGCCGCGACGAGGGCGACGCCCCGCGCGATGTCGACGACGACATCGTGGATGCCGATTTCGAGGATCTCGGCGACGACAAGAAGCGCGGCTGATCGGGGCCGCTTTCCGGAAAGGGGCCGGCCCGTCGCGGGCCGGCCTGTTTCGTGGGACAGCTGAACAGGACGACACATGAGCAAGCGGTGCTATTACGAAGTGCTCGGGGTCACGCGCGGCGCCGGAGCGGACGAGATCAAGAAGGCCTATCGGGTCAAGGCCAAGGAGCTTCACCCCGATCGCAACCAGGATGACGCGACCGCCGAGTCGCGCTTCAAGGAAGTGAACGAGGCGTACGACTGCCTCAAGGACGACCAGAAGAAATCTGCCTATGACCGTTTCGGCCATGCGGCCTTCGAAGGCGGCATGGGCGGCGGCGGCGGTGCCCGCGGCGGCCATCCCGGCGACTTCGGCGCGGCCTTCGCGGATGTCTTCGAGGATCTGTTCGGCGACATGATGGGCCGCCGCGGCGCGGCCGGGGGTGGCGGACGCAGCCGGGCGCAGCGTGGGCAGGACCTCCGCTACAACCTGCAGGTCTCGCTGGAAGAGGCCTATGCTGGCGTGCAGAAGCCGATCACCGTGCGCGGCTCGGTCGCCTGCGAATCCTGCAGCGGGACGGGGGCCGAGGGCGCCACGCAGCCCGCCGGCTGTCCGACCTGCGCCGGCATGGGCAAGGTGCGGGCGCAGCAGGGGTTCTTCACCGTCGAACGCACCTGTCCGACCTGCGGCGGCGCGGGCCAGATCGTCAAGAACCCCTGCCGGGTCTGCCACGGCGCGGGCCGAACCGAACATGACCGCGCGCTGTCGGTGAACATTCCGGCGGGCGTCGAGACCGGCACCCGGATCCGGCTGGCGGGAGAGGGCGAGGCGGGCCTGCGCGGCGGGCCGACCGGCGATCTGTACATCTTCGTCGAGGTGCGTGATCACGCGATCTTCCTGCGCGACGGCAAGATGCTGGCCTGCCAGGTGCCGGTCAGCATGGCCACCGCCGCCTTGGGCGGCGAGGTCGAGGTGCCGACGATCGACGGCGGACGCGCGCGGGTCAAGGTGCCGGTGGGCAGCCAGACCGGCCGCCAAATGCGCCTGCGCAACAAGGGCATGCCGCCCCTGCGCCACGGTCCCGGCGCGGGCGGCGATTTCGGCGACATGCTGATCGAGCTGACCGTCGAGACCCCCGTCAACCTGACCCCCCGCCAGCGCGAGCTGCTGCGCGAGTTCGAGGCGGTCAAGGCCGACAACAGCCCGCAATCGGACAGCTTCTTCGACAAGGTGAAAAGCTTCTGGGACGGGATGACGCGCTAGGCGCTTAACCCTTTCTTCAGGGATTCGGGATCATGCTGCGGGCATGGACCCGAATCGATCCTTTGGCGAAATGCCCCTTCCCCTGTTCGCCCCGGCCGCCGACGACGTGGCCGTGGCGCCTCCCGCGACCGCGGGCAAGGCCGCGCCCTCGTATCTGGCCGATCACCGCGCCCGGTTGCGGGACCGGTTCCTGCAGGGCGGCCCGGAGGCCATGCCCGATTACGAGCTGCTGGAACTGGTCCTGTTCCGCGCCATCCCGCGCCAGGACGTCAAGCCGCTGGCCCGGCGCCTGATCGAGATCTTCGGTGATTTCAACCGAGTGGTGACCGCCCCGCCCGCACGGCTGCAGGCGGTGGACGGCGTCGGGAAGGCGGTCATCACCGAACTGAAGATCGTCGAGGCCGCCGCCCGGCGCCTGGCCCGCGCCCGCATCATGCACCGCCCGGTCCTGTCCAGCTGGCAGTCGCTGCTGGACTATTGCCATACCGAGATGGCGCATCGCGAGATCGAGCAATTCCGGGTGCTGTATCTGGACCGCAAGAACGTCCTGATCGCGGACGAGGAACTGGGCCGCGGCACCGTCGACCATGTGCCGGTCTATCCGCGCGAGATCATCCGTCGCGCGCTCGAGGTGAACGCCTCGGCGCTGATCCTGGTCCACAACCATCCCTCGGGCGATCCCACCCCCTCGGACAGCGACATCTCGATGACCGCCCGCATCGCGCAGGCGGCCGACAGCATGGGAATCACCATCCACGACCACCTGATCATCGGCAAGTCGCGCGAACTCAGCTTTCGCGCCGAAGGCTTGCTGTGATCCCTAGCCGTGCGGCCGACCCTGTGTCGCGCGCCGTCCCAAGGGCGCGGCAGGGCCCCGCGCGTTGCCGGAATCAGACAGATGCGTCGATATGCGTCTCCCTGCGGCGGCTTATCATCTGGACTGACGGGGAATTGAGAGCTAGAACCGCCTCCGCGAAGGCTGCGTTCGGACGTGGCCCGGAATGTCGTATCGGCCTGCACTTTCGGCCCGAATTGGAGTATGACCCGTGTCCCACGCAGATGACCACGTAGGCACCCGGAGGGATTTCCTCTATTATGCCACGGCGGGCGCAGGCACGGTGGCCGCCGGGGCCGCCGCCTGGACGCTTGTGAACCAGATGAATCCGTCGGCCGACGTCCAGGCCCTGGCCTCGATCCAGATCGATGTCAGCGGCGTGGGGCCAGGATCGCAGATCACTGTCCTGTTCCTGGGCAAGCCCGTGTTCATCCGGCGCCGCACGCCCGAGGAGATCGAGGCCGGCCGCGCGGTCGAACTGAACGACCTGCCCGACCAGAACGCCCAGAACCCGAACCTGCCCGACGCCGCGGCGCCTGCCACGGATGCGAACCGCGCGCTGGACGAGACCGGCGAATGGCTGGTCCAGATCGGCGTCTGCACCCATCTGGGCTGCGTGCCGATCGGTGACGGCGCCGGCGACTTCGGCGGCTGGTTCTGCCCCTGCCACGGCAGCCACTACGACACCGCTGGCCGGATCCGCCGGGGTCCCGCACCCCAGAACATGCACATTCCGCTGGCGTCGTTCATCAACGACACCACCATCCAGCTGGGTTAAGGAGGGTTATCATGGCCGGAATTCCGCACGACCATTACGAGCCCAAGTCCGGGTTCGAGCGCTGGCTGCACCGCCGCCTGCCCGTGGCCGGGATCATGTACGACACGCTGATGATCCCCACGCCCAAGAACCTGAACTGGATGTGGATCTGGGGCATCGTCCTGGTCTTCTGTCTGGCGCTGCAGATCATCACCGGCATCGTCCTGGTGATGCACTACACGCCGCATGTCGACATGGCCTTCGCCAGCGTCGAGCATATCATGCGCAACGTCAACGGCGGCTACATGCTGCGCTACATCCACATGAACGGCGCCTCGCTGTTCTTCGTGGCCGTCTATCTGCACATCTTCCGCAGCCTCTACTACGGCAGCTACAAGGCGCCGCGCGAGGTCACGTGGATCATCGGCATGCTGATCTACATCCTGATGATGGCCACCGCCTTCATGGGCTACGTGCTGCCCTGGGGCCAGATGTCCTTCTGGGGCGCGACCGTGATCACCGGCCTCTTCGGCGCGGTGCCGGGCGTGGGTGAGACGCTGCAGGCCTGGCTGCTGGGCGGACCGGCGGTCGGCAACGCGACGCTGAACCGCTTCTTCTCGCTGCACTACCTGCTGCCCTTCATCATCGCGGGCCTGGTGATCGTCCATATCTGGGCCTTCCACTCGACCGGCAACAACAACCCGACCGGCATCGAGGTGCGTCGCACCTCGAAGGAAGAGGCCGCCAAGGACACGCTGCCCTTCTGGCCCTACTTCGTCATGAAGGACCTGTTCGCGCTGGCGCTGATCCTGGCGATCTTCTTCGCCATCGTCGGCTTCATGCCCAACTATCTCGGCCACCCCGACAACTATATCGAGGCGAACGCCCTGGCGACGCCCGCGCATATCGTGCCGGAATGGTACTTCCTGCCCTTCTACGCCATCCTGCGGGCCTTCGATGCCGAGGTGTGGCTGGTCCAGCTGGTCGACTTCGTGACCTTCGGCATCGTCGACGCCAAGTTCTTCGGCGTGCTGGCCATGTTCGGCGCGATCGTCGTGATGGCGCTGGCCCCCTGGCTGGACACCAGCCGCGTGCGCTCGGGCCGCTATCGCCCGCAGTTCAAGTGGTGGTTCTGGCTGCTGGCCGCCGACTTCATGATCCTGATGTGGGTGGGTGCCATGCCGGCCGAGGGGATCTATCCCTACATCGCGCTGGCGGCCTCGGCCTACTGGTTCGCCTACTTCCTGGTCATCCTGCCGCTTCTGGGTGTCATCGAGAAGCCCGACCCGATGCCCGCGACCATCGAGGAGGATTACAACGAACATTACTCGCCGAATACTGGTGGGACCAGTCTGACGCAGCCGGCCGAATGAGAGGACCCAAGATCATGCTGAAAGCTTTTGCGATCGCTGCCGTCACGGCGCTTGGCCTGTCGGGTGCCGCGATGGCCGCAGGCGAGGGAGGCCATATCGAGGATGTGGACTTCTCGTTCGAGGGACCGTTCGGATCGTTCGACCAGTTCCAGCTGCAGCGCGGGCTGCAGGTCTATACCGAGGTCTGCTCGGCCTGCCACGGTCTGCGCTATGTGCCGATCCGCACGCTGAGCGATGACGGCGGCCCCGGCCTGCCCGAGGATCAGGTGCGTGCCTATGCCACCAACCTGCTGCCCGTCTTCGACGAGAGCATCGGCGAGGAGCGTGATCGCGAGATCACCGACCATTTCCCGACGGTGTCGGGCATGGGCATGGGTCCCGACCTGTCCCTGATGGCCAAGGCGCGCGCCGGGTTCCACGGGCCCTACGGCCTGGGGATCAACCAGTTCATCCGCGGGATGGGCGGTCCGGAATACATCCACGCCCTGCTGACCAGCTACACGGGCGAGGACCAAGAACAGGCGGGCACGCTGCTGCACGAGAACACCGCCTTCCCGGGCGGCTGGATCAGCATGGCCGCCCCCCTGTCGGACGATCAGGTCACCTTCGAGGACGGCACGCCCGCCACCGTGGACCAGATGTCGATGGACGTGTCCGCCTTCCTGATGTGGACGGCCGAGCCCAAGCTGATGGACCGCAAGTCCGTGGGTCTGGTCGCCGTGCTGTTCCTGCTGGTGCTGACCGTGCTTCTGTATCTGGTCAACAAGCGCCTCTGGGCGCCGCACAAGGGCAAGCCGCTGCACCGCTGATCGCCACCGCGATCACATCGACAGCCTGACAAGGACGCGCCCCGCACCGGGCGCGTCCTTTCGCATCTGGACAAGCCCGCACGCCCCCGGTCACATGGCGCCCGACATTGCGGAGGCGGATATGGCGATCTGGAACCTGGGCTCGATCAACATCGACCACGTCTATCACCTGGACAGCCTGCCCCGGCCCGGAGAGACGCTGGCCTCTCGCGCCTATGCGCAGGGCTTGGGCGGCAAGGGCGCGAACCAGTCGATCGCCGCGGCCCGGGCGGGGGCGGTGACGCATCACCTGGGCGCGATGGGCGCGGGCGATCCCTGGGTCGCGGAGCGGATGGCGGCGGCTGGCGTCGACGGGACGGGCATCGCCCGGCTGGCGGGTGAGGTGACCGGCCATGCCGTGATCCTTCTGGACCGCGATGCCGAGAACGCCATCGTCATCCATCCCGGCGCGAATCGCGCCCTCGACGAGGGCGCGCTGGCCCGCAGCCTGTCGGCGATGGGTCCCGCGGACACGCTGCTGATCCAGAACGAGACGAACGGCCAGGTCGCCGCCGCGCAGGCGGCGCAGGCGCGGGGCGCGCGGGTCATCTATTCCGCCGCGCCGTTCGATCTGGACGCGGTGCGCGCCGTGCTGGCCCATGTCACCATCCTGGCGATGAATGCGGGCGAGGCGCAGCAGCTGTTCGCGGGCGTGCCGGGCGATCTGCCGGTGCAGGGCCTGCTGATCACGCGCGGATCGGAGGGTGCCGAGTATCGCGACCTTGCGACGGGTCAGGTTCATCACCAGCCCGCCTTCCGGGTCGCGCCGGTGGACACGACCGCGGCGGGGGACACCTTCGCGGGGTATTTCGCCGCCGGGCTGGACGGCGGCGCCGACATTCCGGCGGCGCTGCGCCTGGCCTCGGCCGCCGCCGCGCTGAAGGTCACGCGGGCCGGTGCGGGCGACGCGATCCCGACCCGGGCCGAGGTCGAGGCCTTCCTGGCAGGTCAGCCCGCCTGATCGGCCCCGATCCGGCCGCGGACGCCGCCGGTCTGGGCGCGGTCCATCAGCAGGTGGTCCAGGATCACGCAGGCCGCCATCGCCTCGGCCACCGGGACGGCGCGGATGCCCACGCAGGGATCGTGGCGGCCCTTGGTGATCACCTCGATCTCGTCGCCGCGCGTGGTGATCGACCGGCGCGGGGTGGTGATCGAGCTGGTGGGCTTGATCGAGAACCGCACCACGATGTCCTGCCCGGTCGAGATCCCGCCCAGGATGCCGCCCGCATGGTTGGACAGGAACTCAGGCCCGTCGGGCCCCATGCGGATCTCGTCGGCATTGGCCACGCCGGTCAGGGCGGCGGACCCCATGCCCTCGCCGATCTCGACGCCCTTGACGGCGTTGATCGACATCATCGCGGCGGCCAGATCGGTGTCAAGCTTCGCATAGACCGGGGCGCCGAGGCCCGGCGGGCAGCCCTGCACCAGCACCTCGATCGCGGCGCCAACGCTGTTCTGATCCTTGCGGATGCCGTCCAGATAGTCCGACCAGGCCTGCACGGCAGTGGCATCGGGCAGGAAGAACGGGTTGTCGTCGATGGCCGACAGGTCGGTTCGCGCGCGGTCCAGATGCAGCGCGCCCATCTGCACCATGTAGCCGGTGATCGCCAGATCGGGGAGCAGAGCGCCCAGCACCGCCTGCGCCACCGCGCCTGCCGCGACCCGCGCCGCCGTCTCGCGCGCGCTTGACCGGCCCCCGCCGCGCGGATCACGCAGCCCGTATTTCAGGTGATAGGTGATGTCGGCATGGCCGGGGCGGAAGCTGGCGGCGATGTCGCCGTAATCCTTGGACCGCTGGTCGGTGTTCTCGATCATCAGCTGGACGGGGGTGCCGGTGGTCATCCCCTCGTAGGTGCCGGACAGGATGCGGACCCGGTCCTCCTCGCGCCGCTGCGTGGTGTGCTTGGAGGTGCCGGGGCGGCGACGGTCCATGAAGCGCTGGATGAAGTCCTCGGACAGGGGCACGCCCGGGGGCACGCCATCGACTGTCGCGCCAAGGGCGGGTCCGTGGCTTTCGCCCCAGGTGGTGAAGCGAAACTCGCGACCGAAGGTGTTGTAGCTCATCGGATGGTCTCCTCGGTCAGGGATTTCAGCTCATAGATCAGGTCCAGCGCCTCGCGGGGCGTCAGAGTGTCGGGATGCACCGCTTTCATCCGCGCGTCCAGCACTGACGATTTCGGCGCAGGTGGCGGGGGGGCTGTGCGAAACAGCGGCAGGTCGTCGATCAGCGCGGCGGGGCGGCTGGCGCCCTGACGTTCGCCCTTTTCCAGCGCGTCCAGCACGGTGCGGGCACGGTCCACCACGCTGGCGGGCAGCCCCGCCAGCTTGGCCACCTGCACGCCATAGCTGCGATCGGCGGCGCCCTTGACGACCTCGTGCAGAAAGATCACCTCGCCCTCCCATTCGCGGACAGTGACGGTGGCGTTCTCGACCCCGTCCAATTTTGCCGACAGGGCGGTCATCTCGTGATAATGGGTGGCAAACAGGGCGCGGCAGCGGTTCAGCCCGTGCAGATGCTCCATCACCGCCCAGGCAATCGACAGCCCGTCCCAGGTCGAGGTGCCGCGCCCGATCTCGTCCAGAATGACCAGCGCGCGGTCGTCGGCCTGATGTAGGATCGCGGCGGTCTCCACCATCTCGACCATGAAGGTGGACCGGCCCCGCGCCAGATCGTCCGCCGCGCCGACGCGGGAAAACAGCTGGCTGACCAGCCCGAGATGCGCCGCCCGGGCGGGCACGAAGGCCCCCGCCTGCGCCAGCACCGCGATCAGCGCGTTCTGGCGCAGGAAGGTCGATTTGCCCGCCATGTTGGGACCGGTCAGCAGCCAAATCGCGGGGGTCGTCCCCGTCGTCAGGTCACAGTCATTGGCGACAAAGCTGTCCGCCTTGCGCCGCAGGGCGCGTTCCACGACCGGATGCCGCCCGCCCGTGATCACGAAGGCCCGGCTGTCATCGACGCGCGGCCGCACCCAGCCCTCGCCCGAGGCGAGATCGGCGAAAGCGGCGGCCAGGTCGATCTCGGCCAGCGCGCGGGCGGCCTGCCCGATGGGTCCGGCGCCCTCCAGCACGGCGGCACGCAGGCGGTCGAAGACGCCGCGCTCGATCTCCAGCACGCGGTCTCGGGCGTTCAGGATGCGGGTTTCCAGTTCCGACAGCTCGACCGTGGTGAAGCGGATCTGGTTGGCGGTGGTCTGGCGGTGGATGAAGGTCTGGTTCAACGGCTCGGTCCGCATGCGGTCGGCATGGGTGGCGGTCGTCTCGATGAAATAGCCCAGCACGTTGTTGTGCTTGATCTTGAGGCTGGGCACCCCGGCCAACGCCGCATAATCCGCCTGCATCCCGGCGATGACGCCGCGCCCCTCGTCGCGCAGGCGGCGGGTCTGGTCCAGATCCTCGTCATGACCCTCGGCCACGAAGCCGCCGTCGCGGGCCAGCAAAGGCGGCTCGGCCACCAGCGCCGCGTCCAGCAGGTCGATCAGGTCCTCATGGCCGGTCAGATCAGCGGCGGCTGCGCGCAGGATGTCCGGCGCGTCGTCGGGAAGGCGGGCGGCGATGGTCGCGCCTTGGGTCAGCCCGGCGCGGATCGCAGCCAGATCGCGCGGCCCGCCCCGGTCCAGCGCCAGCCGCGACAGGGCGCGGTCCATGTCGGGCACGCGGGCCAGGGCCGTGCGCAGGTCGGCCATCAGGCGCGGATCGCCCGCCAGCCCCGCCACCGCATCATGACGCGCGTGGATCAGCGCCAGATCGCGCGACGGCGCGCTGATGCGGCGTTCCAGCAGCCGCGCGCCCGGCGCGGTCACGGTGCGGTCGATGGCCGACAGCAGCGAGCCGTCTCGCCCGCCCGACAGCGCCTGCGTCAGTTCCAGATTGCGCCGGGTGGCCGCATCGATCTGCATCGCGCCCCCGGCCTTTTCGCGGACCGGAGGGCACAGAAGGGGCAGCTTGCCCTTTTGGGTCATGTCCAGATAATCGACGATGGCGCCCATCGCCGCCAGTTCGGGGCGCGAGAACTGGCCGAACCCGTCCAGCGTCTCCACGCCGTAGAGGGCGCAGAGCCGCCGCGCCCCCGCCCCGCTGTCGAAGGCGCTGGCATGCAGGTCTGTCAGCGCGGCGCCGGCATCGCCGACCACCTCGTCCAAGCCCCGGTCGCAGGCCAGAACCTCGCGCGGGGCCAGGCGCGCCAGTTCGGGCGCCAGCCGGGGCAGGGGGCAGTCCATGACCTGAAACGCCCCGGTCGAGATGTCGACCCAGGCCAGCGCGCCCTCGTCGCGCACCTGGGCGAAGGCGGCAAGATAGTTGTGGCGCCGCGCCTCCAGCAGGGATTCCTCGGTCAGGGTGCCGGGCGTCACCAGCCGCACCACGTCGCGGGCGACCACGGATTTGGACCCGCGCTTGCGGGCCTCGGCGGGGTCCTCCATCTGCTCGGCGATGGCCACGCGGAACCCCTTGCGGATCAGCGTCAGCAGATACCCCTCGGACGCATGGACCGGCACGCCGCACATGGGGATGGGCTGGCCCTCATGCGTGCCGCGCTTGGTCAGGGCGATGTCCAGTGCGCTGGCGGCGGCGACCGCGTCGTCGAAGAACATCTCGTAGAAATCGCCCATGCGATAGAACAGCAGCGCGCCGGGATTGGCCGCGCGGATCGCCAGATATTGCGCCATCATGGGCGTCGGCGGGTCGTGGGGGTCCTGTGTCATGATGGACGTTCTAGCCGCTTGCGCGGGTCGGTGAAATGCCTACATTCAAGGGCACCTCGGGGCGCCCATTAGGGCTGAGACGCGACAGCGGACCCGTTGAACCTGATCCGGCTAGGCCCGGCGGAGGGAAGGTGCGGCATGTCCCTTCTTTCACTGATGAAACAAGGAGGCGACATGAGATTTTTCCTGATCCCCGCGCTGCTGGTGGCGGGCCCCGCCATCGCGCAGGACCGCGTGCTGACCGTCTATGCCAGCGATTATGTCGCCAGCGAATGGGGCCCCGGCCCCGCGATCGAACAGGGGTTCGAGGCGATCTGCGACTGCGACCTGCAATTCGTGACCGGCGACATCCTGCCCCGCATCCTGATGGAGGGCGAGGGGACGCAGGCCGACGTGGTCTTCGGCCTGAACACCGACGTGACGGCGCGGGCGCGGGCCTCGGGCCTCTTCGCGCCGCATGGGCAGGACACCTCCGACATGTCGCTGCCGGTCGATTGGACCGATCCCGTCTTCCTGCCCTACAACTGGAGTGAGACGGCCTTCGTCTATGACGCGACCCGGCTGGAGACCCCGCCCGCCAGCTTTGCCGAGCTGCTGGACGCGCCCGACGATCTGCAGATCGTGATCCAGGACCCACGCAGCTCGATCTCGGGGCTGGCGCTGCTGTTGTGGGTCAAGCAGGTCTATGGCGACGAGGCCGGCGCCGCGTGGGAGAAGCTGGCGCCCAAGATCCTGACGGTGACGCGCGGCTGGTCCGAGGCCTATGGCCTGTTCACCGATGGCGAGGCCGACATGGTGCTGTCCTTCACCACCTCGCCCGCCTATCACATCGCCGCCGAGGATGACGCGACCAAGGTCGCCGCGATCTTTCCCGAGGGGCATTACCTGATGGCCGAGCTGGCCGCGCAGGTCGCCGGAACCGACCAGCCTGACCTGGCGCAGGCCTTCATGGACTGGATCCTGACGCCCGAGTTCCAAGCCACGATCCCGCTGGCCAACTGGTCGCTGCCTGCCAAGCTGCCGCAGGCCGACTGGCCGCAGGTCATGCGCGACCTGCCGCGCCCCGCCACGACCCTGTTCTATGACGAGGATCAGGCCGAGGCGCTGCGCCAGCCCGCGCTGGACGAATGGCAGCGGGCGCTGCGCTGAGCCCCGGCCACGCGGTCGCCGCAGCCCTTGCCGCGCTGATCCTGGGGACGCTGGCCGCCGTGGCCTGGGGCGCGGGCGGGCTGTCGGCGCTGACCGGATGGGACTGGCGCGCGGTCTGGTTCACCTGCTGGCAGGCGCTGCTGTCGGCCACCCTGTCCGCCGCCTTGGCCGTCCCCGTCGCCCGGGCGCTGGCGCGGCGGCGCTTTGCCGGGCGCGGGGTGCTGGTCACGCTGCTAGGCGCGCCCTTCCTGCTGCCGGTGATCGTGGCGATCATGGGGCTGATCGCGGTCTTCGGCCGCAACGGGGCGATCAACCAGGCGCTGGAGGCGGTGGGCCTGCCCCAAGTCGGCATCTATGGCTGGCAGGGGGTGATCCTGGCGCATGTGTTCTTCAACCTGCCGCTGTCGGTGCGGCTGATCCTGCAGGGCTGGCAGGCCATCCCGTCCGAGCGGTTCCGCCTGGCCGCCAGCCTGGATTTCGCCCCCCGCGACATCTTCCGGCATCTGGAACGCCCGATGCTGCGCGCGGTCCTGCCGGGCGTCTGGCTGGCGGTGTTCCTGGTCTGCCTGACCTCGTTCACCGTCGCGCTTGCGCTTGGCGGCGGGCCGGGCGCCACCACGGTCGAGTTGGCCATCTATCAGGCGTTCCGCTTCGATTTCGACCTGGGCCGGGCGGCGGCGCTTGGGCTGGTGCAGATCGCGCTGTGCGTGGGCGCGCTGGCGCTGGCGCGGCGGATCGTCGTGCCGGCGACCTTCGGCGCGGGCATGGATGCGGGGCCGGGCGTGACCGGGCCGCCAGGCTGGCGCCGGGGCGCGGATGCGCTTGTGATCACGGGCGCGGCGGCGTTCCTCCTCTGGCCGCTGCTGGCGGTGATCGCCACCGGGGTGCCGCGCATTCCCGGCCTGCCGGGGGATGTCTGGGATGCGGCCCTGCGCTCGGTCTGGATGGCGCTCGCCTCGGCGCTGCTGTCGGCCTCGGCCTGCCTGGCGCTGGCGCTGGCGATCGCGCGCGGGGCCGGGCGGTGGGTCGAGGGGGCGGGGATGCTGCCGCTGATCGCCTCGCCGCTGGTGCTGGGGACGGGGCTGTTCCTCCTGCTCCGCGACGTGGCCGGCCCGCAGCAGATGGCCCTGCCGGTGACGGTGGCGATCAACGCGGCCATGGCGCTGCCCTTCGGGCTGCGGGCGCTGATTCCTGCGGCGCAGGCGCTGCAGGCGGATTACGGGCGGCTGGCGGCGGCGCTGGACCTGCGGGGCTGGGCGCGGCTGCGTTTTCTGGTGCTGCCCCGGCTGGCGCGGCCCCTGGGCTTCGGCGCGGGACTGGCGGCGGCGCTGGCGATGGGCGATCTGGGGGTGATCACCCTGTTCGCGGGCGACCGGCCGACCCTGCCCCTGAAGCTCTACCAGCTGATGGGCAGCTATCGGATGGAGGACGCGGCGGCCTGCGCCGTGCTGCTGATGGGGATCAGCTTCGCGCTGTTCTGGCTGTTCGACCGGGGAGGGCGCCTTGACGCTTGAGTTTCGCGACATCGTCCTGCGGCAGGACGACTTCACCCTGTCCGCCGATCTGACGGTCCCGCCGGGGCGCCATGCGGTGATCGGCGCCTCGGGGTCGGGGAAATCGACGCTGTTGTCGCTGGTGGCGGGGTTTCTGGCGCCGTCGCAGGGGCGGCTGGTCTGGGACGGGCAGGACATCACCAACATGGCGCCGGGGCGGCGTCCGGTGTCGATCCTGTTCCAGCAGCACAACCTGTTTCCGCATCTGAGCGTGGGCCAGAACCTGGGGATGGGCCTGCGCCCCGACCTGCGTCTGGACCGCGCCCAGTGGCAACAGGTCGCGCAGGCGCTGGAGCAGGTGGGGCTGGAAGGTCTGCAGGACCGCCGCCCCGGCGCGCTGTCCGGGGGGCAGCAGGGCCGCGTCGCGCTGGCCCGGGTGCTGCTGCGCGCCCAGCCCCTGCTGCTGCTGGACGAACCCTTCGCGGCCTTGGGCCCGGCGCTGAAGGCCGAGATGCTGGGCCTGCTGGCGCGGATCGCGGCGGGCACGACGGTGCTGATGGTGACGCATGATCCGGCGGATGCCCGCGCCTTCGCCCCCGACACGCTGCTGGTAGACGACGGCCGCGTCAATCCGCCCCGACCCACCGGGGCGCTGCTGGACGATCCGCCGCCCGGCCTGCGCGCCTATCTGGGCTGAGGCGCGATCCTCAGACGATCCACAAGCGGATCAGCCAGGCCACCGTGCCGATCACGGCGACGCTGGCCAGCCAGATGGCCACGAACCAGGCCATCCTGGTGATGCCGCGCGGCATCAGTGGTACCCGTCATTCGGGTCCATCTTTCCGCGAAAGACCCAGTAGGAATAGGCGGTGTAGGCCAGGATCACCGGGATCAGCACCGAGGCGCCGACCAGCATGAAGATCTGGCTGTTGCGGGGGGCGGCGGCCTCCCAGATGGTGACCTCGACCGGGACGATATAGGGGAACATCGAATAGCCCAGCCCGATGAAGCCCAGCACGAACATGCCGAGCGCGAACAGGAACGGCCAGTAGTCGTGATGCTTGACCATCAGGGTGCGGAACATGCCGAAGGCCAGCCCCAGCACCATGGCGCCGACAAGGGCGGCCAGCACGATGTTCCAGCCTCCGAACCAGCGGCTGTAATAGCCGTCCTGCAGGAAGGGCGTCCACAGGCTGACCACGCCCATGAAGATGACCGTGCCCACGCCCAGCACCCAGGCCCGGCTGCGCATCCGCGTCTGCAGCGGGCCTTCGGTCTTCATCACCAGCCAGGTCGCGCCCAGCAGCATGTAGCCCACCATGACGGCCAGCCCGACCATGATCGTGAAGGGCGTCAGCCAGTCCCACCAGCCGCCCGAATAGCTGCGCGCGGCCTTGTCGATCTGGATCCCCTGCAGCAGCCCGCCAAGCGTGATGCCTTGCGTCAGCGCCGCCATGGCCGAGCCGCCGATGAAGGCCAGGTCCCAGACCGGGCGCCAGCGCTTGGTCCGCCAGCGGAACTCGAAGGCCACGCCGCGGAAGATCAGTGCCAGCAGCATGGCCATGATCGGCGCGTAGAGCGCGGGCAGGATCAGCGCATAGGCCAGCGGGAAGGCCGCGAACAGCCCGCCGCCGCCCAGCACCAGCCAGGTCTCGTTGCCGTCCCAGACCGGGGCGACCGAGTTCATCATGATGTCGCGGTCCTCGCCCTCGGGCTCGACCGCGAACAGCATGCCAAGCCCCAGGTCGAACCCGTCCAGGACCACATAGACCAGCACCGCGAAGGCGATGATGAAGGCCCAGATGACCGTCAGGTCGAAGGAGACGCCGTCTGCGATGGGCATGCTTACTCTCCGGGATGGGGGTTGCGGGTCGGGTGCTGCTGGGCGGGGGTGGTCCCCGCCGTGCGGATCGGGCTGTTGGTGACGTCCTTGAGGCTGGCCTCGCCACTGGTCGGGGCACGGTTCATCAGACGCATGATGTAGTAGGTGCCCGCCCCGAAGACCGCGAAATACACGATGATGAAGGCGATCAGCGAGGTACCCACCGCCGCCGCGTCAAGGGGGGCCGCACTGTCCTCGGTGCGCAGATAGCCGTAGACGGTGAAGGGCTGGCGCCCGACCTCGGTAGTGATCCACCCGGCCAGCACCGCGACCAGTCCCGAGGGCGCCATGGCCAGGGCCGCCCGGTGCAGCATCGGGCTGTCGAACAGCGTGCCGCGCCAGCGGGCCCAGGACGACCAGAGCCCGATCGCCAGCATCGCAAAGCCAAGCGCGACCATGACCCGGAAGGACCAGAAGACGATGGCCACGGGCGGCTGATCCTCGCGCGGGATGGTGTCGAGGCCCGCCAGAGGGGCGTTCAGGTCGTGCTTCAGGATCAGCGAGGACAGCTTGGGGATGCCGATGGCATAGTCCAGGCGCTGCTCCTCCTGGTTGGGGATGCCGAACAGGTACAACGGCGCGCCGGCCTCGTGGCTTTCGAAATGCCCCTCCATCGCCATGACCTTGGCGGGCTGGTGTTCCAGCGTGTTGATGCCGTGGAAGTCGCCCAGCACGATCTGGACCGGCGCGAAGATCGCCGCCATCCACATCGCCATGGAGAACATGGTGCGCGTGGCCGGGCTGACCTTGTCGCGGCGGTGGCGGTGGCGCAGCAGGTGCAGCGCCGCCACGCCGCCGACGATGAAGGCGGTGGTCAGATAGGCCGCCGTGACCGTGTGCATCAGGCGGTAGGGGAAGGACGGGTTGAAGATTACCTGCCAGAAGTCGGTGGGCAGGAACTGACCCGTGACGGCGTCGATCTCGAACCCCGCGGGGGTGTGCATCCAGCTGTTCACCGACAGGATCCAGAAGGCCGACATGGCCGTGCCGCCCGCGACCGCCAGGCAGGCGATCATGTGCAGGGTCGGGCCCACCCGGTCGCGGCCGAACAGCATGATCCCCAGGAATCCGGCCTCGAGGAAGAAGGCCGACAGCACCTCATAGGCCATGGGCGCGCCGATGACGGGGCCCGCCTTGTCGGAAAAGACCGACCAGTTGGTGCCGAACTGATAGGACATGACGATGCCCGACACGACGCCCATGGCGAAGGCCAGCGCGAAGATCTTGACCCAATAGCGGAACAGATCCAGATACTTGTGATCCTTGGTCCACAGCCAAAGCCCGTTCAGCACGGCCAGAAAGCTGGCCAGGCCGATGGTGAAGGCCGGGAACAGGAAATGGAAGCTGACGGTGAAGGCGAACTGGATGCGGGCCAGAAGGATGGCATCTGCGTTGTCGAACATCTCGGACCTTTCGCGGCATGGTCCGCCCGTCCGGGCAGGCGCCGGGCCGGGCAGCAAAGCCCCCCTGCACGATGACACAACCGGCAGGGCACGTTTTTCAATTACGACGAATGTCGCGTGCGGGGCCGGTTTTTGCAAGTGCGGCATCGTCGCATGCGGGGCGGTCGGCGGCATCCTCCTGCGCGATTCCGGCTGCGCGGCTCGGGCCCGGAGGGTGTCGTTTGCCTCTGGCGGGCGGGCAGGCTAGGGCGCGGGCGGACCCCGCCGAAAGGACCCCCGCATGGCCGCCGACATCTTCCTGACCGGGCTTCTGACCGGGCTTGGCCTGATCGTCGCCATCGGGGCGCAGAACGCCTTCGTCCTGCGTCAGGGCCTGCGGGGCGAACATGTGCTGGCGGTCTGCCTGACCTGCGCCCTCTCGGATGCGGCGCTGATCGGGATGGGCGTGGCCGGGGCGGGGACGCTGACCGCGCGGCTGCCGTGGCTGGACCCGGTGATGCGGCTGGCGGGGGCGGCCTTCCTGCTCGCCTATGGCGCACGCAGCCTGCGGGCGGCGCTGCAATCCGACGCGGCGCTGACGGTGGATGCCGCGCGCCCCGCGCAGGGCCTGGGCGCGACGCTGGCGGCCTGCCTGGCGATCACCTGGCTGAACCCGCACGTCTATCTGGACACGGTGGTGCTGCTGGGCACGATCTCGACGCAGTTCCCCGGCGCCGAGGTCCAGTTCGCGGCAGGCGCGATGACCGGATCGGTGCTGTTCTTCTTCGGCCTGGGCTATGGGGCGGCCTGGCTGCGGCCGGTCTTTGCCCGCCCCTCGGCCTGGCGCCGGCTGGAGGGTGTCATCGCCCTGGTCATGTGGGCGATCGCGGCCAGGCTGCTCTGGCCGTGGATCGGCTGAAGGGCGCGTCATGCCCGCTGGTCAGATCGGTGCGGCCAGGATATTCTGCCCCGGCGGGACGGACCCGTTCGCCGGACCCGGGACCGCCGCCATGACGCAGACCTTCGCCAGACTTGGGTTGCCCGCGTCCCGGACGGCGGCGTGAGGCGCCATGACGCCCGTCCCGGCTGATCCCCTTCCCATGACCCCCGGCCTGGCGCGACGGCTGCTGGCCGTCGTCGCGGTGCTGGCGCTGGTGCTGATGTCGGCCTGGCTGCCCGCGCGGCCCCTGGCCCTGCCGGGCAGCCTGCTGCCCAGCCACGAGCAGCTGAGCGACACCGCCCTGCCCACCGGGCAGGCCGTGCTGGACCGCCCCGCCGCCCCGGCCCTGCCCAAGGGCCTCCCGCCCGGGCCGGGCGATTTGTCCGCACCCGACGCCCCGGCGCCGCGCGTCGCGGCCTGGGCACAGTCTGGCACCGACGCCTCCCTGTCGGGACCGCCGCGCCCGGCGACGCGGCCCCGGGCGCCTCCTGCCCTTGCATGACGGATGCCACCGGACGCCGCGCCGCGGACCGTCCGAAATGGAAATCTTCTGCAAGGACAACGACATGGACAACGACCAAGGGGACCTGGGGTCCCGCGCCGCGCCGATGGGCAGCGGGCGCACCACCCTGCTGCACTGGGCGATCTTCCTGGGGCTGATGACCGCCCTGATCGGCGGCGCGGCGATCCTGTTCTAGGATCGCCGGAACCCCGGGCAGCGCCAATGTGGCGCCGCCCGGGACCGGGGCGTCAGCCCTTCAGGATCGCGGCCAGCTCGGCCTGCTTGGCCTTCACCAGCGCCGCATCGCCATCGGCCTCGACGTTCAGGCGCACGACGGGCTCGGTGTTCGACTTGCGCAGGTTGAAGCGCCAAGTGCCGAAATCCAGCGACACGCCGTCCAGATCGTCGCGGCTGTCGGCCTGCGGCTCGTAGGTCTCGATCAGGCGCGCGATGGCGGCGTCGGGATCCTCGATCGTGTAGTTCGTCTCGCCCGAGGACGGGTAGAGGCGCATCCGCTCCTCCAGCAGCTCGGCCAGGGTCTTGCCCTTGCGCGAGAGCAGCTCGATCATCAGCAGCCACGGGATCATGCCGCTGTCGCAATAGTAGAAGTCGCGGAAATAATGGTGCGCCGACATCTCGCCGCCATAGATTGCGCTGACATCGCGCATCTTGCGCTTGATGAAGGCGTGGCCGGTCTTGCTGACCACGGCCTCGCCGCCCGCTTCCGAAATCATCGCGCGCGTGTTCATGATGACGCGGGGGTCATGCACGACCTTCTCGCCCGGCGACTTTTCCAGGAAGGCCGCGCCCAGCAGGCCCACGATGTATTCGCCGGGAATGAAGCGGCCATTCTCGTCGAAGAAGAAGCAGCGGTCGAAATCGCCGTCCCACGCCACGCCCAGATCGGCCTTCTCCTCGATCATCTTCGCGACGGTGGGGGGCTGGTTCTCGTCCAGCAGCGGGTTGGGGATGCCGTTCGGGAAGCTTGAATCGACATCGTGATGCATGCGCACGAAGGTCAGCGGCGCGCCGCGACGCTCCAGTTCGGCGGCGATGGCGTCGAAGGTGGGGCCCGCGGTGCCGTTCCCGGCATTCACGACGATCTTCATCGGCTTCAGCGCGGCCACGTCGACGAAATCGGCCATGCGGCTGGCATATTCGGCGCGGGCATGGCTGAAGTCGCTGACGCTGCCCTTGGTGGCCGGCGTGAAGTCGCCCGAGGTGGCCAGTTCGATGATCGGCGGAAGCTCGGTCGCGGGATCCAGCGGGGCGGACCCGCGGCCCACGATCTTCATGCCGTTGTAGTTGATCGGGTTGTGCGAGGCCGTGACCTCGATCCCGCCATCGGTGTCCTGGTTGCCGGTGTGGAAATACACCTCCTCGGTGCCCGCAAGGCCCAGATCCAGCACGTCGGCGCCGCCATCGGTCAGCCCCTCGATCAGGGCCGCGGCCAGTTCGGGCGAGGATTCGCGGCTGTCGCGGCCCACGACCACGCGCTTGGCCGACCGGGCCTGCGCGAAGGCGCGGCCGATGCGATAGGCCACGTCGGGGTCAAGGTTCTTGCCCAGCTCGCCCCGCACGTCATAGGCTTTGAAGCAGGTGATCTCGCGCCTGCCCAGCTGATCTGGTCCGTTCATCCGGTGTTCTCCGATGTTGACTTGCCAAATCGCTAGCAGGTTCGGTTCAGAATTCAAGGGATCACCCCGTCCTGCACCCTTGGGCCGGGGTGACGCGCCGCGCAAAGCCCGGTATGCCAAGGCGCATTCCGACAAGGAGACCGACATGGATGCCAAGGCCCTGATCACCGCCTATTACGATGCCTTCAACGCGGGCAAGACCGAGCGCATGCTGGACATGCTGCACCCGCATGTCGAACATCACGTCAACGAGGGGCAGGTCCGCAAGGGCCGCGACCAGTTCGCCGCCTTCACCGAACACATGACCGTCAGCTATCGCGAGACGCTGACCGACATCGTCGTCATGGCGACCGAGGCCGGCGACCGCGCGGCGGCGGAATTCGTGGTGAACGGCACCTATCTGAAGACCGACGCGGGCTTGCCCGAGGCCAATGGCCAGGCCTATCGCCTGCCGGCGGGCGCCTTCTTCACGATCGAGGACGGGCTGATCTCGCGCGTGACGACCTATTACAACCTGGCCGACTGGACGCGACAGGTCGGCGGATGACCGTCACCACCCGCGTCCTGACCGGAGACGACCTGGCCGCGGCCCTGCCCGACGTGGCGCGGCTGCGGATCGCGGTCTTCCGCGACTGGCCCTATCTCTATGACGGCGACGCGGATTACGAACGCGACTACCTGCGGGCCTATCAGTCGCCGGGCGCGGTGGTGGTCGCGGCCTTGGATGGCGAGCGGATCGTGGGGGCCGCCACCGGCGCCCCCATGTCCGACCACGCCGCCGATTTCGGAGAGGCCTTCCACGGCCGCCCCGAGGCGCTGTCCGACATCTTCTACTGCGCCGAATCGGTGCTGCTGCGGGCCTATCGGGGCCGGGGGCTGGGTCACGCCTTCTTCGACGCGCGCGAGGATCACGCCCGCGCCCTGGGCGCCCGCTTCAGCGCCTTCTGCAGCGTGATCCGGCCCCAGGCCCATCCGCTGCGCCCCGCCGAGTATCGCCCCCTCGACGCCTTCTGGGACAAGCGGGGCTATGCGCCGCTGCCCGGCGTCACGGCCTCCTTCGCGTGGAAGGATCTGGGCGAGGCCGCCGAGACCGAGAAGACGCTGCAGTTCTGGATGAAGCCGCTGTGAGGATCGCCGCCGCCGCCTATCCCATCGACTGGTTCGACGATTTCGCGGCCTACGAGGCCAAGCTGACCCGATGGGTCGCGACGGCCGAGGCCGACCTGCTGGTCTTTCCCGAATACGGCGCGATGGAGCTGGCCTCGCTTGGCGGCCGCGCCACCGCCGCCGACCTGGAGGCCGGGCTGCACGAGGTCGCCCGCCACGGACCCGCTGTCGAGGCGCTGCATCTCAGGCTGGCGGCGGCGCGGGGATGCCACATCCTGGGCGCCTCGGGGCCGGTCTTCGAGGGGCCGCGTCCGGTGAACCGCGCGGTGCTGTATGGCCCGGAGGGACGGATCGGGCATCAGGACAAGCAGATCATGACCCGCTTCGAACGCGAGCACTGGGATGTGACCGGCGCGCCGGGCCTGCGCGTCTTCGACACGGCGCTTGGGCGGATGGGCGTGCTGATCTGCTATGACAGCGAATTTCCTCTGCTGGGCCGCGTACTGGCCGAGGCCGGGGCCGAGATCCTGCTGGTGCCCAGCTGCACCGACACGGTCGCGGGGTTCACACGGGTCAGGATCGGGGCCATGGCCCGGGCGCTGGAAAGCCAGTGCGTCGTGGTCCATGCCCCTACGGTCGGCGCCTGCGACTGGCTGCCGGCGCTGGACGAGAACCGGGGCCGCGCCGCGATCTATGGCCCGCCCGACGGCTTCTGGCCGGAGACCGGGATCATCGCCCAAGGCGGGATGGATGCGCCGGGCTGGGTCCAGGCCCAGGTCGACCTGTCGCGGGTCCGCGACAGCCGCCGCGACGGGGCCGTTCTTCCCTATGCGCACTGGCCCGAACAGGAAAATTGCCGTCTGGTGTGACATTCGCGCACGAACTGGCGTCAAGCGAACGGAATCCACCTTTCAATGGCGCAGAAATGCGCCATATCCTTGATCATGCTCTATGTCACCGACGCCATCGCCATCGAGGAATGGGAACTGTCCGAACAGTTCACCCGGTCACAGGGACCGGGCGGACAGAACGTGAACAAGGTCGAGACGGCGGTCGAATTGCGTTTCGAGGCGGCCCGGTCGCCCAGCCTCTCCGATCCGGTCAAGCGGCGGCTGCAGCGGCTGGCCGGGCGGCGCTGGACGCAGGAAGGCGCGCTGCTGATCCTGTCGCAGGAAACCCGCAGCCAGGCGCGCAACCGCGAGCTGGCCCGCGAGCGGCTGGCCGACCTGATCCGTCAGGCCCTGGCCGCGCCCAAGCGGCGCATCGCCACCCGCCCCACCCTGGGCAGCCAGCGCCGCCGCCTGAAGGCCAAGACGGTGCGTGGCGAGGTGAAGTCCCTGCGCGGCAAGGTGGATGACGGCGAATGAAGACCTGGCGCCGCACCTTCGACATGCTGCTGGGCCGCAGGCCCGACCCGATCCAGGTCGGTGCCGTCTGCCGCGATTCCGCGACGGGGCAGATCCTGCTGATCACCAGCCGGGGCACGGGTCGGTGGGTCATCCCCAAGGGCTGGCCGATGAAGGGCCGGACCCTGTCGGGCGCCGCCGCGCAGGAGGCCTGGGAAGAGGCCGGGGTCCGCGGCCGCATCCGCCCGGGCGAGCTGGGCCGGTTCCGCTATGACAAGGCCCAGGACGAGGGCTTTGCCGTGCCCATCGACATGCGGGTCTTTCTGCTGGACGTGGACAGCATGACCGACGATTTCCCCGAACGCCGCCAGCGCAAGCGCCGCTGGTTCGCGCCGCAGGACGCCGCGCGCATGGTCGTCGAGCCCGGGCTGCAGCAGATCCTGGCGGGCCTGCCCGACCGCGCCCTTCCGACCGCTCCCGTCAAGACCCGCAAGGGATGAGCCGTCGCCCGGGCTTTCGCGCCTTGGACAAGGATCTGGGCCGTCTGGCCCATACCGAGATGGCGCAGCTGCATGCCATCCGCCCGGTCCTGCGCCTCGGGCTGGGAATGCTGGCGCTGATCGGCACGCTGATGGTCGCGATGGCCCTGTCGGGCGCGGCGCCCGGCGTGCTGGCCCTGGGGGCGGGGCTGGTCGTCGCCGCCTGGCTGGGCATCGCGATCGGCGCCAACGACGTGGCGAACTCGCTTGGCCCCGCCTTCGGCGCCGGGGCGATCCGGTTGCTGCCGGGCCTGGCGCTGGTCGCGGTGGCGGGCATCACCGGGGCGGTGCTGGCGGGCGGGGCGGTCTCGGCCCGGCTGGCGCAGGGCATCGTCGAGCTGGGCGACGTGGCGCAGGGCGCGCGGGCGCCGATGGTGATGGTCGCGGCCCTGATCGGGGCGGCGTCCTGGATCACCCTGGCGACCGCCGGCAGCCTGCCGGTCAGCACCTCGCATTCCATCGTGGGCGGCATCGCGGGCGCGGGCGCCCTGGCCTTCGGGCCGGGCAGCGTGGCTTGGGGCACGGTCGCGATGATCGCCTCGGTCTGGGTGGCCACGCCGATTCTGTCGGGCGCGCTGGCGGGCGCGCTGCTGATCCTGCTGCGCAGGAAGGTCGTCGATGCCGCCGACCGTGCGCAGGGCGCGCAGCGCTGGCTGCCGCCCTTGGTCGGGCTGATGTCGGGGGCCTTCGCGGGCTATGTGATGATCTTGCTGCAGGGCAGTGCCATGGCGACGGCGGCGGTGACGCTGGTCCTGGGGCTGGGGGGGCTGCTGGTCACCCGGCAGGGCGTGCGGCGCGAACTGGCCCGCGATCCCGACAAGCCCGCCACCCGGCGCCTGCTGCGTCCCGCCGTGCTGCTGGCCGTGGCGATCCTGGGCTTTGCCCATGGCGCCAACGACGTGGGCAACATCGCGGGCCCGCTGTCGGTGATCCTGCAGGGCCAGTCGGTCGCGCCGGGCCTGAGCCTGGGGCCCGGCGTGGTCCCGGTGCTGGTCCTGGTCTGCGGGGGGCTGGCCATCGCCACGGGCACGCTGCTGTTCGGGCGCCGCGTGGTCCACATGGTCGGCAGCGGCATCACCCGGCTGAACGCGTGGCGGGCCTTCTGCGTCTCGCTGGCGACGGCGATCGTGGTGATGGGCGCCTCGGGGCTGGGGCTGCCGGTCTCGACCACGCATGTGGCGGTGGGCGGCGTCTTCGGCGTGGGCTTCGCGCGCGAATGGCTGGATCACCGCCGCGAGACCCGGGCCGAGGCCCTGCCCGCCGAGGAGACCCGCCGCCGCATCCTGGTGCGCCGCAGCCATGTGGTCACCATCACCGCCGCCTGGCTGGTGACGCTGCCCATCACCGCCTCGCTTGGGGCGCTGGCCTGCCTGCTGCTGCTGTGGGCGACCGGCGTCTGAGGGGGCCTCAGACCGACACGGCCAGCGCCTGCTGCGCGCCCACCCCGAAGACCCGCTTGTAGCGCGCGATCTCGGAGGCGGGGCCGGTGGCCTTGGCGGGGTTGTCCGACAGCTTGACCGTCGGGCGCCCGTCCGCCGCCACCGCCTTGCAGACCAGGCTGAAGGGCGCCAGCCCGTCGCCGGGCACCAGCCCGCGGAAATCGTTGGTCATCAGCGTGCCCCAGCCGAAGCTGACCTTGACGCGACCGTGGAACTGCCGGTGCAGGGCGATGATCCGGTCCACGTCCAGCCCGTCCGAGAAGATGATCAGCTTGCCGCGCGGATCCTCGCCCCGGTCCCGCCACCAGCGGATGGCGTTTTCCGCCCCCGTGGCCGGATCGCCGCTGTCGATGCGGATGCCGGTCCAGCCCGCCAGCCAGTCGGGCGCCCCGGCCAGGAACCCTTCGGTCCCGTAGGTGTCGGGCAGGATGATGCGCAGATTGCCCTCGTGTTCCTCGTGCCAGTCGGCCAGCACGTCATAGGGCGCGACCCGCAGCGCCGCGTCGCTGTCGGCCAGCGCCGCATGGACCATCGGCAGCTCGTGTGCGTTTGTGCCGATCGCCTCGATCTCCTGCCGCATGGCGATGGCGCAGTTCGAGGTGCCGGTGAAGCGGTCGCCCAACCCCTCCATCATCGCCTGCACGGTCCAGTCCTGCCACAGGTAGCTGTGCCGCCGCCGGGTGCCGAAATCCGCGATGCGCAGGTCGGGCAGATCGCGCAGCGCCTCGATCTTTTCCCACAGCCGCGTCATCGCCCGGGCATAGAGGACCTGCAGCTCGAACCGGCCCAGATCCTTCAGGACGGCGCGGGACCGCAGCTCCATCAGGATGGCCAGGGCGGGGATCTCCCACAGCATGACCTGGGGCCAGGGGCCCTCGAAGGTCAGCTCGAACTGACCGTCGCGCTTGTCCAGATGATAGGGGGGCAGGCGCAGCCCTTCCAGGAACTCCATGAAGTCGGGGCGGAACATCTGACGCTTGCCATAGAAGGTGTTGCCGCGCAGCCAGGTGCTTTCGCCGCGCGTCAGCGACAGCGATCGCACATGGTCCAGCTGCTCGCGCAGCTCGCCCTCGTCGATCAGCTCGGCCAGGCGCACGTCGGTGCTGCGGTTGATCAGGCTGAAGGTCACCCGCGTCCCGGGGCTGTTGCGATGGACCGACTGGCACATCAGCAGCTTGTAGAAATCGGTGTCGATCAGGGACCGGACGATCGGGTCGATCTTCCATTTGTGATTGTAGACGCGCGTGGCGATATCGACCATCGGTGCTGATCCCCCAAGATTTCGCCCTTGGTGCCCAAAAGCGGGCGGGCGCGCAAGCCTCAGGCCAAGGCGACGCCCGCCTGCCGCATCCCGTCCTGCGCCGCCTCCAAGCTGCCGTCCATGTCGATGGCGCGGCAGGCGTCCTGGATCACCTGCACCTGGAACCCGAGGCGCGCGGCGTCCATCGCGCTCCACGCGACGCAGAAATCCAGGGCGAGGCCCGCCAGGGTCAGCCGGTCGATGCCCCGGTCGCGCAGGTATCCGGCCAGCCCGGTGGGCGTGGTGCGGTCGTTCTCGAAGAAGGCCGAATAGCTGTCGATGCCGGGGCGGAAGCCCTTGCGCAGGATCAGGTCGGCGCGGTCGGTGTGCAGGTCGGGATGGAACGCCGCGCCCTTGGACCCGATGACGCAATGCGCGGGCCACAGGACCTGCAGGCCATAGGGCATCTGCACCTGGGAAAAGGGCTGCGCGCCGGGATGGGTGTCGGCGAAGCTGGCGTGATCCGCCGGATGCCAGTCCTGCGTCAGGATCACCGCATCGGCGTCGCGCATCAGCGCGTTGACGGGCGTGACGATCCGGTCGCCCTCGGCCACGGCCAGCGCGCCGCCGGGACAGAAGTCGATCTGCAGGTCGATGACGATCAGGGCGCGGGACATGGCGATCCTTTCCGGGCGGGGCGATCCCCCATCGGACCGCGCGGGCGGGCCGGGGTCAAGACCCGCGACCGGCACTGGCGGCGATTCCGCGATTGCTTTAGGCGGACGTCAGCATAGGCTGAGCCAAACCAGGGAGGACCCGATGGGCATCAAGGACGATCTGCACCATCCCGCCACATATGACGAGAACGAGACGCCGACTCGGTCCGCTCGGATGATCTGGGGCCTGCGCGCCCTGGGTCTGGCCGTGGCCGGTCTGGTCTGGATCCTGCTGGGCGGGCAGGAGGGTCTGTCGGCCGATGCGCGGTTTGTCGCCGCCGTCGGCACGCTGATGGCCGTCTGGTGGATGACCGAGGCGATCCCGCTGTCGGCCACCGCGCTTCTGCCCATCGTGCTGATCCCCGCCCTGACCGAGACGACCGTGGCGCAGGCGACCCAGCCCTATGCCAGCTCGATCGTCTTCCTGTTCCTGGGCGGCTTCCTGATCGCCATCGCGATGGAGAAATGGCACCTGCACACCCGCGTGGCGCTGCTGACCCTGCGCAAGGTCGGCACCGCGCCGCGCCAGATCGTGCTGGGCATGATGCTGGCCACGGGCTTTCTGTCGATGTGGGTGTCCAACACCGCCACCACGCTGATGATGCTGCCCATCGGCCTGTCGGTCCTGTCGCTGGTCGTCGACCGCAGCTCGCGCCAGGACGGCGCGGCGGCCGAGGATGCGCTGAAGGGCGGCGCGACGATCACCGATGTCGTCAAGGATCCCAACATCAGCGCCTTTGGCGTCTGCCTGGTACTGTCGATTGCCTGGGCGGCCTCGATGGGGGGCCTGGGCACGCTCCTGGGCAGCCCGCCCAATGCCATCGTCGCGGGCTATGCCTCGGACGAGCTGGGCCGCGAGATCGGCTTTCTGGAATGGATGATGCTGGGCACGCCGCTGGCCTTCTCGTTCATCCTGATCGCGTGGTTCCTGATGACCCGCGTCCTCTACCGCTTCGACCTGCCCGAGGTGCCGGGCGGCCGCCAGATGATCGAGGATCAGATCGCCGGCCTCGGCCCCCTCAGTCAGGGAGAGCGGATGGTCCTGATGGTCTTTCTGGGCGCGGCCTTCCTGTGGGTGGTGCCGGGGCTGCTGGCCACCATCCCTGCCATCGGTGCCGCCGCCCCCTGGCTGGACAGCCTGGACGACACGGCCATCGCGGTGGGCGCGGGCCTGATCATGTTCCTGCTGCCGGGTCGCGGGCGCGACCAGATGGTGCTGGAATGGAAGGATGCCGAAGCCGGCCTGCCCTGGGGCGTGCTGCTGCTGTTCGGGGGCGGCCTCAGCCTGGCCTCGGCCGTGGCCTCGTCGGGGCTGGACGGCTGGTTCGGCCAGCAGGTCACGGGGCTGGGCTCGCTGCCCACGATCCTTCTGGTGGGCGCGGTGGTCACGATCATCCTGTTCCTGACCGAGATCACCTCGAACACCGCCACCGCCGCGACCTTCATCCCGATCCTGGGCGGCGTCGCCTTGGGCATCGGGGCGGATGCGATGACGCTGCTGATCCCGGCGGCCTTGGCCGCGACCTGCGCCTTCATGCTTCCGGTGGGCACCCCGCCCAACGCCATCGTCTTCGGCACCGGCACGGTGACCATCGCGCAGATGGCGAAGGGGGGCTTCGTGCTCAACATCGTGGGCATCCTGCTGATCACCGGGCTGACCTATCTGCTGGGCGGCCTGGCCCTGGGCCTGACCTTCTAGGACCTTGCCTTGGCGGGCGCGGCTGTCTAAAGCCGCGCCCATGCCGACCGTCGCCGCGCTCTATCATTTCGCCAGGCTTCCCGACCCTGCCGCGCGGCAGGCGCCGCTTTTGGACCTGTGCCGGGTGCAGGGCCTGTGCGGCACGCTGCTGCTGGCGCCCGAGGGCATCAACGGCACCATCGCCGGACCCCGCAACGGCATCCTGACGGTGCTGGACCATCTCCGCGCCTGGCCCGGCTTCGCCGCGCTGACGTGGAAGGAAAGCCCCGCCGACACCCCGCCCTTCGCCCGCATGAAGGTCCGCCTCAAGCGCGAGATCGTCACGATGGGCCAGCCCGACGTGGACCCGGTGGCGGCGGTGGGCCGCTATGTCGCCCCCGCCGACTGGAACGCGCTGATCGAAGCCCCCGACGTGGCGGTCATCGACACCCGCAACGACTACGAGGTGCAGATCGGCACCTTCCGGGGCGCCGTCGATCCGGGCACGAAAAGCTTCCGCGACTTTCCCGCCTGGTGGGCCGCGAATGCCCACCGCTTTCAGGGCAAGCGCATCGCGATGTTCTGCACCGGCGGCATCCGCTGCGAGAAATCGACGAACTATCTGCTGTCGCAGGGCGTCCCCGAGGTCCATCACCTGCAGGGCGGCATCCTGAAATATCTCGAGGAGATCCCGGAACAAGACAGCACCTGGCAGGGCGACTGCTTCGTCTTCGACCAGCGCGTCAGCCTGACCCACGGGCTGGCCCCGGGCCGCCACGGCCTCTGCCACGCCTGCCGCCGCCCGCTCTCTCCCGAGGATCGCCGCCACCCCGAATACGAGGAAGGCGCCTGCTGCCACCGCTGCGCGGACGAATACACCGAGGCTGACCGCGCCCGCTTCCGCGAGCGCCAGAGACAGGTCGACCGCCTGTCCTGACCTGCCTTGGGTCCGCACATATCCTCGGGGGGAGGCGCCGTCAGGCGACGGGGGGCGGACAGCCCCTGTGCGAGTTCAGCCCTGCGCGCCGACGCCGCCCGCCGCGATGGCGGCCATGTTCAGGATGTCGCTGACCGTCGAGTTGGTCGAGCAGATCTGGATGGGCCGCGCCACGCCGGTCAGGATCGGCCCGATCACCGTGGCCCCCGCCATCTCCTGCAGCAGCTTGACCGAGATCGAGGCCGAGTGCCGCGCCGGCACGACCAGCACATTGGCGGGCGCGGTCAGGCGGCTGAAGGGATAGCGCGCGGCGGCCTCGATGTTCAGCGCCACATCGACGGTCATCTCGCCCTCGTATTCGAAATCCGCGCCGCGCGCGTCCAGCACATGGGCGGCCTGCGACATCTTGGTGGCGCGCTCGCTGACCGGATAGCCGAAGTTGGAGAAGGACAGGAAGGCCACGCGCGGCTCCAGCCCCAGGTTGCGGGCGACGGCGGCGCCACGGGTGGCGATCTCGGCCAGATCCTCCGCCTCGGGCCATTCATGGACCAGCGTGTCGCCGATCAGCACGATCCGGCCCCGGTGCAGCACCGCGGTGATGCCCACCGCGCCATCCTGCGGGCGCACGTCGAAGACCTGCCCGATCTGCGCCAGCACGGGGGCGTTCTTGCGCGTCACCCCGGTGACCAGCCCGTCGCCATGCCCATGCGCCAGCATCAGGGCCGCGAAGACATGGCGGTCGCGATTGGCCAGCTTGAAGGCATCCTCGCGGTCCACACCCTTCCGTTGCAGGCGCTGGTACAGGAACTCGTGATAGGCATCCAGATGGCGGGTATTGGCGGCATTCACGACGCTGATCTCGCGGAAGGCATCGCCCATGCCAAGCGCCTCCAGCTCGGCCTTGACCTCGGCCTCGCGGCCCACGACCAGCGACTGGCCCATGCCGCCGCGCTGCCAGGCCACGGCGGCGCGCAGCACGCGCGGGTCGTCGCCCTCGGCAAAGATCATCCGTGCCTGCTTCTGTCGCGCGCGGGCATGGATGCCCTGCAGGATCGCCGCCGTCGGGTCCATGCGGTTCTTCAGCGTCTGGACATAGCCCTCCATGTCGATGATCGGACGGCGCGCGACGCCGGTCTCCATCCCGGCCTTCGCCACGGCGGGGGGGATCACGTGGATCAGGCGCGGATCGAAGGGCGTCGGGATGATGTAATCGCGCCCGAATTGCAGCTTGCGGCCATAGGCGATGGCGACCTCGTCGGGAACATCCTCGCGCGCGAGCTTGGCCAGCGCCTCGGCGCAGGCGATCTTCATCTCGTCATTGATGGCGCGGGCGTGGATGTCCAGCGCGCCCCGGAACAGATAGGGGAAGCCTAGGACGTTGTTCACCTGGTTGGGATAGTCGCTGCGGCCCGTCGCCACGATCGCGTCGGGGCGGACGGCATGGGCGTCCTCGGGCGTGATCTCGGGGTCGGGGTTCGCCATGGCGAAGATGACCGGGTTGTCGGCCATGCTGGCGACCATGTCCTGCGTCACCGCGCCCTTGGCGCTGACGCCCAGGAAAACGTCGGCGCCCCGGATGGCGTCTTCCAGGCTGCGGGCCTCGGTCACCACCGCATGGGCCGATTTCCACTGGTTCATGCCCTCGGTGCGGCCCTGATAGATGACACCCTTGGTGTCGCACATGATGCAGTTGGCCTGCCGCGCGCCCATGGCCTTCAAGAGTTCCAGACAGGCGATGCCGGCGGCCCCCGCGCCGTTCAGCACGATGCGCACGTCCTCGATCCGCTTGCCCGACAGTTCCAGCGCGTTCAGAAGGCCCGCCGCGCAGATCACCGCCGTGCCGTGCTGGTCGTCATGGAAGACCGGGATGTCCATCAGCTCCTTCAGGCGGCTTTCGATGATGAAGCATTCGGGCGCCTTGATGTCCTCCAGGTTGATGCCCCCGAAGGTCGGACCCATCAGCTTGACGGCATTGATGAACTCGTCCGCATCCTCGGTGTCCAGCTCGATGTCGATGGCGTTCACGTCGGCGAAGCGCTTGAAGAGCACCGCCTTGCCCTCCATCACCGGCTTGGAGGCCAGCGCGCCCAGATTGCCCATCCCCAGGATCGCGGTGCCGTTCGAGATGACGGCGACCATGTTGCCCTTGGTCGTGTAGTCGTAGGCCGTCTCGGGCCGGTCGGCGATGGCCTGCACGGGGACCGCGACGCCGGGCGAATAGGCCAGCGACAGGTCGCGCTGCGTGGTCATGGGGGTCGAGGGGATGATGTCGTATTTCCCCGGGCGCGGCTCCATGTGATAGGCCAGCGCCTCTTCGGGGGTGATGCGGGTGCGGCTGATCTTGTCGGTCATGGGGTCCCCCCTTGGGCATTACGTCGCGTCTGCTTAGCGCGTCATCCCTGCCGCATCAACGCGCATGCCCGGCGGGGGCGCCGACGGAGGGGCTGAGGGGGGCGCTGCCCCCGTCCTTCGGACTCCCCCGGGATATTTCCGCCAAGATGAAGGCGGGGGTCGCCGAGGGGTCAGATGGTGACCTTGACGAAGCTGTCGCGCAGGGCGGCGGACCAGGCGGCGCTCATCTGCGCGAAGTCGGGGTCGCCGTCCAGGATGCGGCGGCGGGTGGTCACGGCGCAGGCGCCCTGTTCGATCACCGCCATGTCCAGCGGCATGCCGACAGACAGGTTCGAGCGCAGGGTCGAATCCATGGACAGCAGCACCGCCTTCTGCGCATCGGCCAGACTGGTGGCAGGGGTCACCACCCGGTCGAGGATCGGCTTGCCGTACTTGTGTTCGCCGATCTGCAGGAAGGGCGTGTCCTCGGTGGCCTCGATGAAGTTGCCCTCGGGATAGATCAGGAAGAGGCGCATGTCGCCGCCGGCGCGCTGCCCGCCCACGATCATGCTGGCCGAAGCCTGCTGTTTCAGGTCGCGGCACTGTTCGGCGATCTCGCGCCGGGTGCGGGTCAGCGTGTCGCCGATGATCGTGGCCACGCGCAGCATGGTGGGCGCCTTGAGGATCGAGGTCGTCTCGTCGGCCAGTTCGTCCTCGATCGCCTCGTCGAGGCGCGCGATGGTGGTCTGGGTGACCGAGAGCGAGCCCGCCGTCATGATCGTGATGATGCGTTCGCCCGGGTTCTCGAAGAAGAACATCTTGCGATAGCACGAGATGTTGTCCAGCCCCGCATTGGTGCGGGTGTCCGACAGCAGCACCAGTCCGGCGTCCAGTTTCAGCCCGACGCAATAGGTCATCGGCATGTCTTTCCGTTTCTCGATCCGGCGAAGACTAGGACCGGGGCGCGGGGGGCGCAATCGCTCGTTTCGGATGAGGGGGCGGGAATGCCCGCCCGGGTGGCAGCCCGGCGCCTGTCATCAAACTGTGGGTCGCCGCGGGCGCGGAAATCGCCCATCCTGCGCCGGACATCACCAAGGAATGACGACCATGACCAAGATCTTCGTCCTGTCGCGCCGCGGGTTCCTGTCTTCGGGGGCCGCCGGGCTGTCGCTGATGGTTCTGCATCCCTATTCCGCCCGCGCCGAGGCGGGGCAGGCGCATCTGCGGATCATGGAGACGACCGACCTGCACGTCCATGTGTGGCCCTACGACTATTACGCCGACCGGGCCATCGACACGGTGGGCCTGTCGCGGACCGCGGCCCTGGTCACTGCCGTGCGGGCCGAGGCGACCAACAGCCTGCTGCTGGACAATGGCGATTTCCTGCAGGGCAACCCGATGGGCGATTATATCGCCTATGAGCGCGGCATGCCCGAGGGCGCGTCCCATCCGGTCATCCAGGCGATGGACGCCCTGGGCTATGACGGCGGCACGCTTGGCAATCACGAGTTCAACTATGGGCTGGAGTTCCTGGAGCGCAGCTTGGCGGGCGCCGGCTGGCCGGTGGTCTGCGCCAATGTCGAGATCGTCGAGGAGAGCGGCGCGACGCTGCTGCCGCCCTATGCCGTGCTGGAGCGCGAACTGGTCGACGGGGCGGGCGAGGCCCATCCGATCCGCATCGGCATCATCGGCTTCGTGCCGCCGCAGATCATGCAATGGGACCGCGCCCATCTGGAGGGCCGCGTGACCGCCCGCGACATCGTCGAGGCGGCCGAGGCCTGGGTGCCGCGGCTGCGCGCCGAGAGCGTCGATCTGGTCATCGCGCTGTGCCATTCGGGGATCGGCGCCGTGGCGCACGAGCCGGGGATGGAGAACGCGGCCATCCCGCTGGCCGGGGTCGAGGGGATCGACGTCATCCTGACCGGGCATTCGCACCGGGTCTTTCCCGGCCCGGATTACGAGGAGGCCGAGGGCGTGGACGTGGCCGCCGGCACCATCGGCGGCAAGCCCGGGGTGATGGCCGGGTTCTGGGGATCGCATATGGGGCTGGTCGATCTGCTGCTGCAGCGACAGGGCGACGGATGGGTCGTGGCCGGCCACGAGGTCGAGGCGCGCCCGATTTCCGAGCGCGACGCCGAGAACGCGGTCGTTCCCCTGGTCGAGAGCGTAGCGGCTATCGAGGAGGCCACGGCGGCCGAGCATCAGGAGACGCTGGACTATGTGCGCCGCCCGGTGGGTCAGACCAGCGCGGCGCTCTACAGCTATTTCGCGATGGTGGCGGACGATCCGTCGGTGCAGGTCGTCTCGAACGCGCAAAGCTGGTACATCGCGCAGATGCTGGCGGGGACCGCGCATGAGGGGCTGCCGATCCTGTCGGCAGCGGCGCCCTTCAAGGCGGGCGGGCGCGGGGGGCCGGACTATTTCACCGACGTGCCGGCGGGCGATATCGCCATCCGCAACGTGGCGGACCTCTATCTGTATCCCAACACCATCCGCGCGGTGCGCGTCACCGGTGCAGAGGTCAAGGACTGGCTGGAGCGCAGCGCCGGGGCCTTCAACCGGATCGTGCCGGGCGAGGCCGACCAGCCGCTGCTGAACCCCGAATTTCCCAGCTTCAATTTCGACGTGATCGACGGGGTGACCTATCGGATCGACCTGTCGCAGCCCGCGCGCTTCGACGGCGAGGGGGCGGTCGCGGATCCGGAGGCGAACCGCATCACAGACCTGGCCTTCGACGGGCAGCCGGTCGATCCGGAAGCGGAGTTCATCATCGCCACCAACAACTACCGCGCCTCGGGCGGGGGGGCGTTTCCGGGGGCGGACGGGACGACCATCGTCTTCGAGGGGCCGGACACGAACCGCGACGTCATCGTGCGCCATATCGTCGAGCAGGGGGTCATTGATCCGGCGGCGGACGGGAACTGGTCGTTCGCGCCGCTGGAGGGGGCTTCGGTCCTGTTCGAGACGGGGCCGGGGTCGGCAGCCTATCTGGACGATGTCACGGCGCTGCGGATCGAGCCCGCGGGCGAGACGGCGGAGGGGTTCGCGCGCTATCGCATCACCCTGTGACGGCGGCCGGACCGGGGGACGGGGCCGCACCGGGGGCTTCGCGCCCCCGGACCCCCGCGGGATATTTTCGCCAAGATGAAGGGGGAGGCCGGTCTACTGCGGCATCTCCTCGACCCGGACGCTGACGTCGAGTTCCTCGGCGCCGGTGCCCATGGCGATGCCGCGGATCGGGGCGGCGTCGGCGGAATCGAGGCCCGAGCCGAGCCGGACATAGCGTTCGTCCGGGCAGCAGCGGTTGGCCGCATCAAAGCCGATCCAGCCCAGCCCCTCGACCTGGATCTCGGCCCAGGCATGGGCGGCGTCATGGGCCTGCCCGTCGATGGTCGAGTGCAGGTAGCCCGAGACGTAGCGCGCGGGCAGGCCGCGCAGGCGCGCCAGAGCGGTCAGCGCATGGGTGTGGTCCTGGCAGACGCCCTCGCCCAGGGCCAAGGCCTGGGCGGCGGTGGTGCCGGTCTGGGTGACGCCGGGGCGGAAAGCGATGCGGTCGCTGACCGCCGCCGACAGCTTGTGCGCCAGGTCCAGCTGGTCGGTCGTGCCGGTGATGCCGAAGGCCAGCTCGCGCAGCGCCGGGTCGGGGCGGGTGACCGAGGTGTCGCGCAGATAGGTCAGCGGGTTGATCATCTCGCGATGGCCGCGCAGCACGCCCGCCATGTCGCGGGTGTCGATGCGCCCGTCGATGCGGATGGTCACATGATCGACCGGGCCGCGCACGGTCCAGCCCTCGATCCAGTCGCCGGCACCGTCGCGGAAGCCCGGCCCCCGGATGCCGCCCGACACGTCGATCGTCCAGTCGTGCATCTTCTGCCCCTCGAAGACCGAGGGGGTCAGGCGCAGGCTTTGCACCAGGTTGCGGATCGGCTGGTCGTAGCGATAGACGGTCTCGTGCGAAATGCGCAGCTTCATGGCTCACGCCCCTCCCAGCAGGTAATCCTGGTGCACCAAATTCGAGATCTCGGCCAGTTCGCGGATGAACCAGCTGAGAAATTCGTGCAGCCCCTCGTCGAAGATCATCTCGATGTCGCGGGCCTGCAGCGCGGTCAGCACCTCGCGCGCCTTGTCGCGGGCCGAGATCGGCACGCCGTCGCCGTAGCGCCGCGCCAGCCCTTCCAAATGCCAGACCGTCTCGTAGAGCGAGGTGATCAGCGCGCGGGGGGACTCGCCGTTCAGGATCAGGAAATCGGCCACCTGTCCCGCGGTGATGTCGCCGCCATAGGCCCAGTGATAGGCCCGGTGCGCGGACAGCGCGCGCAGGATCACCTGCCACTGATAGGTGTCGAGGCCCGAGCCCACGAACTCGATCCGCGGGAGCAGGACGAAGTACTTCACGTCCAGCAGGCGGGCCGTGGCGTCGGCCCGCTCCAGGCCATAGCCCAGGTTCATGAAGTGCCAGCCGTCATTCCTGAGCTGGGTCGCGTTGATCGCGCCGCGCACGGTCGAGGTGTGGCCGGTGGTGAAATCGGTCAGCGAGGCCGTGTCCAGCTTGGACCGGGGCAGCCGCTCGATCTTGCGCAGTTCCTGGTAGGACACGTTCAGCGCGTCCCAGACCTGGCTGGTCAGGGCCGTGCGCACGATGCGTCCCGATTCGCGGGCCTTTTCCAAACAGCTGGCCACCGAGGAGGGGTTGGCGCGGTCGAAGAAGATAAATTCCTCGATGTTCTCCTGGGTGATGTCGCCGTATTTCTCGCGGAACAAGTCCGAGCTGCCCGAGGCCTGCAGCAGCGAGTTCCATTCGTTCTGATAGCCCAGCTCGGTGTTGGGCAGGAGCGTGATCCGCTGGCCCACGTCCAGCAGACGGGCGGCGGTCTCGGCCCGTTCCAGGTTGCGGCCCATCCAGAACAGGTTCGATGCGGTACGGCTGAGCATTGTGGCTCCCCCTCTCATTCGGACAGGACCCAAGTGTCCTTGACGCCCCCGCCCTGCGACGAGTTCACGACCAGGCTGCCATCGCGCAGCGCCACGCGGGTCAGCCCGCCCGGCACCAGCTCGATCCGGTCGCCGCAGAGGCAATAGGGCCGCAGATCGACATGGCGGGGCGCGATGCCCTCGTCCACGAAGGTCGGGCAGGTGGACAGGGCCAGCGTGGGCTGGGCGATGTAGTTCGACGGATTGGCCTGGATCTTGAGGCGGAAGGTCTCGATTTCCTCTTTCGTGGATTTCGGGCCGACCAGCATGCCGTAGCCGCCCGAGCCATGGACCTCCTTGACCACCAGTTCGGGCAGGTGCTCCATGACATAGCGATAGTCGTCGTCCTTCCACAGCGTCCAGGTCTGGACGTTGTTCAGGATCGGTTCCTCGCCCAGATAGAAGCGGATCATCTCGGGGACGAAGGTGTAGATGGCCTTGTCGTCGGCCACGCCCGCTCCCGGCGCGGAACAGATCGACACCCCGCCCGAGCGATAGACATCCATCAGCCCCGGGATGCCCAGCATCGAATCGGGGCGGAAGCACAGCGGGTCCAGATAGGGATCGTCGATCCGGCGATAGATCACGTCGACGCGCTTGGGGCCCGTGGTGGTGCGCATGTAGACGAATTCGCCGTCCACGAACAGATCCTGCCCCTCGACCAGTTCGACGCCCATCAGGTTGGCCAGGAAGCTGTGCTCGTAATAGGCGCTGTTGTAATGGCCCGGCGTCAGGATCACGCAGGTGGGGCGGTCGCTGCACTTGGCAGGCGCCACCGATTCCAGCGTGCGGCGCAGCAGGTCGGGGTACTGGTCCACCGGCTCGATCCGGTTGTTGCGGAACAGCTGCGGGAACATGCGCATCATGATCTCGCGGTTTTCCAGCATATAGCTGACGCCCGAGGGCGTGCGGCAATTGTCCTCCAGCACGTAGAATTCGTCCTTGGCGGTGCGGACAAGGTCGATGCCGATGATGTGGGAGTAGATGCCGCGCGGCGGCACGACCCCCACGACGGATTTCTCGTAGGCCTCGTTCTGATAGACGAGCCGCGCGGGGATGCGGCCGGCGCGGATGATCTCTCCGCGGCCATAGACGTCGCGCAGGAAGGCGTTCAGGGCGCGGGCGCGCTGCTTGATGCCGCGTTCAAGGCGGCGCCATTCGGCCTGCTCGAACACGCGGGGCATCATGTCGAAGGGGATCAGCCGGTCGGGATCGCCGCCCTCGCCATAGACCGCGAAGGTGATGCCGATGCGTCGGAACAGCGCCTCGGCCTCGGCCTGCTTCATCTGGCGGAAATCGTCGGGCATCGTCTCGACCCAGTCCCGAAGCCGGGCATAGGGATCGCGCACGCGATCGCCCTCGAACATCTCGTTGTAATAACTCATCATCCCCCCATTCTGTGGCGCATTGTCCGTCCGGGCTGTTCTGTGACCTTGATGATCCGCGCCCGGTTCCGCGATGTCCACAGAAGAACCGGAACGGTTGCCTGTTAGTTCCGCATCCTTGGGACAGGGCCGGGGCCGGCGTCCGGGTGCCCGAGGGCCGTTGCCGCATTATTGTGCAACTTATGTTAAGTCGGTGGCCGGGGCGGGCGGCCTGCGGCGGGCTCGAGACGTCGGGTTCTTCCGCAGTTTTTTCCGGCAGGGCTCGTTTGCTAACCGGATCGCAACCTTTCCGCCTTAGCGCTGAGGAACCCGCGCAAGGAAGGACCCCGCATGCAGTTCATCGTCGAGGATGCCGACACCCATCTGCACATCAAGGTGCTGGACGCGCGCATCGACGCCGCCATCGCCACGCCCTTCAAGGACAAGCTGCGAGAGATCGTCGCCCCCTGCCGCAAGCCGGTGCGGCTGGACATGGCGGCAGTCGATTTCATGGACAGTTCGGGCCTGGGCGCGATGATCGCCGTCCGCAAGAGCCTGCCTCAGCATCTTGCGATGGTCCTGTCGGCGCTGACGCCCAATGTCGAACGCGTTTTCCGACTGACCCGGATGGACAGCGTCTTCGACCTGCAGCCCCCTCCCGCCCAGAAGGAGCCCGATGCATGACAGCCACCGGACGGTCCGACCCCGATATCGGCTGCCCGGCCAGATGCCGGGCGCAGCCGATGTTCCACCGCGTGCTGGACGCCAACCCCGTCACGGTGCGCGCCGCGCTGCAGGACGTGCGCCAGCGGTTCCTGCCCGAGGTCAGCGAGGACACGCTCGGCCGTCTGGAACTGGTCCTGGCCGAGGTGATGAACAACGTCACCGAACACGCCCCGCTCGAAGGGCCCGACCCCGCCCCGGCCGTCGCCCGGCCGCCGGTGATCCACCTGTGCATCGTGCGCCATGACGGCGGCCTGGCCTGCGCGCTGACCGATGACGGGGTGTCGCTGCCCGAGGGCTGCATCCTGCCGCGCAGCCTGCCCGCCCTGATCCCGGGCGATCTGCCCGAGGGCGGGTTCGGCTGGTTCCTGATCCAGGATCTGACGCAGGCGCTGTGCTATTACCGCGAGGACAGCCGCAACTACCTGGCCTTCAGCCTGCCCTTCGTCCCGCCCGAGCCGACGTGACCGGCCATGCCGCCCGACCGTGGTGCCGTCAGTTCACCGGGCCGGACAGGTAATAGCGCCCATCCTCGAAGGCGCCGAAGCGGTCGGCCAGTTCCGGATGGTCCAGCGGCTCGCCCGACACGTCGGGCTCCAGGTTCTGCTCGGACACATAGGCCACGTAATAGGTCGCCTCGGTCTCGGCCAGCAGGTGATAGAAGGGCTGGTCCTTGTGGGGCCGCGAGTCCTCGGGGATGGAGGCGTACCATTCCTCGGTATTGGCGAATTCGGGATCCACGTCGAAGATCACCCCGCGAAAGGGCCGCGAGCGATGGCGCACGACCTGTCCCAGGCTGTACTTCGCTTGACGGCTCTGGCTGTGCATCGGGGGGCTTCCTTCGGTCACGATCCGCGTTCACGCGCAGGTCAGCGCGTTCTCTAGCGCGCCACGGCGATTCTGTCCACATCGGGCCCTCAGGGGGCGATGTCGCCCTCGGCCAGGGGCACCGTCGCCATCGACATCTTGGCGGACCCCTCGCTGATCTGGCTGGCATGGGCCAGATACACCAGCACCCGGTTCTGGGCATCCCAGATGCGGCGCACCCGCAGCGACTTGAAGACCAGAGAGCGGCCCTCGCTGAACACGTCCTCGCCGTCGCTGTCGGGATCCAAGCCCGAGGCGTCGATGGGTCCGGTCCGCGCGCATTGGATGGCGCTGTTCGACGGATCCTCGAACCAGTTCCCCTGGCTCAGCCGATCCAGGACCGAGCGGCTGAAATAGGCCAGATGGCAGGTCACGCCCGGCACGTCGGGGTCGCGGATCGCCTCGATGACGACATCGTTGCCGACCCAGTCCACGCCGACGCGGCCGATCTCGTCGGCGCGGGCGAGGGGGGCGGCGATCAGCAGCAGGGCGGCGGCAAGGGGGATCAGGCGCATGGGCTCACTCCACGGGCAGGGGATGGCGACCGTGATCGGTCAGCAGATGCACGGCGCCGCGTTCGATCACGGCGGCGGACAGGGGCCGGCCATAGGCCGCGCCGCCATCCAAGTTCAGCCGGTTGGGATAGTGCGTGGGCCGGTCCAGCGCGGTATGGCCATGCACGACCAGCACGCCGAAATCGGCAGGGCTGTCCAGGAACCCCTGGCGGATCCAGACCAGATCGTCCTCGGCCTGATCCTGCAGGTCGATGCCCGGGCGGATGCCCGCATGCACGACCAGCGCCAGCGGATGCAGGTACCACAGCGGCAGCGCTGCCAGGAACCGCGCGTGCTCCGCAGGCACCGCCCGCCGCGCGGCGTCCAGCAGCGCATCCCGCGGCTGGTCGGGATCCACGCCATAGGATCGCAATGTCGCCGCCGCCCCCAGCCCCGGATGATCCACCCAGTGCTGCCCCGAGGACAGGCCGGGATCGATCCAGTCAGGGTCGTTCAGGAAGGCTGGCAGGAAGCGGTCATGATTGCCGCGCGTGACGATCCAGGGCCGCCCCGCGCGCTGCCCGCGCAGCAGATGCTCCACCACGCCCCGCGAATCGGGGCCGCGGTCGATCAGGTCGCCCACATGGGCGATGACCGCATCGGGGCCGCCATCCTCGAAGATCCGCTGATGCGCGGCCTTCAGCAGGTCCAGCTGTCCGTGAATGTCGCCGATCGCGTAAAGTCGCATCTGTCACCTGGTCGCGGCATGCGGCGAAGGGGACCGCACGCCCCTTGGGTAGGGGCGTGCGGGCGGCAGGTCAAACCTCGAATTGCAGCCGGCGCGCCTGCAGGAACTTGCCGGTCGCCTCCAGCGCGGACAGGGCCCCGTCGCTGATCGCCTCGTCCAGATAGAGGATCGCGATCGCGTCCGAGCCGCCCGCAGACCGCCCGAGCGTGAAGTTCGCGATGTTCACCCCCAGATCGCCAAGCGTCATGCCAAGCGCGCCGATCACGCCCGGCACGTCCTTGTTGCGGGTGTACAGCATGTGGCTTCCCACCTCGGCATCGACATTGATGCCGCGGATCTGGATGAAGCGCGGCTTGCCGTCGCTGAAGACCGTGCCGGCGATGGACCGCTCGCGCGTCTCGGTCACGCAGGTCAGCTTGATGTAGCCCTCGTAGACGCCGGCCTTGTCCTGCCGGGTGGTCGAGACCTGCACGCCGCGCTCCTTCGCCATGACCGGGGCCGAGACCATGTTCACGTCCGGATTGCTGGCCTTCATCACCCCCGCGATGACGGCGGCGTTCAGCGCGTTCAGGTTCATCTCGGACACGACGCCGTCATAGAGGACGTTGATCGCCTTGATCGGCTCGTCGGTCATCTGCCCGACAAAGGCGCCCAGATGCGCGGCCAGCTTGATCCAGGGCCCCATCACGGACGCCTCCTCGGCGGTGACCGAGGGCATGTTCAGCGCGTTCTGCACCGCGCCCGTCAGCAGATAATCCGACATCTGCTCGGCAACCTGCAGGGCGACGTTCTCCTGCGCCTCGGTGGTGGCGGCGCCCAGATGCGGGGTCACGACGACATTGGGCAGGTTGAACAGCGGGCTGTCGGTGGCGGGCTCGACGGCAAACACGTCGAAGGCGGCGCCTGCCACGCGACCGTCCGTCAAGGCCTCGGCCAAGGCCTCCTCGTCGACCAGCCCGCCGCGGGCGCAGTTGATGATCCGCACGCCCGGCTTCAGCTTGGCGATCGCCTCGCGCGACAGGATGTTGCGGGTCTTGTCGGTCAGGGGCACGTGGAAGGTGATGAAATCGGCCCGGCCCAGCAGATCGTCCAGCTCGACCTTGGTCACGCCCAATTCCTTGGCGCGATCCTCGGACAGGAAGGGATCATAGGCCAGAACCTTCATGTGCAGCCCCAGGGCGCGGTCGATGACGATCCCGCCGATATTGCCCGCGCCGATCACACCCAGGGTCTTGTTGAACAGCTCGACCCCCATGAAGCGGTTCTTCTCCCACTTGCCGGCATGGGTGCTGACGCTGGCCTCGGGCAGCTGCCGCGCCACGGCGAACATCATCGCGATGGCATGCTCGGCGGTGGTGACGCTGTTGCCGAAGGGCGTGTTCATCACGATGACGCCCTTCTTGCTGGCCGCCGGGATGTCGACATTGTCGACCCCGATGCCCGCGCGCCCGATCACCTTCAGATGGCTCGCCGCTTCCAGC
>NZ_CP038439.1:0-102500 GCF_004683865.2 Paracoccus liaowanqingii | reverse complement strand
CAACGCCCGGCGGAACCGCATCAGGGTGATCCCCGTCAGGCGCAGCAGCGGCGTGACCGCCAGCCCCGCCGCCAGGAAGTACAGCGCGGTGCGGCCAAGGCGGTGCTCGATCTCGGCCACCGGGTCGACGCCCAGGCCGCCGGTGAAGATGTCCCAGAGGATCAGGGCGAAGGGCAGCGCCCCACCCAGCCAGACCGCCCAGACCGGCAGCCGTCGCAGCGCATCGTTCAGGCTGCGCCGCATCAGTAATCCACCGAGAGGTCCATTCCGGCATACATCGAGGCCACCTGCTCGCCATAGCCGTTGAACATCTGCGTCTCCTCGCGGCCCCCGAACAGGCCCGCGCCGATCACCCGGTGGGTGGCCTGGCTCCAGCGGGGATGGTCGACCTGGGGATTCACATTGGCATAGAAGCCGTATTCGCTGGCCTGCAGCTGCTTCCAGGTGTTCACCGGCTGGCGTTCGGTCAGGGTGATCCGCACGATCGACTTGATCGACTTGAAGCCGTATTTCCACGGCACGACCAGCCGGATCGGCGCGCCGTTCTGGTTGGGCATGGGCTGGTCGTAGAGGCCCGTGGCCAGGATGGTCAGCGGGTTCATCGCCTCGTCCAGGCGCAGCCCCTCGCGATAGGGCCAGTCCAGGATCGCGCGCTGCTGGCCGACCATCTCCTCGGGGCGCACCAAGGTCTCGAACTCGACATATTGCGCGCCGGGCTGCACGCCGACCTTGGCCAGCACGCCGGCCAGGGGCACGCCGATCCAGGGGATGACCATCGACCATGCCTCGACGCAGCGCAGCCGGTAGATGCGTTCCTCCAGCGCGTTGTCGGGGGCTAGGTCCTCGACGCCGTAGCTGCCGGGGCGTTCGACCATGCCGCCGATCTCGACCGACCAGGGGTCGGTGGTCAGCGTATGGGCATTGCGGGCGGGGTCTTCCTTGCCGGTGCCGAATTCGTAGAAATTGTTGTAGTTGGTGATCTCCTCGAAGGTGTTCGGCGTCTGGTCGGTGGACAAAGGCGAGGGCGCGCCCGTCATCGTGCCCGGGGACTGGGCCCCGGCACGACCCGCCAAGGCCAGACCCGCGACCGAGGTCGCCATGAACTTGCGCCTGTCCAGGAACATCCGGTGCGGTGTGACGTCAGACCAGTTCAGCTTCATGATATCCTCCGATCGGGGCCTAGGCACGCCCGAGGGCGCGCGCGGTCATCATGCCATGATGCACGCGGCCCATAAGCCTTCGGACGCATCACGTTCCGTTGACCCCCCTGCCGCCCCCGATCCGGGGCCGCGTCAGCCGGCCGAGGCGATCTCGTCCAGGAAGGCCTGCGCGAATCGGTCGAGGCGCGGCTCGTCCAGATGGCGGGACAGGGCGTCGCGGCTGGAGGGGCGGCTTTCGGCGATCCGCCGGATCTGGGCGGTCGAACAGGACAGCGGCTTTTCCGTGCCGTCCGCGCCCCGCTGCAACCGGGTCTGGATATCGACCAGTCGGTCGAACAGCGCCCCCTCGGGCTTGCCCGCCAAGGCGCGGCGCGCGGGATGCATCTCGGGCTGGTCGCCCGCGATCACCGACAGGAATGCGCGGCCGAAGCTCTCCAGCTTCTTGGCGCCCACCCCGCTGATCCCGGCCATCTGGTCCAGATCCTGCGGGCGCTTCTCGGCCATCTCGATCAGGGTGCGGTCGGGGAAGATGACATAGGCCGGCACGCGCGCCGCCTCGGCCAGCGCGCGGCGCTTGGCCTTCAGGGCCGAGAGCAGCGGCTCGTCCTCCTCGCTGACCTGCGTGCGCAGGACATTGGCGGGCTTGGCATTCTGCGTGGTGTCCTGGCGCAGGGTGACGCTTTCCTCGCCGCGCAGGATCGGATGGGCGGTCTCGGTCAGGTGCAGTGCGCCGTGGCGTTCGGGATCGGGGCGGCACAGGTCCAGCCCCATCATCTGCCGGAAGATCGCCTGCCATTGCCCCCGCGCGAAATCCTTTCCCACCCCGAAGGTCGGCAGCTGGTCATGGCCGCGTTCGCGCACCTTGTCGGTGGTGGTGCCGGTCAGGATGTCGATCAGATGGCCGCTGCCGAACCATTCGCCGGTCCGCACCATCGCGGACAGGGCCTTCCTGACCGCCAGCGTGCCGTCGAACAGCCTGGGCGGCACCTGGCACAGATCGCAATTGCCGCAATCCTCGGCCATCTCCTCGCCGAAATAGGACAAGAGCTTGCGCCGCCGGCAGCCCGTCGCCTCGGCCAGGCCCAGCAGCGCGTTCAGCCGGGCATGGTCGCCCGACTTTCGGGCGGGATCGGCCAGCCCCTCGTCGATCTGGGTGCGGCGCAGGCGGATGTCGTCGGGACCATAGAGGGTCAGCGTGTCCGCCGGATCGCCGTCGCGGCCCGCGCGGCCGATCTCCTGATAATAGCCCTCGATCGACTTCGGCAGGTCGGCATGCATCACCCAGCGGATGTCGGGCTTGTCGATGCCCATGCCGAAGGCGACGGTGGCGACCACGATCAGCCCGTCCTCGCGCTGGAAGCGCGCTTCCGCCTCGCGCCGCGTCTCGGGGTCCAGGCCCGCGTGATAGGCGATCGCCGGGTGGCCCGCCTCGCGCAGGGCCTGGGCCAGCGTCTCGGTCCGCGCCCGGGCGCCGCAATAGATGATGCCCGACTGGCCGCGCCGGGCGGCGGCATAATTCAGGACCTGCGTGCGGGGGCTGTTCTTGGGCTGGAAGGCCAGCCGGATGTTGGGCCGGTCGAAGCCGCGCAGGAAGGTGACCGGCTCGGCCCCCTCGAAGAGGCGCGTGACGATCTCGGCCCGCGTCTCGACATCGGCCGTCGCGGTGAAGGCGGCCAGGGGAACGTCCAGCGTGCGCTTCAGATCGCCGATGCGCAGATAGTCGGGGCGGAAGTCATGGCCCCACTGGCTGACGCAATGCGCCTCGTCGACCGCGATGGCCGTGACACCCGCGCGTTTCAGCAGGTTAACCGTCCCGCCTTGGGCCAGCCGTTCGGGCGCCATGTACAGCACCTTCATCCGGCCGTCCGCGATGGCGGCGAAGACGGCATCGGTCTCGGCCTCGGTATTGCCGCTGGTCAGGGCACCCGCCTCGACCCCCGCCTCGCGCAGCGCGCGCACCTGGTCCCGCATCAGCGCGATCAGCGGCGAGATGACCACCGTCACCCCGTCCCGCATCAGTGCGGGCAACTGGAAGCACAGCGACTTGCCGCCGCCCGTGGGCATGATCGCCAGCACGTCGCGGCCCGCGGCCACCGCCTCGACGATCTCCTGCTGGCCCGGACGGAACCCGTCAAAGCCCCAGACCTGGCGAAGAAGGTCGGTGGGCATCAGGCGCCGTAGAAGAAGCCCGCGTTGTTGGCCAGGGCCCGCTGAGCGATGATGATGACGATGAAGACGATCAGCGGGGCCAGATCCAGCCCCCCCAGATCGGGCAGCATGCGGCGGATCGGGCGATAGATCGGCTCCAGAAGCCGGTTCAGCCCGTCCCAGATCTGCGCGACCAGCGGCTGGCGCAGGTTCAGGACCTGGAAGTTGATCAGCCAGGACATGATGATGTGCACGATCATGATGAACCACAGGACCTGCAGGATCAGTTGCAGGGCTTCGTACAGCGTTCCCATTCTCGCTCCTTCGTCATGTCGCACGCGATGTGGGCCCGTTATGGCCGCGCACCCTGGGGGACGCAAGCCGATGCGACCCGATGCCGCCGCGTTGGACTTGACGCCCCCGTGATCCGCGGCCAGTCAGGACGAAACGAAAGGCCCGTCCATGTATCCGTTCATCCGCTTCGCCAAGGAGATGCTCAAGTTCCGCCGCGCGCCCCGCCTTGCGCCGACCGGAACGCATGCCTCGACCCATATCTGCTGGCCCTGGGACCTGGACCCGTGGATCGAGCTGAACAACGGCCGCACCCTGACCCTGTTCGACCTGGGCCGCATCCCGCTGGCCAGCCGCACCGGGCTGGTGCCGGTGCTGCGCGCGCGGGGCTGGGGGATCACCGTGGCGGGCAACTCGACCCGCTACCGCCGGCGCATCCGGGCCTTCCAGCGCTTCACGATGATCTCGCGCATGGTGGGGTGGGACCGCCGCTTCGTCTATATGGAACAGTCGATGTGGCGCGGCGGCGAATGCTGCAACCAGGTGCTGATCCGCTCGGCCATCACCTCGTCCGAGGGGATGGTGCCGCCGGGCCAGGTGATGGAGGCGATGGGCCACGCCCCCGAAAGCCCTCCCTTGCCGGACTGGATCGCCGCCTGGATCGCCGCCGACGCCACCCGCCCCTGGCCGCCCCATGTCCCCGAGGATGCGAAACTTCACTTGCCAGCCTGACGCGCCCCGGACCAAATGTCGCCACGGCGCGCGGACGCGCCCAAAGGGGACGCGATGAGGGACAGGATCGACCGCAGGCGCATCTGGGGCTGGTGGTTCTTTGACTGGGCCAGCCAGCCCTTCCACACCCTGCTGCTGACCTTCATCTTCTCGATCTACTTCGCCGAGGTGGCCAAGCGCCATTTCATCGCCATGGGCGACAGCAGCACGCTGGCGGGCGCCCATGCGCAGTCGCTCTGGGGCTATGGCCTGGCGATCAGCGGGGCGATCATCGCGCTGGCGGCCCCGGTGCTGGGCGCGGTCGCGGACAGCTCGGGGCGGCGGATGCCGTGGATCTGGATCTTCTCGGGTGTCTATGTGATCGGCTCGGCGGGCCTGTGGTGGCTGACCCCCGCCTTCGGCCCCGGCGGCGATCCGGCGCTGGTCCAGGCGGTCGTGCTGTTCGGCATCGGCCTGATCGGGGTCGAGTTCGCGACCATCTTCACCAATGCCATGCTGCCGGGCCTGGCGCCCCGGGCCGAGATCGGGCGCATCTCGGGCTCGGGCTATGCCTTCGGCTATCTGGGCGGCGTGGTGGCGCTGGCGCTGATGCTGCTCCTGTTCGCCGAAACCCCCAACGGGCGCACGCTGGCGGGCATCCCGCCGCTGCTCGGGCTGGATCCCGCCGCGCGCGAGGGCACGCGATTCGTCGGCCCCTTCACGGCGATCTGGTACGCGGTCTTCATGATCCCCTTCTTCCTCTGGGTCCGAGAGCCGCGCGAGGGCCACCGCCCCCTTCGCATCCGCGCGGCGCTGTCCGACCTGTGGGCGCTGATCCGCAGCCTGCGGCACCGGCGCAGCCTGGCCGCGTGGCTGGCCTCGTCGATGTTCTCGCGCGACGCGCTGAACGCGCTCTACGGCTTCGGCGGCGTCTATGCGGGCACGGTGCTGGGCTGGCCCGTCTTCCTCGCGGGCATCTTCGGGGTCGTCAGCGCGATCTCGGCCGCGCTCATCAGCTGGCTGGGGGGCCGCGCCGACCGCGCCTTCGGGCCGCGCGCGGTGATCGCGGCCTGCATCCTGGCGCTGTCGGCGGTCTGCCTGCTGCTGGTGGGCATGGACCGGACATCGGTCTTCGGCATCCCCGCCCCCGAGGCGCCGCTGCTGGCCGGGCTGCGCCTGCCCGACCTGATCTTCTTCGCCTGCGGGGCGGTGATCGGGGGCGCGGGCGGGGCGCTGCAATCGGCCAGCCGCACGATGATGGTCCGCCACACCACGCCCGAGCGCGCGACCGAGGGCTTCGGCCTTTACGCGCTGTCGGGCAAGGCCACGGCCTTCCTGGCGCCCTTCCTGATCGCGGTGACCACCGACCTGACCGGCAGCCAGCGGCTTGGCTTCCTTCCGCTGATCGTGATCTTTCTTGTCGCGCTGCTTCTGCTAGGGTGGGTCGACCCGGAAGGAGAAACCGACCCGTGATCCGCAAGACCCTGACCGCCGCCGCCCTTCTGCTGGGGCTGGCTTTGCCCGCCTCGGCGCAACAGCTTGCCAAGGATGTCTTCGGCAGCTTCCGCGGCCCGTCCCAAGGCCCCGCCGTGTCGATCGGCAACTATTCCCAGGGCTGCGGCCAGGGCTTCGTTCAGATGCCCGATTCGGGGGCCAGCTGGCAGTCGATGCGCCTGTCGCGGAACCGCAACTGGGGCCATCCGGTGATGATCGACTTTCTGGTCGGCCTGTCGCGCGCCGCGCAGCAGGCGGGCTGGCGGGGGCTCTACATCGGCGACATCAGCCAGCCGCGCGGCGGGCCGATGACCTCGGGCCATGCCAGCCACCAGCTGGGGCTGGACGCCGACATCTGGATGCTGCCGCCCTCGTCCTTGTCGCTGTCGCCGCAGCAGCGCGAGAACCTGTCCTCGGTCTCGGTCGTGGCGAACGGGGGCACGGCGCTGTCGGGCAACTGGACCGGCGCCCACATGTCGATCATGCGCGCCGCCGCCCGCGATCCGCGGGTGGAACGCATCTTCGTCGATCCCGTGGCCAAGGTCGCGATGTGCCAGATGGAGACGGGCAACCGCGACTGGCTGCGCAAGATCCGCCCCATCAACAACCACGACTATCATTTCCATGTCCGCATGAACTGCCCCCCCGGCTCGATGTGCCAGACCCCGGCGCCGATCCCGGAGGGCGACGGCTGCGCGGATGCGCAGGAATGGGTGAACATCCGCATCGACCCCAGCCGGGCCCAGCCCTCGACCCCGGACCCCAACTATCGCCACCCCCGCACCTACCGGATGGCCGACCTGCCCGCGCAATGCTCGACCGTCGCATCCGCACCCTAGGCCTTGCCCTGGGGGCGACCCTGGCCACCGCGCCCGTTCACGCGGGCGCGGTGCTCGATTACGTGGGCACCCATGTCTGGTCGGAACCCCAGGCCAGCTTCGGCGGCTTCTCCGCGATCCAGATCAGCCCCGACGGCACCGGCTTTCATGCCCTGACCGACCGCGCGCACCTGTACTGGGGCCGGGTGGAACGCGACCCGCAGGGGCTGGTGCGCGGCATGGCCGTCGCGGGCCGCGCGCATCTGAAGGACAGCGAGGGCACTCCCCTGCCGCCGGGCTATATCGGCGACAGCGAGGGGATCGCCCTGGACGCCGAAGGCCGCATCCTCGTCAGCTTCGAGGGGCTGGACCGCGTCGCGCGCTATGACGATCCCGACGCCGCCGCCACCCCCCTGCCCCGCCCTCCCAAGCTGCCCGGCATGGGCATCAATTCCGGGCTGGAGGCGCTGGCCATCGACGCGGACGGGCTGATGGTCGCCGTGCCCGAACGGTCCGGCAACGAGGCCACGCCCTTCACCGTGCTGGCCTTCGACGGCGAATGGACCGAATACGCCACGATCCGCCGCGATCCGCGCTGGCTGGCGGTGGGCGCCGATTTCGGCCCCGACGGCTGGCTCTATCTGCTGGAACGCGACTTTCGCGGCATCCTGGGCTTTTCCTCGCGCATCCGGCGGATGCAGCTGACCCCCGGCGTGCTGCAGGAGGATCAGATCCTGCTGGAGACGCGGTCCCTGCAATACGACAACCTGGAAGGCATTTCGGTCTGGCATGACGGGACCGGCATCCGGATCACGATGATCTCGGACGACAACTTCCTGTTCCTGCAACGGACCGAGATCGTGGAATACCGCCTGCGCGACACCGACCTGCAGGCGCGGCAGAATTGACAAGGCGGCCCGCGCGGGCGTAAGGCCCGCGTTGCCCCGCGGCGCGACCCGGGGCCGAGTTCTCCGCCACCTTGTCAAAACGGATATCACCGATGACCCGCTTCCTGCCCGGCATCCTTGCCATGGCCGCCATCGTGCTGGCCTCGAACATCCTCGTCCAGTTCACCGTGGCCACCTGGCTGACCTGGGGCGCCTTCACCTATCCGCTGGCCTTCCTGGTCACCGACGTGATGAACCGCGTCTATGGCGCCCCTGCCGCGCGGCGCGTGGTGCTGGCGGGATTCGTGACGGGCGTCCTGTGGTCGCTGGTCGCGGCGGGGATGGAGGCCACGACCCTGCGCATCGCCGCGGCCTCGGGGACGGCCTTCCTGGTGGCGCAGATGGCCGATGTGGCGATTTTCGATGCACTTCGCGAAGGCCGCTGGTGGCGGGCGCCGCTGGTCTCGACCCTGGTCGGATCGGTGCTGGACACGGCGCTGTTCTTCGGCATCGCCTTCGCGGCCTTCCTGCCCGCCGACGCCAATACAGGCTGGGCCAACGAGGCCGTGCCGTTGCTGGGCCAAGGGCCCCTGGGCCCGCTCTGGCTGTCGCTGGCGCTGGCCGACTGGATGGTCAAGCTGGCGCTGGCGCTACTGGCCCTTGTGCCCTTCCGGCTGATTGTCCGCAATTTGTTGCGCCGCACTGCGGAAAGCTGATTGACAGTTTCTGGAACTGTGTCAGCCTGCAATTGTACAGCAATCTTTTGAAAGGAGGTGGTCCAGTGTCTAGAGTGATAGTGGAGAGACGTTTCGGAACAGTCGGGGGGACCGTGGCCTGAGGGCAGCCCCAAAGGCTTCTTACCCTGGTTGGGACCGGACCCGGATCCGCCCCTAACCGGACCATCTCCTTGGATCTCGCGGGCCGCCTTTTGCTGGGCGGCCCGTTCCCGTTTCCGCCTTCAGGCGCGGGGGCGGGACATGCAAAAGGGGCGGCCCGAAGGCCGCCCCTTTCGTCGTTCGGGTCGCGATGTCAGGCGCGGACCATCGCCCGGCTGCGGTTGGTGCGCATGGCCAGCACCACCGCCGCGGCCCAGATCACGGCCGCCGCCCACCACATCAGGCCACCGGCGATCAGCGCCATGCCGATCAGGCCCGCCTGCACCACGTAATAGGCCATGGTGATCAGCGTCTTGCGGATGATGTCGCCCTCGCGGTCGGTCAGGCCCACCACGGCCGAGGCCGCCACCACGTTGTGCACGCAGACCATGTTGCCCGCCGCGCCACCGACGGCCTGCAGCACGACGACCATCGTGATGCCCGCCAGATCCAGCCCGATGCTTTCCGCGGTCGAGAACTGGAACAGCGAGAACATCATGTTCGACACCGTGTTCGATCCGGCGATGAAGGCGCCCAGCGCCCCCACGATCGGCGCGAACAGCGGCCAGGAGGCGCCGGTCGCCGCCGCCATCCCCTCGGCCAGGGTGATGGGCATCGAGGCCATCCCGTCGGATCCCGAGTTGATGAAGACCTGCACCATAGGCACCGCCAGCAGCAGCGCCGGGGCGGCGGCGATCATCGTGCGCCCCGAGATCGCCCAGGCCCGGCCATAGGCACTGCCCCGCATGCGGAACAGCGCGACCGAGATCAGCGAGGCGACGATCATCACCGTGCCCGGCGAATAGGCGAACTGCGCCTGCGCGTTGATCCCCGACCCGAACAGGTCGCGCAGGATCAGCGTCGTGTCCGGCCCGGTCAGCCAGGCCTTGAGCGGCGCGATGGTCCGCGTCAGCACCAGCAGGACCGCGACGATCACGTAGGGCATCCACGCGGTCAGCAGCGGGATGTTGCGGTCGCCCGGCCCCAGTTCGGCCTGATCGGGCTCCAGCTTGCCCTGCCAGCCGTCCTCCCACTGCGCGCGGGGCGGAAAGTCGAAGCGGTCGTCGGGCAGGAACCAGCCCGCCCGGGCCGCCGGCACGACGATCATCAGGCCGATCAGGCCGCCCAGCAGGGACGGGAATTCCGGCCCCAGCACATAGGCCACCGCCAGATAGGGCAGCGTGAAGGCCAGACCGGCGAAGATCGCGAACTTCCACGCCCGGAACCCTTCCGCAAAGCTGCGGCTGGACCCGAAGAAGCGCGTCAGCATGCCCACCATCAGCAGCGGCACGAGGACGCCCACCAGCGCATGGACCAGCGCCACCTGCGCGGCCACGACCGGCACGTATTCCGCCACGGTCAGCGGCGAGATGGCGGCCTCGACCTCGGGGCTGTTGGACAGCCCGGTATTGATGCCCACCAGCATCGGCGTGCCCACCGCGCCGAAGGACACCGGCGTGGACTGGATGATCAGCGTGACCATGACCGCGGCCATCGCCGGAAAGCCGATGGCCAGCAGCAAGGGCGCCGCGACCGCGGCCGGCGTGCCGAAGCCCGAGGCCCCCTCGATCATCGACCCGAACATCCACGCGATGATGATCGCCTGGATGCGCCGGTCGGGCGAGATGTCGGTGAAGCCGCGCCGGATGGCGCGGATGGCTCCGGATTCCTGCACCGTGTACAGCAGCAGGATCGCCCCGAAGACGATGTAGAGCAGCGTGATGGCCGTCACCAGACCGTTGACGGTGGCACCCGCGACCCGCGCCAGCGGCGCGCCCCACAGGACCAGCGCCAGCAGCACGGTGACGCCGTAGGCCGCCAGCATGGCCAGCTTGGCCGACCGGCGCATCACCACCAGCAAGATAAACACCACCAGGACCGGCAAGGCCGCGGCAATGAACAGAACTCCCTGTGACACCCCGTTTTCCTCCTCGAATTGTCACGGACACTCGTGACGTGTTCGAGCCGGATTGCAAGAAAAAACCGGTCCGGAAACCGGACCGGTGACGTCAGGTCCGACGAAGGTCGGGTCAGTCGCGCCGGATCGCCAGTGCGATGCCCTGCCCGCCGCCGATGCACATGGTGATCAGCGCGGTCCGTCCGCCCGTCCGTTCCAGCTCGCACAGCGCCTTGATCGTCAGGATCGCGCCGGTCGCGCCGACCGGATGGCCCAAGGCGATGGCCCCGCCATTGGGGTTCACCCGGGCCGGGTCCAGCCCCAGCCCCTTGTTCACCGCCAGCGCCTGCGCGGCGAAGGCCTCGTTCGATTCAATCACGTCGAAATCGGCGATGCGCAGGCCGGTGCGGGCCATCAGCGCCTCGACCGCCGGGACCGGGCCGATGCCCATGACCTCGGGGCGCACGCCCGCGACAGCATAGCCCAGGATGCGGGCGCGCGGGGTCAGGCCGGCCTCGCGGGCGGCGTCGCCCCGCGCCAGCACCAGCGCCGCCGCGCCGTCGTTGATGCCGCTGGCATTGCCCGCCGTCACGCTGCCGCCCTTGAGGAAGACCGCCTTCAGCCCCGCCAGCTTCTCCAGGCTGGTGGCCTTGGGATGCTCGTCGGTGTCGAAGGCCATCATGCCCTGCCGCGTCTTCACCTCGACCGGCACGATCTGGTCGCGGAAATGCCCCGCCGCGATCGCCGCCGCCGCGCGGCTCTGCGACTCCAGGGCGAAGGCGTCCTGCGCCTCGCGCGAGATGTCATGCTCGGCGGCGACGTTCTCCGCCGTGACGCCCATATGGCCGGTGCCCATCGGGCAGGTCAGCGCGCCGGTCATCATGTCCAGCATCGCCACATCGCCCATCTTCGCCCCGAAGCGCGCCTGCGGGACGACATAGGGCGCGCGGCTCATGCTTTCGGCACCGCCCGCGACGGCGAAGCCCGCATCGCCCAGCATCAGCGACTGCATGGCCGAGACGATGGCCTGCGCCCCCGACCCGCACAGCCGGTTGACGTTCATCGCGGGCGTGGTGTGGGGGATGCCCGCCTCCAGCATGGCCACGCGGCTCAGATACATGTCGCGCGGCTCGGTGTTGATGACATGGCCGAAGACGACCTGCCCGATCCGGTCGGGCGCCATGCCCGCGCGGTCCAGCGCGGCGCGGGTGACCGTGGCGGCCAGGCTGATCGGCGGGATCGCCGCAAGGCTGCCCCCGAAGGTGCCGATCGCCGTGCGGGCGCCGGACAGGATGACGATCTGGGTGGCGGGGTCGGTTGCGGACATGGGGCGGGCCTCCTCTTCCCGTGATCCGCAGGATAGGCCGCGACGCGCATCCCGCAAGCCGTGCCGTCGCGGCAAATTGCGGCCCGGGCCGCAAGGCGCTATGCTTGACAGGAATAACGAAGGACCGCATCCCGCATGACCCCTCCCGCGACCAGCCCCCGGCTGCGCATCAAGCTGCGGCTAGAATACGATTCGCCGCTGATCCTGGGTCCGGGCAAGGCCGAGCTGCTGGCCCGGATCGCGCGGCTCGGCTCGATCTCGGCCGCCGCGCGCGAGATGGGGATGAGCTACAAGCGCGCCTGGACCCTGGTCGAGGAGATGAACGTGGCCTTCGCCCATCCGGTGATCGACAGCGCGCGCGGCGGCCCGGGCGGCGGCGGCGCGACGGTGACCGAGACGGGCGGCAAGGTCCTGACCCATTACCGCGCGCTGGAATCGCTGCTGCTGGAGGCGGGCGCGAATGATCTGCAGGCGCTGAACGCGCTTTTGCGGCCCGAGGGCGCGGACCGGACGGGCGGCGCGGGACGGTGAGGGCGGAGGCCTCCGGCGGGGATATTTCCGGACCGAAGGAGGCGCGGTGCCGGTCCCGGCGGGCGAGGTCGGGGCCAGGGTCGGGGCCGAGATCGGGACAGGCCCTTCGGCATTGTGATTTCACCGCTGCGTGATTTTCCCTATGATCGGCGCAAAACCCCAGAACGAGCAGAACGAGGGTAGGATGAACAGGCTTCTGAAACTGGCCATTGTGGGGCTGGTCGCGTCCTGCGGCAGCGGCGGCGGCAATTACAGCGCGCCGCGCCAGCTGGACAATGCATGCGCCATCGCGGCCGAACGGCCCGCCTATCTGCGCGCCATGCGCCAGACCGAACGCAAATGGGGCGTGCCGGTGCATGTGCAGATGGCGACCATGTACCAGGAATCGAAATTCATCGGCGATGCCCGCACGCCGCATCAATATGCCTTGGGCGTCATCCCCATCGGGCGGCAGAGCAGCGCCTTCGGCTATTCGCAGGCGCTGGACGGCACCTGGGAGGAATACCAGCGCAGCTCCGGCAACCGCCGCGCGCAGCGCGACAGCATCCGCGACGCGACCGACTTCATGGGCTGGTACATGCATGGCAGCCAGCAGCAGCTGGGCCTGTCGAAATCCGACGCGGCCTCGCAATACCTGGCCTATCACGAGGGGCGGGGCGGCTTTCGCAGCGGCAGCTATCGCCAGAAGAGCTGGCTGATGCGGGTGGCGGGGCAGGTCAACGCCCGGTCCGAGATGTATCGCCAGCAGCTGGTGGCCTGCCGCCGCGCTTGACGCCGCAGAAAGCATGGGGCCTTCTTGTTCGCATCCCAGGGGCAAGGAGGATCCCATGTACCGCGTCATCGGCACCGCCAAGTCCCGCGCCTTCCGCGTCCTGTGGATGCTGCAGGAGCTGGACGAGCCCTACGACCACATCGCCGCCAACCCGCGCAGCGAGGGCGTCGTGCCCTTCAACCCGGCGGGCAAGGTCCCGGTGCTGATCGACGACGGCACGCCGATCACCGATTCGACCGCGATCCTGACCTATCTGGCCGACCGCCACGGCCAACTGACCCATCCGGCGGGCACGCTGGACCGGGCGCGCCAGGACAGCCTGACCCAGTTCCTGTTGGACGAGTTCGACGCGGCCCTTTGGCTGGCCGCCCGCCACAGCTTCATCCTGCCCGAGGAGATGCGCCTCAGCGCCATCAAGAACACCCTGCGGTGGGAATTCGAGACCAGCCAGAAAACCCTGGTCCACCGCATGTCCGACGGCCCCTTCCTGATGGGCGAGCGGATGACCGTGCCCGACATCATCCTGACCCATTGCCTGGACTGGGCGCTGACCGCGCGCTTCCCGGTGGTCGAGGCGCGCCTGTCGGACTATCTGGACCGGATGCGCCAGCGCCCGGCCTACCGGGCCGTCGCCGCGTCCTGATCCGCCAGGCGCCGCGCCGCAGCCTCGCCCGCGCGGCGCCCGGTGGCCAGGCAGGTGGTCAGCAGATAGCCGCCCGTCGGCGCCTCCCAGTCCAGCATCTCGCCCGCGGCGAAGACGCCCGGCCGGGCGCGCAGTTCCAGATCCGGGGTCAGCGCCGCCGCCGCGATCCCCCCGGCGGACGAGATCGCGCGCGACAGCCCCATCGGCCCCGCATGGCGCAAAGGCAGCGCCTTGGCCCGCGCCGCCCATCCCGCCGGATCCGAAGGCAGCGGCTGGCCCCATTCCAGGGTCAGCGCGACGCGGGCCGGATCGCCCCAGATCCGCCGCAGCCAGTTGCCCAGGCTCAGCCGCCCGCGCGGCTGCGCGAAGCGCGCCGCCAAGGCGTCGTGATCCAGATCGGGGGCCAGATCCACCGCCGCTGAGGCCCCGTCGCGGATCGCCGCGGCGACGGCATAGACGCCGCCCCCCTCGATGCCCTGCTGGGTGATCACCCACTCGCCCCGGCTGACGGCATCGCCCGCCCGGATCGCCGTGCCCTTCACCGCCGCCCCGAAGACCCGCGCCATGGGCGCAGACCAATCGACCCGGAATCCCATGTTCGCGGGCCGGAAGGGCGCCACCGCCACGCCCGCCGCCTCCAGCATCGGCACCCAGGCACCATCCGATCCCAATCGCGGCCAGCTGGCCCCACCCAAGGCCAGCACTGTCACACGCGGCTGCAGGACCCGCGGCCCCTCGGGCGCCGCGAACAGCCAGCCGTCCTGCATCCCGACCCACCGCCAGCGCGACCGCAGATCCACCCCGCCCGCCCGCAGCCGCGCCAGCCAGGCCCGCAGCAGCGGCGAGGCCTTCATGCCGACCGGAAACACCCGCCCCGTCGACCCGGTGAATAGCGCGATCCCCAGGCCCTCGGCCCAGTCCCGGACGGCCTCCGGCCCGAATTCCCCTGCAGCGGTCCACAAATATCCCCGGGGGTCCGGGGGCAGGCAGCCCCCGGTCCCGCCCGCGATCCCGCGCGCGAACGCGGGCAGGGGCTCGGCCTTGGTCAGGTTCAGTCCCGATTTCCCGGCCATCAGGAACTTGCGCGCGGGCGTGGGCATCGCCTCGGCCACCACCACGCGGCGGCCCGGCGCCATCAGCGCCTCGGCCGCCATCAGGCCTGCAGGCCCCGCGCCGATCACCAGCGCGTCGACGACCTCCGGATCGCTCACCGCCGCCCCCGGGGCTTCATCGCCAGCCGAAGCAGCGCGCGCTCGACCAGCGCCATCTGCGGCGCCCGGCTGGCCGAGCGCAGGGTCATGTCGGTGGCCAGCAGGGTCGAGACCGCCTCCTCCAGCGGCCCCATCCCCCAGGCCTGCGCCTGCCGCGCCATCCGGTCGCGGCGCGGCCCGAAGACCGGCGGCCGCGCCCGGGCCAGCGCCACGCCCGGCCCCGCCGGGTCGGCGGCGGCCAGATGCAGGGCGCGGAAATGGCGCAGGGCGGCGATGCACAGGGTGACCGGGGCGATGCCCTGCTGGTCGACGCGCCGCATCAGCGGGCCGAACTCGGCCTCGCGGCGGTCGGCGACGGCATGGATCAGCTCGTCCAGATCGGCCTCGATGGTGGCGGGGGCCAGCAGCGCGATCTCCTCGACCGTCAGCGGCGTCGGATCGCCATGCTTGTACAGCCCGATCTTCTCGACCGTCTGGCGCAGATCGCCCGGGTCCAGGGCGCGCGACAGCAGCATCACCTCGCGCATGGCCTCGCGCGGGACCTCGCGCAGCCCGGCATCCGCCAGCCAGCGCGCGACCTCGTCCTCGCCGGGCGGATCGTCATAGATGGGCGCGGTCACCGCCTGGCCATGCGTCTCGAACAGCTTGCGCAGCGCCGAGCCCTTGGACAGCGCCCCCGCCGTCACCACGACCACCGCATCGCCCTGCCGCCAGCCCTCGAGTGCGGCGCGGATCGCGTCGGTCGCCAGATCGGGCGTGTCCTCGACCACCACCACGCGGGGGCCGGGAAAGAACCCCACCTCGCGCACCGCATCGACCAGCTGCGCGGGATCGCGCTTCAGCCCGCCGCCGGGCATGCGGGTCAGGCGCATCTCCTCGTCGGCGCTCTCGCCCACCAGCGCGCGCACCGCCTCGGCGCGCTTCAGGGCCACCCGCATCGCATCCTGCCCATAGATCAGCAGCCCCGGCCGCGAGGGGTCGGGGCGGGCCAGATAGCGCGCGATCTCGGCCCCCTTCAGCAGCATCCGCGTCAGTCCGGCAGGCCGGAGGCGGCGGCCAGCAGCCGCGTCACCACCTGATCGGCCAGCATCAGGGCCAGCCGCTCGCGGGCATCCCCCTCGGCGGCGAGGGTCGAGATCGTCGTCCCTGTCGTGGAATAGGAGGTGAAGCTGCTGACCCGCCCCTGCACGACCACCGCCCCGTCCGGCCCGGTCAGCGCGAAATCGGCGGTGCCGTTCAGCGAATAGCGCGTCGTCACCTCGTCGGGCGTGATCGCCTGCGCGACCACCCCGGCCGAGATCCGATAGTCCAGGTCATAGACCGCCGCATCCTCGGGGCCCAGCCGCTCGGCCAGGCGGCGGTTGAAGGCAAAGTCGATGGGCGTGTCCGGGTCGCGCGGGCGCACCCGTCCGAACAGGCGGCTGCCGCCCCCGCCCGGCCCATAGACCGGGCTCAGCCCGCAGCCAGCCAGCAGGACCAGCGCCAGCCCGCCCAGCAGGACCCTGCGGCGGCTATGCGACGACATTGACGATCCGCCCCGGCACCACGATCAGCTTCTTGGGCGCCGCACCCTCCAGGAAGCGCTGAACCGTCTCGTCGGCCAGCACCAGAGCCTCGATCTGCGCCTTGTCCATGTCCTTGGGCACGGTGATCTCGGCCCGGCGCTTGCCGTTGATCTGGATGGGCAGGGTCACGCTGTCCTCCTCCAGCAGGGCGGGATCGGCCACGGGCCAGCGCGCATCGACGACCATGCCCTGCCCGCCCGATGCCGCCCAGACCTCCTCGGCCAGATGCGGCACCATCGGCGCCATAAGCTGCGCCAAGATCCGCAGCGCGGCGCGGCGCGTCTCGCCGCCCGCCTGCGATTTGCCGACCGCATTGGCCAACTCGTAAAGCTTCGCCACCGCCTTGTTGAAGGCAAAGCCCTCGATCGCGCGGGTTACGTCCGCGATCGCGCGATGCGCCGCCCGCGTCAGGTCGGGATCGTCTGTGCCGTGCTCGGGCGCCTCTTCGGCCAGCCGGAAGACCCGCGACAGAAACTTCGACGCGGCCTCGGCGCCCGCGGCGGTCCATTCCACGTCCCGCTCGGGCGGGCTGTCCGACAGCATGAACCAGCGCGCGGTGTCCGCGCCGAAGCTGTCCACGATGTTCACCGGGTCGACGACGTTCTTCTTGGACTTCGACATCTTGGCCGAGGGGATGACCGTCACCGCCCGCCCGTCGGCCAGCCGCCCGTCGCTCACGTCCTCGGGCAGGTGATAGACCGGGCGATCCCGCGCGTCGCGGGTCATGTAGATCTCGTGCGTCACCATGCCTTGCGTGAAGAGCGCATCGAAGGGCTCCTTCGCGGCATCAGACAGATGCCCGGTCTTGACCATCGCCCGGGCGAAGAAGCGGGAATAGAGCAGGTGCAGGATCGCATGCTCGATGCCGCCGATATACTGGTCGACATTCATCCAGTAATCCGCATCCGCCCGGGTCGTCGGCGTCGAGGCCCCCGGCGAGGTGAAGCGGGCGTAATACCACGACGAATCGACGAAGGTGTCCATCGTGTCCGTCTCGCGCCGCGCCGCGCCGCCGCAGGTCGGGCAGACGGCCTGCCGCCAGGTCGGATGGCGGTCCAGCGGATTGCCCGGCACGTCGAAGGTCACGTCCTGCGGCAGCAGCACCGGCAGGTTCGCCTTGGCCTCGGGCACGGTCCCGCAGGCGTCGCAATGGACGACCGGGATCGGGCAGCCCCAATAGCGCTGGCGCGAGATGCCCCAGTCGCGCAGGCGGAACTTGGTCACGCCCTCCCCGTATCCGGCGGCCTCGGCATGGGCGATGGCGGCATCGACCGCCGCCTCGCCGGTCTGCTCGGCCGCGCCCGAGAAGCCGCGCACATAGCTGACGCGCTCGGATTTCGCGGGCACATAGGGCGCCGTCGCCACCAGCGCATCGGCAGCCTCCAGGTCCATGCCCGGCTCTCCGAAGGTCGCGCGGATCGGCAGGCCGTATTTCAGCGCGAACTCGTGGTCGCGCTCGTCATGGGCGGGGCTGCCGAAGATGGCGCCGGTGCCATAGTCCATCAGCACGAAGTTCGCGATCCAGATCGGCAGCTGCCAGTCGGGGTCCAGCGGATGGCGCACCGACAGACCGGTGTCGAAGCCCAGCTTGGGCGCGGTCTCGATGGCCTCCTCGGTGGTGCCGATGCGGCGGCACTCCTCGCGAAAGGCCTCGATCTCGGGGCGGTCGGCGGCCAGGTCCTTGACCAGCGGGTGGTCGGGCGACAGGGCCACGAAGCTGGCGCCGCGCAGGGTGTCGGGGCGGGTCGTGTAGACCTCGATCCGGTCATGCCCCTCGGGCGCATCCACGGTGGCGAAGCCGAACTGCAGCCCGCGCGACCGGCCGATCCAGTTGGCCTGCATCAGCCGCACCTTCTCGGGCCAGCCCTTCAGCCCGTCCAGCGCGTCCAGCAGCTCGTCGCTGTAATCGCTGATCTTGAAGAACCACTGCGTCAGCTCGCGCCGCTCCACCGGGGCGTTCGACCGCCAGCCCTTGCCGTCGATCACCTGCTCGTTGGCCAGGACGGTCATGTCGACCGGGTCCCAGTTCACCTGCGCCGACTTGCGGGTGATGAGGCCCGCCTCCAGCATGTCCAGGAACAGCGCCTGCTGCTGGGCCACATAGGCGTCGTCGCAGGTGGCGAACTCGCGGGACCAGTCGATCGACAGGCCCAGGGGCTTCAGCTGGTCGCGCATCGTGGCGATGTTGGCATAGGTCCAGTCGCGGGGATGGCCGCCCTGCTCCATCGCGGCGTTCTCGGCGGGCATCCCGAAGGCGTCCCAACCCATCGGATGCAGCACGCTGAACCCCTGCGCCCGCTTGAACCGCGCCACCACGTCGCCCATCGCATAGTTGCGCACATGGCCCATGTGGATGCGCCCCGAGGGATAGGGGAACATCTCCAGCACGTAATACTTGGGGCGCTCGTCGCGGATCGCGGTGAAGCTGCCGGCCTCGGCCCAGGCTGCCTGCCAGCGGGCTTCGCTCGTCGCGGGATCATAGGGCATGGGAAACCTCGGGCCTGATGCGTTGCCCGCAGGGTCTATACGCCCCGCCCGCGCGGGTCCAGAGCCGCCCCCTACAGGCGGCCGTCGCGGATCCGCAGCTGGCGGGCACGGGTCAGGATCGCATCCTCGACCGCGCGCGCGGTGCCCGGTTCGACCGCCGCCCCGCCGGGGCCCTGCAGCGACAGGCGCAGGCTGCGCGCGTCCAGCGCCGGGTCGCTGACCTGGATGGTGGCGCGATAGGACCGACCGCCGCCCGGAGGCGTGCCGTAGCCCGTCTGGATCACCCCGGTGAAGGGATCGATCGTCTGCACCGGCAGAAAGTCCAGCACCTCGAGGCTGGCATTCCACAGATACTTGTTCACGCCCACGGCGCGGTTGGGATTCTCGGCGCGGCCGAACAGGTCCTGGATGCGGGTGCCGCGATTGGCGGGGGCCATGTCGGGACCGTCGAACATCGTCCCGCCCGCCGGCTGCGAGTTGCCCGAGCCGCCGCCGCAGGCCGCAAGCCCCGCGCACAGCGTCGTGGCGATCATCAGGCGCGCGGCGCGTGCATAGGTCATCCCATCCCCCGGGTCTTTTCGGTGTCCGGGCCAGCATTAGCCCGGATCGGGGCCCCGAAACAAGCGCTTTGGACCACCCCGGCCGCCCGTCCGGCCGGGGTTCGCGCAGGCCCCCGGGGCAGGTGTGGCGCAAGTGCATCATGGAAATGGGCAAAGAAAACAGGCGGCACCTGATTTTGTTGCATCACAATCGCGGAAAGGTGAAACAAATCCCATACCCAGTGCGGGACAGCCGACCTGGGCATCAGAGAGACAAGAGGGAACACACCATGAAAAAGGCACTTATCGCCTCCACCGCGCTGGTCCTGTCCGCAGGCGTGGCCGCCGCCGACGTGACCATCTCGGGCTATGGCCGGACCGCCGTCGACTATCAGGAAAGCCGCGACACCGAAGCCCAGATGTCGGCTCGCGTCCGCATGAACGTGCACGCCACGACCTCGACCGACCAGGGCGTCGACTTCGGCGCCCGTCTGCGTCTGCAGTGGGACCAGGGCGATGCGGGCATCACCGCCATCTCGCCGGGCCAGATCTATGTCACCGCCAGCGGCTTCACCGTCGCCGTCGGCAACGTCGGCACCGCCTATGACAACGCCGGCCTGATCTACGCGTCGGAAGTCGGCCTGATCAGCCGTTCGTTCGGCAACTCCTCGGGCGAATTCTACGCCTATTCGTCGAAAGCCTATGGTTCGGACAGCTTCCTGACCTCGTGCGACGAAACCGAAGCCGATTGCGAAACCATCGTCGAGAACCAGACCCGCAACCGTCTGGGCGTCTCGGTGGAATACGCCGTCGACGCGCTGACCGCGCGCTTCTCGTATGTCGATCCCGACCAGACCTCGGGCGAGGGCGACGAAGAGCTGAGCATCTCGGTCGACTACGACTGGAACCAGTTCGCCCTGTCGGCAGCCGCCGTCAAGGACGGCGCCAGCATCGGTGGCAACGACCAGTTCTTCCTGGGCGCGTACTACACCCTGGCCGGCACCGACAACGGCATCGGCGTGAGCTACCTGGACAACGGTTCCTACACCCTCGACGGTGGCACGGTTGACGCAGAATTCGTCGACAACGGCGACACCATCGTGCTGTACGGCGACTATGTCGTCGCGCCGCTGACCACGCTGTCGGCCTACATCGCCAACAACGACGCAGCCGGCAACGAGACCGACAACGCGTTCGGCATCGGCGCCCGCTACGACCTGGGCGGCGCCTACCTGGCCGGCTCGCTGGAGCGTGGCTACGACGAGAACGTCCGCGGCGACTTCGGCGTCCGCTTCGACTTCTGATCCTTCGATCAATCGTCACCACCTTTGGAAAGAGCGGGCCTTGCGCCCGCTCTTTTCTTTTTGTCAGGTAGGACCATGGGACTGGATGACATCACCCGCCGCGTGAGCGCGGCCGAAATCGCCGCCGGGCGCGCCCCAGGCAGCGTGACCCTGATCGCGGTCAGCAAGCTGCAGCCGCCCGAGCGTGTCGAGGCCGTGCTGGCCGCGGGCCATGCCGTCTATGGCGAGAACTACGTGCAGGAGGCGCAGGCCAAATGGCCCGCCTGGAGTGCCGCCCATCCCGGTGTCTCGGTCCACATGATCGGGCCTCTGCAATCGAACAAGGCCCGCGCCGCCGTCGCGCTGTTCGACGCGATCCACACGCTGGACCGCGTGACGCTGGCCCGCAAGCTGGCGGCGCAGATGGCCGAGCAGGGCCGCCGCCCGCAGGTCTTCGTGCAGGTCAATACCGGCGACGAGCCACAGAAGGCCGGGATCCTGGCCGACGAGCTGCCGGGCTTCCTGGCGCTCTGCGCCGAACTGGAGCTGGCACCGTCCGGGCTGATGTGCATCCCGCCCGAGGGCCGCGATCCGGTGCCGCATTTCCGCCTGCTGCGCAAGCTGGCCGAAACCCATGGGCTGTCGGGCCTGTCGATGGGCATGAGCGCCGATTTCGAGGCGGCGATCGCCGAAGGGGCCACGCATGTGCGGGTCGGTTCCGCGATCTTCGGCGCACGGGCTGTCGGCTAGGCCGGAGTCTTTGGATATTTGAGTGAAGAAGAATTGGGGACGCGGATCGTCGTGCCCGGCCTTGCATGGCGGGCCAGCCAGATCAGGTGGGGGCGCGCGACGGCGATGCAGCCCTCGGTCCCATAGCCGGGGCGGCGCCATTGGTGCAGGAAGATGGCCGAGCCTTGGCCGGGCCGGACCTCGGGCCAGTTCCAGTCGGTCGTCAGGACCAGGTCATAGAGCGGATCGGCGCGGCGCAGGCGCTCGTGGCTGGCGGCCAAGGGCGCGCGGGCGTGGTGGTTATAGAGCGGATGAGCCGGATCGTCGCACCACAGGTCGCCCGGCCCGATGGCGCGCGCCCAAGGGGCGGGGCGGGCCAGCCGGTCGGGGCGATACCACAGCCCGGTGATGCGGTGCGTGCCCGCGGGCGTGGCATGGTCGCCCTCGCGCTTGGCCACCGTGATGCCCGCCTTGCCGATGCTGCAGGGCAGGATCCGGCCGCCCACGCGCAGGCCCTGCGGGGTGAGGTGCATCCCCCTCACAGCAGGTGCCCCGATTTTTCGGCCTTGGTGTCCAGATAGCCCGCGTTGTGGCGGTTGCGCGGCACGATCAGCGGCACGCGGTCGGGCACCGCGATGCCATTGGCCTGCATCATCGCCACCTTGCGGGGGTTGTTCGTCATCAGCCGCACCGCCCCGAAGCCCAAGCGCCTGAGCAGCGCCGCGCCGATGCGGAAGTCGCGCTCGTCATCCTCGAAGCCCAGGCGGTGGTTCGCCTCGACCGTGTCGAAGCCCTGATTCTGCAGGTCATAGGCGCGCATCTTGTTGGCCAGCCCGATCCCCCGCCCCTCCTGGTTGAGGTAAAGCAGCACCCCCGACCCCGCCTGCCCCATCGCGGCCAGCGCCGCCTGCAGCTGCGGGCCGCAATCGCATTTCAGGCTGCCCAGCACGTCGCCGGTGAAACAGGCCGAATGCAGCCGTGCCAGCACCGGGGCGTCGCGCGGCGGGTCGCCGATCTCGATGGCGTAATGCTCCTCGCCGCCGTCATCGGGGCGGAAGACGTGCAGGCGGGACCGTTCGGCGGACAGCAGCGGCAGGCGGGCGGCGGCCACGGGGATCATCGCGGCCTCGGCGGCCAGCTGCGCCAGCGCCGGCCCGGGGGGCAGCCGCGTCAGGCCCTCCGGCGCAGGCGCGGCGACGACCAGCATCGCGGGCAGCAGCTGCGCCGACTTGGCCAGCGCCAGCGCAGCGCGATGCGCGTCGACCGCCCCGCCCCGCGCGCTGGTCAACGGGCCCTTCAGCGGCGTCATCAGATCGCCCGCCGGATCGGCCAGCGCCCGCAGCCACCCCAGATCGGCGCCCGGCGGCAGGATCACCCGCGCCAGATCGCCGTCATAGGCGCGCGCCTTCAGCGTCCCCGCCCGCCGATCCGTCAGCGCCAGAACCGCCGGCCCCAGCGCGCGCAGATCGGCGAGCCGGGCGGGCGACAGGGTCTCGACCGCCGCCGCCAGATGGTCGCCCAGGGCCACCGGCAGGCCCATGCGCAGGTCGGCGCGGGCGCGGGCGATCGTCTCGGACAGGGTGGGGATCAGGCTCATGAACGCCTTCCGGGTTGTAACAGTCTGAAACATAACGCCGCGATCCGACAACTCCATGTGAGAAATCGCACATGGCGCTGGACGGGCGGGGCCGCGGCCCTCACCTCATTGCGCAACCACGCAAAGGAGGCAAGCATGGCCGGACTGAAGAAGATCCTGCTGGTCGATGACGAGGAAGACCTGCGCGAGGCGCTGGCCGAGCAGTTGACCGCGACCGACGATTTCGACGTGACCGAGGCCGGCAGCGGCGCCGAGGCCGTCGAGGCCACCAAGAACGCCCTGTTCGACCTGGTCGTGCTGGATGTCGGCCTGCCCGACACCGACGGGCGCGAGCTGTGCAAGAAGCTGCGCAAGCTGAACGTCAAGTGCCCCATCGTGATGCTGACCGGGCATGACACCGATGCCGACACGATCCTGGGACTGGATGCGGGCGCGAACGACTACGTGACCAAGCCGTTCAAGTTCCCGGTCCTGCTGGCCCGCCTGCGCGCGCAGCTGCGCACGCACGAGCAGTCCGAGGACGCCATCTTCCAGCTGGGGCCGTACACGTTCAAGCCCTCGATGAAGATGCTGATCGACACCAAGGACCGCAAGATCCGCCTGACGGAGAAGGAAACCAACATCCTCAAGTTCCTGTACCGCGCGCAGGACGGGGTGGTGGCCCGCGACGTGCTGCTGCACGAGGTTTGGGGATATAATGCCGGCGTCACGACCCACACGCTGGAAACCCACATCTACCGCCTGCGCCAGAAGATCGAGCCCGACCCCTCGAACGCGCGGCTTCTGGTGACGGAATCGGGCGGCTATCGCCTGGTCGCCTGAGGCCCCCTTTGGCAAATTCCTGCGCATCGATTTTGCGCGGGAACCGGGGCGGGGATGCGGCGTTTTATCCCCGAAGCCCAGTGGTCGGAGGATGCGGCCACACTCTTCTCCCTCCTCTCTGATGCCCCCGGCGCGCCCCCCTCCGCGCCGGGGGTTTTTTCATGTCAGCCCCGGTTGTGCGGCTCGGTCCAATCGATCCGGGGGCCGATGGGGATGATCCGGTTCGGGTTGATCATGTCGTGGCTGAAGTAATAGTGCCGCGTGAAATGGTCGGCATGCACGGTGCCCGCCACGCCCGGCCATTGATACAGCTCGCGCGCCCAAGCCCATAGGTTCGGATAGTCGATCACCCGCTGCAGGTTGCACTTGAAATGCGTGTGATAAACGGCATCGAAGCGCAGGATGGTGGTGAACAGCCGCCAGTCGGCCTCGGTGATCCGGTCGCCGGTCAGGTAGCGATGATCGGCCAGCAGCCCTTCGATCCAGTCCAAGCTGTCGAACAGCGGGTGGACAGCCTTGTCATAGGCCTCCTGGCTGGTGGCGAAGCCCGCCTTGTAGACGCCGTTGTTGACCGTGTCATAGACCCGGTCGTTGACCTCGGCGATGCGGTCGCGCAGGGCCTCGGGCCAGTAGTCGTCGCGGTTGCCGGTGACCTCGTCGAAGGCGCTGTTGAACATGCGGATGATGTCGGCGCTTTCGTTGGACACGATCCGGCCCGTCTCGCGGTCCCACAGGATCGGCACCGTGACCCGGCCCGACATCTTTGGGTCGGTCTTCAGATAGACCTGCCGCAGATAGTCCAGCCCGAACTGCCGGTCGCCGGTCACGCCGTCGAAATCGGTGCGGAACTCCCAGCCCTCCTTCAGCATCTCGGGATGCACGACCGAGACCTCGACATGCTCCTCCAGCCCCTTCAGGGCGCGGAAGATCATCGTACGATGCGCCCAGGGGCAGGCATGGCTGACATACAGATGATAGCGCCCGCTGGCCGCCGCAAAGCCGCCCTCGCCCGTGGGACCGGCGCGGCCATCGGCGGTCACCCAGTTGCGGAACTTCGAGGTGTCGCGCTTGAACTCACCGCCGGTGCTGTCGGTGTCGTACCATTCGTCCTTCCAGACGCCTTCGACCAGTTGACCCATGGGGGCTCCTTTCCGTGATATGTCGGGGCAACGGACAGCCGCCGCCCGTTGTTCCTTGGTGCCGACCGTCGGTCCCGTGCCGGACCTCAGCCGATGGCACGGTCGCGCGTCTCGACCCGGACCAGCATCAGCGCCACGGCGGCCAGCAGCAGCAGGACGGCGAAGCTGCCGATCGCCAGGCCGAAGCCGCGCGCAAAGACCACCGCCAGCAGGCTGGGCGCCAGGATGCCGCCCAGCCGCGCCATCGCGCCCGCCGTGCCCATGCCGGTGCCGCGCAGATGCGTGGGATACAGTTCCGGCGTCAGCGCATAGAGCGCGCCCCAGGTGCCCAGCAGCGCAAAGCTCATGACGATCAGGGCGGTTGCGACCAGCACCGGGCCGGTGGCCACGGCGAACAGCCCGCAGCCCGCCGCGCTGAGGATCAGGAACCCGGTCAGCGTGGGCTTGCGCCCCAAGGCCTCGACCCCCCAGGCGGCCAGCGCATAGCCGGGGATCTGCGCCAAGGCCAGGATCACCAGGAACCCATAGCCGCGCACGAAGCCGAAGCCCTCGGTCGCCAGCTGCCCCGGCACCCAGACGAAGACGCCGTAATAGGACAGCGACACCAGGAACCACACCGCCAGCACGCCGATTGTGGTGCGGCGCAGGGGCGCGTCCAGGATCGACCGCGCCGCGCCCGCGGGCACGGGGGTCGAGATCAGATGCGCGTCCGCCGGCAGGGGCGGGGCGCCATTGACGCGCAACACCCGGTCGATGACCGACCGCGCCTCGATCTGGCGGCCCTTGCGGACCAGGTACATGGGCGATTCCGGGATCCAGAACCGCAGGCCGAAGCCGATCAGCGCCGGCAGGGCGGCCACCAGGAAGATCCAGCGCCACGGTGCCGCGGCCCCGAAGCTGGCGGCGGCCCAGGCCGTCAGCGCCACGACGATGGTGCCCACCGCCCAGAACCCCTCCAGCCAGACCAGCCAGCGGCCCCGGTTCTTGGGCGGCAGGAACTCGGCCATCATCGCATAGTCGACGGGCAGCGTGCCGCCGACCGCGACCCCGGTCAGGAAGCGCAGGATCAACAGCCAGGTGAAATCCCCCGCCATGACCGAGGCCAGGCCGAAGATCGCGTCCATGGCCACCGTGCCCACCAGCACCCATTTGCGCCCGATCCGGTCGGCCACCCGGCCGAAGACGAAGGCGCCCAGGAACATGCCCAGGAAGAACACCGTGCCGATCTGCAGCGCGGTCACGCGTTCCACCCCGAAGCTGACGGCGACCGAGGGCGCGGCGAAGCCCACCGCGATCACCTGCATCGCATCCGCCGCCCACACGAGGCCGAAGATGCCCAGAAGCCGCCATTGGAAGGTGCCCGTGCCGCCGCGAGTCAGCGCCTCGTCGATGGTCAGTTTCATGCGTCTTCCCTCCTGCAGGATCGATCTTGCGCAAAGCAATAACGCGATCGTGACGCAAAACAACCCTGCAGCGCCCCCCGCCCCGGCGCGGCCCCGCCGGTGCACGCCCTGTGTCCGACCTGTGCACATCCGGTGCACGCCCTGTGCGCCCACCCCGATGCTCGACAGCCCCCGGGCGCGCCGCTAGGGTCCGCGCCGAAAAGGAGCCCGCCCATGTTCACCATCGCCACCTGGAACATCAACTCGGTCCGCCTGCGCGAGGGTCTGGTCGCGCGGTTCCTGCAGGACGAGGCCCCCGACATCCTGTGCCTGCAGGAATGCAAGGCGCCGGTCGACAAGATCCCGCTGACCCGCTTCGCCGAGCTGGGCTATACCCATGTCGTCGCGCGCGGGCAGAAGGGCTACAACGGCGTCGCGATCCTGTCCCGCCTGCCGCTGGAGGATGCCGGGGACCGCGACTATGCGCGCCTGGGCCATGCCCGCCACGTCTCGGCCCGGCTGGAGAACGGCGTGGTCATCCACAACATGTATGTGCCCGCAGGCGGCGACATTCCCGACCGGACCGTCAACGAGAAGTTCGGGCAGAAGCTGGATTTCGTCTCCGAGATGCGCGACGTCTTCCATGCCGACCGCCCGCAAAGGTCGATCCTGGTGGGCGACCTGAACATCGCCCCGCGCGAGGATGACGTCTGGTCGCACAAGCAATTGCTGAAGATCGTCAGCCATTCCCCCATTGAGGTCGAGCATCTGCTGGCCGCACAGGAGGCCGGGAACTGGGTCGACGTGACGCGCCAGGACATCCCCTCGGGGCTGCTCTACAGCTGGTGGAGCTATCGCGCCAAGGACTGGGACGCCGCCGACAAGGGCCGCCGGCTGGACCATATCTGGGCCAGCGCCGACATTGCCGCCGCCGCCCATTCCAGCCGCATCCTGCGCCCGGTGCGGGGCTGGGACCAGCCCAGCGACCACGTGCCGGTGCTGGCCAGCTTCGACCTCTAGCCGGGGGTGTCGCCGCCCAAGGCATGATCGCCCAGGTCCAGCACGTCCTCGTCCTGGCGATCCCACTCGCCGCGCTCGGTGTCGGTCGCGCGGGGCGAGAACCAGCCGGTGACCGCATAGAGGATGCCGATCAGCGGCGCCGTCCAGCAGGCGAAGGCCAGCGGGATATAGAGAAGGTTCGTCAGGTTGCCGTCCATCACCCCCAGCGACAGCGCGGTGATGACGAAGGCGCCGCCCGCGTTCCACGGGATCAGCGGCGACATCAGCGTGCCCCCCTCCTCGACCGCGCGCGACAGGTTCAGCGTCGAATAGCCCATCCCGCGATACAGGGGCGCATACATCCGCCCCGGCAGCGCGATCGAGATATAGGGGTCGCCCGCCACCACATTCGTGGCGAAGGCCGTGGCGATGGCGCTGCTCTGCACGGCGGCAAAGCTTTTGACGCGGCCGATGATGGCGTTGATGATCGCCTCCAGGCAGCCGGTGCGCTCCAGCGCGCCGCCGAAACCCAAGGCGATCAGCATCAGCGAGATGGTCCACATCATCGACTGAATGCCGCCCGCGTTCAGCAGGCTGTCGATGTCCTCGACGCCGGTCTCGATCGCATAGCCGGACTGGGCATAGGTGAAGACGTCGTGCAGCCCCTCGCCCTGCCAGAAGATCGCGACCAGCCCGCCCAGAAGCACGCCCGAGAAGAGCGAGGGCAGCGGCGGGCGCCGCGTCACTGCCAGCACCACGACGACCAGCGCCGGAATCAGCGGCACCAGCCCCAGGCTGAACTGCGCGGACAGTGTGTCGGTGATCGCCTCGATGCGCCCGAAGCTGGTCTCGGCCGGGGTGATCAGCCCGTATCCGGCCACCGCATAGATCGTCAGCGCGATCAGCATGGCGGGCACGGTCGTGGGCAGCATGTTCTTGATGTGATCGAAGACGTTCACCCCGGTCACGGCCGGCGCCAGGTTCGTCGTGTCCGACAGGGGCGACACCTTGTCGCCGAAGAACGCCCCCGACACGACCGCGCCGGCGGTCCAGTAGGTCGGGATGCCGAAGCCCGCGCCGATGCCCATCAGCGCGACGCCCACCGTGCCCACCGTGCCCCAGCTGGTCCCCAGGGACAGCGACACGACCGCGCAGAGGATCATCGCCGCCACCAGGAAGATCTGCGGATTGAGGATCGTCAGCCCGTAATAGATCAGCGTCGGCACGGTCCCGGACGAGATCCAGACGCCGATGATCATTCCCACCACGATCAGCACCGACAGCGACGGCATCGACACGTGGATGACGTGAAAGACCCCCTCGCGGATGTCCATCCACTTCTGCCCGCGCAGCACGCCCAGCAGGCTGGTGATCGCCAGCCCCAGGACCAGCGGGATATGCGGCGTGAAGTCGCCGTACCAGAACAGCTGGATCGCCAGCAGTCCCAGCGTCAGCACGATCGGAAGCAGGGCCAGCGGCAGGGGCGGCAGCGCCCGTTTCTCTTCGGTGATCCCGGTCGTCTGCGTCATGGCGTGCCCCCTCGTGACGGTCCCCTCGCCTCACGCCCGCGTGAGGTCAGTGGCGGCGCAACGCACATTCCGCCCTTTTGTTCACCGGCCCGACGCCCCATATTGTGCCGAACCGTTTTCAACCCAATCACCCGGGGCAAAGATGACCATGCTTTTCGACGGGGCCCAGGCGCCCAAGACCGAAGACTTCATCAAGGACGTGACCGAGGCGACCTTCATGGCCGAGGTCGTGGAAGCCTCGATGGAGGTGCCCGTCATCGTCGACTTCTGGGCGCCCTGGTGCGGGCCCTGCAAGACGCTCGGCCCCGCGCTGGAGGCCGAGGTGGCCCGCCACAAGGGCCGCGTCCGCATGGCCAAGGTTGATGTGGACCAGAACCAGATGATCGCCGGGCAGCTGCGCGTGCAGTCGGTCCCCACGGTCTTCGCCTTTTTCAAGGGCCAGCCGGTCGACGCCTTCCAGGGCGCGCTGCCCGCCAGCCAGATCAAGCAGTTCGTCGACAAGCTTGCCGCCATGTCCGGTGATGACGGGGGCCTGGGCGACGCGCTGGCCGCTGCCGATCAGATGATCGAGGACGGCGAGGCCGCCGACGCGATCGAGACCTTCACCGCCATCATCGGCGAGATGCCCGAAAGCCCCGAGGCCTGGGGCGGCCTGATCCGCGCCCATCTGGCGGCGGGCGACACCGCCGCCGCCGCCTCGACCCTGCAGCAGGTGCCGGCGCCGGTCGCGCAGGCGGGCCCCGTCGAGGCCGCCCGCGCCCAGCTGCAGCTGGCCCAGCAGGCCGCCACCGCGGGCCCGCTGGACGACCTGCAGGCCCGGGTCGAGGCCGACCCCGCCGACCAGCAGGCGCGGCTGGAATACGCGCAGGCCCTGCATGCCGCGGGCCGCCTGGAAGAGGCCATCGACATCCTTCTGGACAGCTTCCGCCGCGACCGCGACTGGAACGAGGGCGCCGCGAAGGCCCAGCTGATCACGATCTTCGACAGCCTCAAGCCCAACGATCCGATCGGCCAGAAGGGGCGCCGCCGGTTGTCCTCGCTGATCTTCGCATGACGCCATGACGCGCCGCTTCGACCTGCCCGACCGCATCCCCCTGTTCCCCCTGCCGGGCGCGGTGCTGATGCCGCGCGCCCGCATCCCGCTGCACATCTTCGAGCCGCGCTACCTGCAGATGCTGGAGGACGCGCTGAAGACCGAGCATCGCCTGATCGGCATGATCCAGCCCGAGGGCGACGGTCTGTCGGCCATCGGCTGCGCGGGGCGGGTGGTGGCGTTCTCCGAGACCGATGACGGGCGGATGATGATCTCGCTCGGCGCCGTCTCGCGCTTTCGCCTGCTCGAGGTCGAGGAGGGATTCGCTCCCTATCTGCGGGCGCAGATCGACTGGACGTCGTTCGTGCGGGATCTGGGCGGGGCGGAACAGGATCCGGGGCTGGACCGCAAGGCGCTGTTCGCGCTGCTGGGCCGCTACATGGAGACGCAGGACCTGTCCACCGATTGGGACGCCGCCGCCGGGGCCGAGGACGAGCTGCTCATCAACTCGCTGTCGATGATGCTGCCCTTCTCGACCGGCGACAAGCAGGCCCTGCTGGAATCCCCCACCCTGTCGGACCGGCGCGAGCTGCTGGTCGGGCTGGTCGAGTTCGCCCTGCATGGCGGCGAGAACGAGGAACGACTGCAATGACCGACTCCACCCTGCCCGTCTCCGCCCCCACCTTTGATCGCCACATGATCGAGGCGCTGGTCTGCCCGGTGACCCACGGCCCGCTTCATTACGACGCCGCCGCGCAGGAGCTGGTCTCGCGCGCCGCGGGGCTGGCCTTCCCGATCCGCTCGGGCATCCCGATCATGCTGATCGACGAGGCCCGCCAGATCCGCGCCGATGACTGACCCCCGCGCCGGGCGCCTCGGGCCCCGCTCCGCCGCCCCCGGCCGACCCGCGCATGGCTGACCCCGACCGCCCGGTCGCGATCCCGCCCATCCCGCGCGCGCAGACCCGTTTCGTCCCGCCCACCGGCCCAGAGCGCACCGGCCCGGACACCGCCCCTCACCGCCTTGGCCAAGGCCCCCTGCGCCTGCCTCTCTGGCTGCGCGCCGTCATCCTTGCCTGCTGCCTGGTCGAGGCTGCCTTGCTGGCCGCTCCGCTTCTGGGCCTGGGCAGCGCCCGCGCGGCCAGCTTCATGCTGGGCGGCTTCTGGTCGCCGCTCCTCTGGGGCGCCTCCGGCCTCTATCCCTGGCAGGGGGCGGTGATGTTTCTCACCTATGGCCTGCTGCATGCGGGCCTGCTGCATCTGGCGATGAACATGATCTCGCTGGCCGCCGTGGGGCGCGAGCTGACGCGCATGATGGGAACGGGCCGGATGGCCTTGACCTATCTGGCCAGCCAGATCGGCGCCGGGGCGGTCTTTGCGCTGATGCAGCCGCAGGCCGGGCCGATGGTCGGCGCCTCGGGCGCGGTCTTCGGCCTGGCTGCGGCGCTGGTGGGCCATGCCGCGATCACCCTGCGCCGCCGCCGCCGCTCGATGGCGCCGCTGGTGCGGGCGGTGGCGATGATCCTTGGCCTGAACGTCGCCCTGACGCTGCTGATGCCCTCCATCGCGTGGGAGGCGCATCTGGGAGGCGCCGTGACCGGCCTGGCCCTCGGGCTGATCTTCGCCGTCCTGCCCCGCCGGACCTGACACCCAAGGTCGACAGCCCAAGGACCCCACATCCGGCCTGACAGACCGGCTTGTCCTCCTTCGGTCGTCAAATATCCCGGGGGTCGCCGGCTGGTCCGCCACTGGTCCGAGGATCGGCCGGCGACGGGGCTGGCCCCCCGGCCTCGCCGGACGCAACCGGCCTGTCCTCCCCGACACCGTCCCTGACGGAAGGCTCCTCCCCGGTCCTGCCCTGGGGCAGGGTGTCCTCCCCGCTGACCTCCGCGCCCGGAACCGTATCGGCAGGTTCGTCACCTGCCGCGCTCTCGTCAGCCCCGTCCTCCTCCGGCGCCTCGATCCCCTCGGTCGCCAGCAACCGGCGCAGGGCGGGGCGGAAGCTGTCGGCGGTGGCCAGCAGCAGGGTCAGGACATCCTCGCCGGGCGCATGGGCCAGATGCTCGGCGATCAGGCGGTGGCCGATGCCCTGCCCTGTTCCCCTCCGCCTCCGGCCGCGCCCGGAAAACCATTCGTCATGATCGTAATCCCGCCGCGCCCACAGGTTCGCCGCCTGCCGCAGCGAGCCTTGGGCGGGGCGCATCGCGTCGCGCGGATCGGCCTCGCCGCCCAGCACCACTTGGGCGAACTGCGCGGCCAGGCCCTCGCTGACCACGGCCTCTCCCAAGGACGGGATCCCCCCGGGCCGGTCGCCGCGCAGCAGATGGACCATCTCGCGCAGCAGCAGGCGCCGCAGGGCGTCGGGCTGGAACCGTCCGGGCGTCAGGGTGACCTCGATCACCCCCGGCCCGGTCACCCGCCCGACCATGCCGCTGTCGGGCAGAGGCTGCTCCGCCGCCCGGACGATCAGATCGAAGCGCGGCAGATCGACATGCCCCGCCGCCAGGGCCACGGCCGCGCGGGCGGTGGCGCGGATCTGGGGCATCACCCCGGTCAGGGCGTTGCGCGCGTTCAGCAGATGCAGGTGCCAGATCGTCATCGTCGGAAAGATCCCCCGCCGCGTGCCAGAGGATCAGACCTCGGGCACCAGCACCTCGCGCTTGCCCACATGGTTGGCGCCTGACACGACGCCCTGCTCCTCCATCTGCTCGACCAGCCGCGCGGCCTTGTTGTAGCCGATGGCCAGCTTGCGCTGGATGTAGCTGGTGGAACACTTGCGGTCCTTGGCCACGATCATCACCGCCTGATCGTACAGCGCATCGTCGCCGCCCTCACCGCCCAGGCCCAGCACCGCGTCGATGTCGTCGGCCTTGTCATCCTCGACTCCCTCGACGACGCCCGACTTGTAGCTGGGCGGTCCGAAGGACTTGAGGTGGGTCACGATCTCCTCGACCTCCTCGTCGCTGACGAAGGGGCCGTGGATGCGGGTGATGCGCGCGCCGTTGCCCATGTACAGCATGTCGCCCTGGCCCAGCAGCTGCTCAGCCCCCTGCTCGCCCAGGATGGTGCGGCTGTCGATCTTCGAGGTGACCTGAAAGCTGACCCGGGTCGGGAAGTTCGCCTTGATCGTGCCGGTGATGACATCGACCGAGGGGCGCTGCGTCGCCATGATCAGGTGGATGCCCGAGGCGCGCGCCATCTGCGCCAGACGCTGGATGCAGGCCTCGATCTCTTTCCCCGCGACCATCATCAGGTCGGCCATCTCGTCCACGACCACGACGATATAGGGGAAGGTCTCGGGCTGGAATTCCTCGGTCTCCCAGATCGCGTCGCCGGTGTCCTCGTCGAAGCCGGTCTGCACGGTGCGCTTGAACATCTCGCCCTTGCGCAGGGCCTCGGTGACGCGGCCGTTGTAGCCCTCGATGTTGCGGACACCCATCTTGGACATCTTGCGATAGCGGTCCTCCATCTCTCCGACGACCCATTTCAGCGCCACGACGGCCTTCTTGGGATCGGTGACGACCGGGGACAGCAGATGCGGGATGCCGTCATAGACGGACAGCTCCAGCATCTTGGGGTCGATCATGATCAGCCGGCATTCGTCCGGCGTCAGCTTGTAGAGCAGGCTCAGGATCATCGTGTTGATCGCCACCGACTTGCCCGACCCGGTGGTGCCCGCGATCAGCAGGTGGGGCATCTTGGCCAGGTTCGCCACGACCGGATCGCCGCCAATATCCTTGCCAAGCGCCAAGGGCAGCGGCTGCGTGCCGTTGCCGAAGGCACGGCTGGCGAAGATCTCGCGCAGCAGGACCTTCTCGCGCCGCGCATTGGGCAGCTCGATCCCGATCACGGTGCGGCCCGGCACCGTGCTGACGCGCGCCGACAGGGCCGACATCGACCGGGCGATGTCGTCGGCCAGACCGATCACCCGGCTGGCCTTGAGGCCCGGTGCGGGTTCCAGCTCGTACAGCGTCACGACCGGACCGGGGCGGACCTCGGTGATCTGGCCCTTGACGCCGTAATCGTCCAGCACCGCCTCCAGCATGCGGGCGTTCTCCATCAGCGCCTCGTGGGACACCGGCACCACGTCGGTCTCGGAGGGTGCCGACAGCAGCGAGAGCGGCGGGCGTTCATAGCCCGAGCCGCCCTCCTCGAAGCGCAGCGTGGGCTCGGCCTCGGCCCGGGCCATCCGCGAGGGCTCGGGCTTGCGGGCCGGCGCGATGATCTGGCGTGGCGTCTCGGCGCCGAAGGGGCGCGGATCGACGGGCGCCTCCTCGGGCTCGGGCATCAGTTCGGGCGAGGTCGGGGCCGTGCCGCCGCCCTGCACCAGCCGCGAGGCCACCGCCTTCAGCACCGAGGATTTCGCCGTGCTGGAGCGGATCGCGTCGCTGATGCGACCCCGCACCTCGGCCTCGGAGGGGGCGTCGCCGTCGTAATCGGCGTCGCGCTCGATCAGCTCGGGCTCGGGCATCTCCTCCTCCAGCTGGAAGTCGGGGGCGGGCGCCGCGCGGCGGCGGGCGGGCGAGATGACGGTGGTCTCCTTGGCGCGGGCGGGGCGGTCCTCGCGCGGCTGGCGCAGCCGGCGAACGGCACCCGCAGCCTGCGATCCGGCCAGCGCGGTCCCCTGCGCGGCCAGGGTCAGGCCGCTGCGGAAGCGCGTCCACAGTCCGGTCAGTTCGGCCCGATCGAAGCCCAGCACGAAGGCCCCGGCGGCGATCACGGCGATGGCGGCCAGCAGCGCGGCGATGCGGATGCCCAGCTGCACCTTCATCGGCAGCAGGTTCAGCATCGCGCCCATCACCATGTCGCCGAAATGGCCGCCCAGGCCATAGTTCTGCTGCCAGCCCGGCCCCGGCACCAAGGTGCTGGCATAGACCGACACCAGCACCACCGCGACGGGGGTGAAGATGCCGCGCATCAGGCGGTCCTCGCCCTTGTGCAGCATCAGGCGCAGGCCCCAGACCCAGGCCGCGACGACCAGCACCCAGGCCCCATAGCCCGCGATCATGATCAGCGCCGAGGCGACGATGGCCCCGAACCCGCCCAGCATGTTCTGCGCGGGCGCATCCGTGGCCGAGCCGAAGCTGGGATCGTCGGGCGTCCAGCTGCCCAGCATCAGGGCGATGACGATGCCCAGCACGATCAGCGCCGCGCCGAGGGCCTCTTTCCCGCGCCGTTCCAGCGCGGCCTGGGTCGATTGGTCGAACAGCGGATCGCGATGTTTCGCCTGCCAGCTTGCCATGGTCTCAGCCCTCCGCCGTGTCGTCGTAAAGAACCGCGCGCAGGCGCGTCAGGGCGTCGCGGGTCTGCGCCGCATCCGCGACCAGCGCCACGCGCACGAAGCCCGCCCCCGGATTGATCCCGTCCACCTCGCGCGACAGGTAGGCGCCGGGCAGCACCTGGATGCCCGCCTGCGCCCACAGCCGCCGCGCGGCGGCCTCGCCATCCGCGACCGGCAGCCACAGGAAGAACCCGCCCTGGGGGGACCGGTAGCCGGGGATGTCGCCCAGCACCTCGTCCGCGATGCGGTATTTCTGCTGGTACAGCGCCAGGCTGGCCGCGACGTGATCCTCGTCGGCCCAGGCCGCCTCGCTGACGCGCTGCACGGGCAGCGGCAGGGGCGCGCCCGCATAGTTGCGCAGCTGGCGCATCCGGGCGATCTGGGCCGCACCGCCCGCCGCAAAGCCCGACCGCAGTCCGGGCAGGTTCGACCGCTTGGACAGCGAGTTGAACATGACCACCCGGTCGGGCAGGCCCATCGCGGTCGCCACCTGCAGGGCGCCGGGCGGCGGGGCGTCGCGCCAGATCTCGGAATAGCATTCGTCGGCCAGGATCAGGAAATCATGCCGCTCGGCCAGCGCGACCAGCGCCTCCAGATAGGCCACGTCCGCCACCGCGCCCTGCGGATTGGCGGGCGAGCACAGATAGGCCAGCCCCACCCGGTCCAGCAGCGCCGGGTCCAGCGCGCCGTAATCGGGCAGGTTGCCGGTGTCGGGCGTGGCCGCGACAAAGACCGGGTCGGCGCCCACGGCGGCGGCGGCCACCGCATAGACCTGGTAGAAGGGATTGGGGATCAGGATGGCGGGGCGCTGGCCGTCCTTCCGTTCGGGGCACAGCGCAAGTGCCGCGTTGAACAGCCCCTCGCGCGTGCCGTTCAGCACCATCAGCCGCCCCGGCGCCACGTCCAGACCATAGCGGCGGTCCAGCCAGCCGCCGATCGCGGCCAGCAGCTCGGGGGTGCCCTCGTTCGGGGGATACTTGGACAGCTGGCCGATGCTGGCGGCCATGACATCGGCCACGAAGCCGGGCATCGGGTGGCGCGGCTCTCCGATCGTCAGAATCATCGGGGCCTCGCCGGGGGCCAGCCCGGGGGTGATCTCCGCCAGCAGCGCCCGCAGGCGCGGGAACGCGTAGTCCGGCAGGTTCGTGAACCGCTCGGGGAATGCCATCTCTGCCTCGCTTTCCGGGGTCTGCGCCCCGTTCCTTGGCGGAAACTTTAGCGTGATCGCGACCTTGCGTCCAGCAAAGACCCCGTCACGCCGTCCCGACATCCAACGCGGCCTCGGCCCCTGCCGCCACGCGCAGCAGATGGCGGTCCTGGCCCGCATGGCCCATCAGCGAGATCCCGCAGGCCGGGTGCCCGGTCGGCAGCGTGACCGCGGGCAGGCCCAGCAGGTTGGCGATGCGGGTGTTCCTGAGCGTCAGCAGGTTGGCGCGGACGAATTCGGCCTCGTCCTCCATCAGGCGCTGCGCGTTGGGGGGCATGATCGGCACGGTGGGGACCAGCACGGCGTCATAGCCGCCCACGACCTCCTTGATCCACTTGCGGCGCACCCGCATCAGGCTTTCCCACGCGGCGACGTAATCCGGCCCGCTGACCTCGGCCCCGCCCCGGAACCGGTCCAGGATCGGCTTCCACATCAGTTCGGGCGCATCCTCGATCTGCGCGCGCCAGATGCCATAGGCCTCGGGCGCGAACAGCTGCGGCGACAGGGCCAGGGCGCGGTCCAGCCAGTCGGTCGTGACATGGGTGATGGTGGCGCCGGCCTTGGCCAGCCGGTCCACCGCATCCTGGAAGGCCGCGACGGGACCGGGCTCGGCGCCGTCATAGGGCAGCCCGTCCAGCACCATCAGCCGCTTGCCCGAGATCTCGGCCCCCTCGAGGTCCGGGGCGCGCTGGTCGGCCATGATGGCGAACAGCTGCGCGCAATCCTCGACGCTGCGGGCCAGGGGGCCGGCGATGTCGAACTTGCGCGCCAAGGGCACCACGCCCTTTTCGGGCAGCGCGCCGTGGCTGGGCTTGAAGCCCACCAACCCGTTCCAAGCGGCCGGCACCCGTACCGATCCGCCGGTGTCCGACCCGATCGCCGCCGCCGCCAGCCCCAAGGCCACCGAGACCGCCGCCCCCGAGGACGAGCCCCCCGGCGCCAGGTCCGGGTCCAGCGCATTCGGCGGCGTGGCCGTCACCGGGTTCAGCCCCAGCCCCGAAAAGGCCAGTTCCGTCAGATGCGTCTTGCCCAGGCAGACCATGCCGCGCCGGGCCGCGCGGGCCAGGATGTTGGCGTCCTTGCGGGGCACCCGCCCCTCCAGCAGCTTGGAACCCGCCTCGGTCACCGTGCCGCCGCTGTCGATATTGTCCTTCCAGCTGATCGCGACGCCGTCCAGCAGGCTGTGGCGGCGCTCCTGCTTGGCGCGGTCATGGGCGGCGACGGCCTCGGACCGCGCGCGCTCGGGCGTCAGGCGGGCGAAGATGCGGGCGCTGTCGGGATGGGCCTTAGCGGCGGCCAGATAGGCCTCGGTCTGGTCGATCGGGTCCAGCACGCCCGCCAGGATCGCGCGGCCCTGCTGGGTGGCCGAGGCCTTCAGCCAGTCCATGGCCATTCAGAAATCCACCGCGATGCCGTTCTTTTCCCAATCGCCATAGCGCACGGCCTCGGGGCCATCGCGCCCGCCGTATTCGACGGGCAGGATCTGCCCCGCACGGGTCTTGCGGCGTTCCTCGGCCTCGGCCAGGGCGCGCTGCGCGGCGGGGGGAAGCGTGGTGTCATCACTCATGGAAACATCTCCCGAATGGGGGTATGGGTCGCGGCCAGTCTTGAACAACATGTAGGCAAAGGAAAGCGTTTTGGCAAAGCCGGGCGGCGATATGGCGCGAAAGGGCGCATTGCGATTGATCCAGGGCGTGCGCGAGGGGCGGTCGCTTGGCGACCAGACCGGAGCGCTGCGCAGCCTGCCCGTGGCCGATCAGGCCCGCGCGGCCCGGCTGGCGGCCGAGACGCTGCGCCATCAGGGGCGCGCCGACCGGGTGATCGAGGGGCTGGTCAACCGCAAGCCCGCCCCCCAGATCGCCGACGTGCTGCGCCTGGCCGTGGTCGAGATGCTGGAGCTGGGCGCCCCCGGCCATGGCGTCGTCGGCGCCGCCGTCGACCTGACCCGCACGCTCGGCGCGCGGGGTCAGGCGGCGGCGGGCATGGTGAATGCCGTGCTGCGCAAGGCCGCTGCGTTTGAGGGCTGGGCCGACCTGCCGCCGCAACCCCTGCCCGACTGGCTGCGCGGCCCGCTGGTCGATGCCTATGGCGATGCGGTGATGCAGGCGATCGAGGCCGCCCATCAGCAGGGCGCGCCCCTGGACCTGACCTTGAAGCCCGGCGCCACGCCGGTGCCGGGGGCCGAGGCGCTGCCGACCGGATCCTGGCGGATGACCGGACCGGCGCAGGTCTCGACCCTGCCGGGCTTCGAGGCGGGCGACTGGTGGGTGCAGGATGCCGCCGCCGCCCTGCCCGTGCGCCTGCTGGACCCGCAGCCGACCGAGCGGATCGCGGATCTCTGTGCCGCGCCGGGCGGCAAGACGCTGCAGCTGGCAGCCGCCGGGGCCCGGGTCACCGCCGTCGACATCAGCGAGGGGCGCCTGCGCCGGGTGACCGAGAACCTGACCCGCTGCGGCCTGACCGCCGACCTGGTCGCCGCCGATGTGCTGGACTGGCGCCCCGAGGCGCCCTTCGACGCGATCCTGCTGGATGCGCCCTGCTCGGCCACCGGCACCATCCGCCGCCACCCCGACCTACCCTTCATCCGCGACGGCCACGGCATCGCGGAGCTGATCGAGCTGCAGGCGGCGCTTCTGGACCATGCCCTGACCCTGCTGCGCCCCGGCGGGCGGCTGGTCTTCGCCACCTGCTCGCTGATCCCCGACGAGGGCGAGGTGCAGGTGGCCGAGGCGCTGGAGCGTCATCCCGGCGTGACCGTGGACAGCCCCGACCTGCCCGGCATCGACCCGGCCTGGATCACCGAAGAGGGCGGGCTGCGCCTGCGCCCGGATTACTGGTCCGATCGGGGCGGCATGGACGGGTTCTACATGGCCCGGCTGCGAACGCCTTCGTGAGGGAACCCGCCCCGCCCGTCGCGGCTTTCGCCAGCAGCCGTGACACGAAAGGATGACAGCATGAAACTGAGCTATATCGCCTTGGGACTGAAGATCGCGCAGGCCGTCATGCGGACCCGCAGCGCCACCACCGTGTCGCGCGGGGCCGGCGGGCTGGCCTCGGGGATCGGGACGGCGGTGATGATCGTCGCCGCAGCCGGTCTGGCCCGCAAGCTGTTCGGCGGCCGCTGAGGCCCTTCGGGGGCATCCGTGCTGGACCTTCGGCCCGGGCTTCGGTAACCGGGGGCAAACCAGACACGAGGCCCCCATGACCGCTTCCGTTGCCCTCCGGCGTGCGCTGATCTCCGTTTCCGACAAGACCGGCCTGACCGAATTCGCGACCGCCCTGGCGGCGCGCGGGGTGCAGATCCTGTCGACCGGCGGCAGCGCCAAGGCGCTGCGCGAAGCGGGGCTGCAGGTCACCGACGTGGCCGAGATCACCGGCTTCCCCGAGATGATGGACGGCCGCGTCAAGACCCTGCACCCGGCGGTGCACGGCGGGCTGCTGGCCCTGCGCGACAACCCCGACCACGTCGCGGCGATGGAGCAGCACGGCATCGGCGGCATCGACCTGCTGGTGGTGAACCTCTATCCATTCGAAGAGACCGTCGCCAAGGGCGCCGATTACGACACCTGCATCGAGAACATCGATATCGGCGGCCCGGCGATGATCCGGGCGGCGGCCAAGAACCACGGCTTCGTCACCGTGGTGGTGGACGTCCAGGATTACGACGCCGTGCTGGCCGAACTGGACGCGCATGACGGCGCCACCACCCTGCCCTTCCGCCAGCGTCAGGCGCAGATCGCCTATGCCCGCACCGCCGCCTATGACGCCGCCGTCAGCACCTGGATGGCCGGGGCGATCGGCGAGGCGACGCCCCGGCGCCGGGCCTTCGCCGGAACGCTGGCGCAGGGGCTGCGCTATGGCGAGAACCCGCACCAGCAGGCGGCCTTCTATGTCGCCGGCGAGACCCGGCCCGGCGTGGCCTCGGCCCGCCAGTGGCAAGGGAAGGAGCTGTCCTACAACAACATCAACGACACCGACGCCGCCTTCGAACTGGTCGCCGAGTTCGACGCGGCCCACGGCCCAGCCTGCGCGATCATCAAGCACGCCAACCCCTGCGGCGTGGCGCAGGGCGCGTCCGCACTGGAGGCCTACAAGCGGGCCTTCGACTGCGACCGCACCTCGGCGTTCGGCGGGATCATCGCGTTGAACCGGCCGCTAGACGGTGCCACGGCGGAGGAGATCGTGAAGATCTTCACCGAGGTCGTGATCGCGCCCGATGCCGACGAGGATGCCAAGCGCATCTTCGCCGCCAAGAAGAACCTGCGCCTGCTGACCACGGGCGGCCTGCCCGATCCCCGCGCGGAGGGCCTGACCTTCCGCCAGGTTGCGGGCGGCTTTCTGGCGCAGGGCCGCGACAACGGCCATGTCGCGCGCGCCGACCTGCGCATCGTGACCGAGCGGCAGCCGTCCGAGGACGAGCTGGCCGATCTGATGTTCGCCTGGACCGTCGCCAAGCACGTGAAATCGAACGCCATCGTCTATGCCAAGGACCTGGCGACCGTCGGCATCGGCGCGGGCCAGATGAGCCGCGTGGACAGCACCCGCATCGGCCGCCGCAAGTCCGAGGACATGGCCCAGGCCATGGGTCTGGACCAGCCGCTGACGGTGGGGTCCGCTGTGGCCTCGGATGCGTTCTTCCCCTTCGCCGACGGCATCGAGGCCTTGGCCGAGGCGGGCGCCCGCGCGGTGATCCAGCCCGGCGGATCGATGCGCGACGACGAGGTGATCGCGGCGGCGAACCGGCTTGGGCTGGCGATGGTCCTGACGGGCCAGCGCCATTTCCGCCACTGATGGCCGCGCCGGTCACCCCGGGGGCGGCAAAGCCCCCCCGCCCGCGCAAGCCGCGCCCGGCGGCCCCCCAGACCCCCGCAGGGCCGCCGCGCAGCGACATGCGGCTGGTCGCGTGGGTCGCGGCGGCGATCTTCGTGGTGGATCAGGCGCTGAAATACCTGGTCGTGCATGTCCTGAACCTGGACGTCGTGCGCAACATCGACGTGCTGCCGCCCTGGCTGAACCTGCGGATGGCGTGGAACCAGGGGGTGAACTTCGGGCTGATGTCCTCGGGGCAGGACTTCATGCGGTGGGTGCTGATCGCCATCGCGCTGGCGATCTGTGCGTGGGTCTGGATCTGGATCTGGCGTGCCGCCCTGGGGCGCTTTGCCCGCGTCTCGGCGGGGCTGCTGATCGGCGGCGCGCTCGGCAATGTGGTGGACCGGTTCCTCTATGGCGCGGTGGCCGATTTCCTGAACATGTCGCTGCCGAACTGGCAGAACCCCTACAGCTTCAACGTGGCCGACATCTCGATCTTCGCGGGCGCGATCGGACTGGTGCTGATGCCGCAGGCCAAGGCCGAGGCCCCCGCCGCCCTTGCGCGCACGCCCCCCAAGCCCAAGCGCCCGCCTGTCACCGCCCCCGAGCCGCCGAAGGCCCCGCGCCCGGCGCCGCATCAGCCCGACCTCTTTGCGCCGACCGACCGAGAGGGTCGTGACGGCGACGGAAAATCCGGCTAGACCGGGGCCAGAGCACAAGGGGACCAAGACATGCGGACGAGCGCGCTGGTGATCGGATTTGCGGCAGCACTGGGCCTTGCAGGCTGTTCGGGCGGCGCGACCCTGAACAACTTCAAGTCCGGCCAGAGCAGTCCGGACGAATTCGCCATCCTGCCGACCCGGTCCCTGGCGATGCCGCCCGATCTGGCCGTGCTGCCCGCGCCCACGCCGGGCGGCGCCAACATCACCGACCCCAACCCCCTGGGGGATGCGGTCGCCGCCCTGGGCGGCAGCCCCGAGCGGCTGGCCAACCGTGGCGTCGGCGCCCCGGACCAGGCGCTGGTGGCCCATGCCGGGCGCGGCGGCAGCGATCCGCAGATCCGCGCGCGACTGGCCGAGGCCGATGCCGACTGGCGCGCCCGCAACGGCCGCCGCCCGCTGGAGCGGATCGCCGGCACCCCCGTCTATCAGCGCGCCTATGCCCCGATGGCGCTGGACGCCGCGACCGAGCAGCTGCGCTGGCAGCGCGCCGGGGCCATCACCTCGACCGCGCCCGCGCCTGCCGCCGAGTAACGCGCGCCAGATGACGGTTGCCGTATTCGACCCTCTGGCCCCGGATTTCGGGGCCGATCCCTGGCCTGCCTATGACGCCTTGCGGGCGCAGCCGGGCCTGCCCTTCTGGCCGGGCTTCGACGGGCATCTGGCCGTGCGGATGGCGGATGTCCGCGCCCTCGCGCTGGACCGCCGCATGGTGCGCGACCCTGCCGCCTTCGCCCCGCCCGCCGAGGTGCGGCGCCTGAAGGTCGCGGGCAACTTCCACGACATGCCGTTCCACGAACGCTTCGTGCAGACCTCGATGCTGGACACGGACGGCCCCGATCACGACCGGCTGCGCCGCGCGGTATTCCCGTTCTTCACCAAGACCCGGCTGGAGGCCTTGCGCGGCTTCGTCACCGCGTGGGTGGGCGGCGCGCTGGACCGGCTGATCCCGCGCGGGCGGATCGACTTCGTGGCCGATCTGGCGGCGCTGCTGCCGGGGCAGGTGATCGGCCATCTGATCGGCACCGACCCGGCGCTGGCCCCGCGGATGACCGAATGGTCCGACCAGGTGGTCAGCTATTTCGACATCGACCGCACCGCCGCGAAGAAGGCCCGCGCCGAGGAGGCGACGCGCCTCTTTGCCGTCCTGCTGGAGGATCTGCACGCCGAGCGCTCCGCCCGGCCCCGCGACGACCTGATGTCGGCGATGATCGGGGCGGAACGCGCGGGCCTTCTGACCCATGACGAGCTGATCGCCACGATCATGCAGATCCTGCATGCCGGGCATGGCTCGACCATCGACGTGATGGGGTCGGGGCTGCATGCGCTGCTGACCCATCCCGACCAGCTGGCCCTGCTGCGCGCGGATCCCGGCCTGATGCCCCGCGCCGTGCAGGAGATGTTCCGCTTTGCCGCGCCCTTGCCCTTCTTTCACCGCTATGCCGCGCAGGACCTGGCGATCTGCGGGCAGGACTGGGCGCGGGGGACGAAATTCGGGCTGCTCTATGCCGGGGCCAACCGCGATCCGGCCGCCTTCGCGCGCGCCGATGCCTTCGACATCACCCGCCATCCGAACCTGCACTTGGCCTTCGGCGCGGGCCCCCATGTCTGCCTGGGCAACAACCTGGCGCGGCTGAACATGGAGGTGCTGTTCACCGCCCTGCTGGCCCGCGCCCCGGATCTGGCGCCGGCGGGCGCGCCGGACTGGAAGGCGGGGCTGCAGGCCCACGGCCCGCGTCGCCTGCCGCTGCGGCTGGCGGCCTGACCGGGCGCGGCGATGGCCCCACCGGCAGCCGCGACGGATGGCTCCGGGCGCCGCACAATCCCGCGAGGGCGCTTGCGCCGCCCCGGCCCGGGGTCCAAGTTTCGGCGCAGCAAGAGGAGGTTGCCCCACCCATGCGTCGCCCCGCATTCCGTTCCGCCCTGATCACGGCCCTAGCCCTGAGCACGTCCCTGCCCGCGCTGGCCCAGCCCGCCGAGGCTCCCGACACCCCGTCCCCCGAGGTCCAGCCCGCGGCGGCCCAACCCACCGGGGCCGCCGAGGCTGCCCCCGCCTCCGACGCGATGCCCGGGGACATCACCCATTTCACCCTGCCCAACGGGCTGGAGGCCGTGGTCATCCAGGATGACCGCGCCCCGGTCGTGGTGCAGATGGTCTGGTACCGCATCGGCGCCGCCGACGAGGTGCCGGGCAAGTCCGGCATCGCCCACTATCTGGAACACCTGATGTTCAAGGGCACCGACACGCTGGAACCCGGAGAGTTCTCGCAGACCGTCACCGCCAATGGCGGCAGCGACAACGCCTTCACCTCGTGGGATTTCACCGCCTATTTCCAGCGCATCGCCAGCGACCGCCTGCCCCTTATCATGGAGATGGAAGCCGACCGGATGGCCAACCTGCAGATCTCGGACGACGACTGGCAGGCCGAACGGCAGGTCGTGCTGGAGGAGCGCGCGCAGCGGGTGGACAGCAGCCCCCAGGCCCTGTTCGCCGAGGAAATGAACGCGATCCTCTATGACAACCACCCTTACGGCCGCCCGATCATCGGCTGGCGCGACGAGATCGCGGCGCTGACCCGCGCCGATGCGATCGACTGGTACGACACGCATTACTCCCCGCACGAGGCGATCTTGGTCATCGCGGGCGACGTGACCCCCGATGAGGCCCGCGCCTTGGCCGAGGAGCATTACGGTCCCATCCCCGCCAAGGGCGAGGCCGAGCCCCGCCTGCGCCCGCAGGAACCCCCCAAGCGGACCGAGCGGCGGATCGAGATGTCGGACCCCCGCGTGGCCCAGCCCACGATGATCCGCGCCGTGCTGGCGCCCGAGCGCAACGCGGGCGATCAGGACGAGGCGGCGGCGCTGACCGTGCTGGCCGATCTTCTGGGCGGCTCGGCGCAGACCTCGGTTCTGGCGCAGCGGCTGATGCTGCCGGGCAAGGCGCTGTGGGTGGGGGCCAGCTATGACGGCCTGTCGCTGGACCCGACCGAGTTCCGCCTGTCGCTGATCCCCGCGCAGGACATGGACCCCGCCGAGGCCGAGGCCGCGCTGGACGACGCCTTGGCGCAGTTTCTGACGGACGGGGTCGACGAGGCGGATCTGGACCGGGTGCGCACGCGCCTGCGCGCCGCCCAGATCTATGCCCGCGATTCGGCGCATGGCCGGGCCTATGACTATGGCCAGGGCCTGTCGACCAGCCTGACCGTCGAGGACGTGACCGACTGGCCCGACATCCTGGGCGCCGTCACCGCCGATGAGGTCATGGCCGCCGCGCGCGAGGTCCTGTCGGATCGCGGCACCGTCACCGGCTGGCTGTTGCCCGCCGAGGCCGTTGCCGCCGCCGACCCGGGCCCCGAGGCGCCCGCCACCCCGATGCCCGCCGAGATGCCGGCCGACGCGCCTGCGCCGATGCCCGGCGACGCACCCCTGCCCGAAACCCAGACCAGCCCCGAGGTGCAAGGATGATCCGTGCCGCCATCGCCACCGTCCTTGCCCTGCTGGCCCTTCCGGCGCAGGCGATCGAGATCCAGGACGTCACCTCTCCGGGCGGCATCCGCGCCTGGCTGGTCGAGGACGACAGCATCCCCTTCGTCGCGCTGGACATCCAGTTCCGCGGCGGCGCCAGCATGGACGCCCCCGACAAGCGCGGCGCGGTCAACCTGATGACCTCGCTGCTGGAAGAGGGGGCGGGCCGCCGCGACACCACGCAATTCGCCCAGGCCGTCGAGGATCTGGGCGCGCAGCTGTCCTTCCGTGCCGGCGACGACACCGTCTCGGTGGGCTTCCGCGCGCTGACCGAGACCCGCGACGAGGCCGGCGACCTTCTGGCGCAGGCCTTGGCGCAGCCCCGCTTCGACGAGGATGCGCTGAACCGCGTCCGCGCCCAGGTCCAGGCGGTGATCCGGTCCGAGGCCACCGACCCCGGCAGCATCGCCGCCAAGGAGATGGCCCGCCAGGCCTGGAGCGACCACCCCTATGCCACCTCGATCAACGGCACCGCCGACAGCGTGGCCGGGCTGAACCGCCAGGATCTGGTCGCGGCCAAGAACCGCGTGCTGGCCCGCGACCGGGTGGTCGTGGGGGCGGCGGGCGACATCTCGGCCGAGGATCTGGGCCTGCTTCTGGACCGCATCCTGGGCGGTCTGCCCCAGGACGCCACCGCGCCCCTGCCCGACCAGGCCGAGCTGCAGCTGACCGGCGGGACGACCGTCATCGATTGGGACAGCCCGCAGACCGTGGTGTCCTTCGCCGGGCCGGGCATCGCCATCGACGATCCCGATTACTTCGCGGCCTATGTCGCCGACCACATCCTGGGCGGCGGCGGCTTCAGCTCGCGCCTGATGGCCGAGATCCGCGAAAAGCGCGGCCTGACCTATGGGGTGGGCACCGCCCTGGCCACCGGGCTCTACGGCCAGACCTGGCAGGGCGGCATGTCGGGCTCGAACGCCACCACCGCCGAGGCCGTCGACCTGATCCGTGCCGAATGGGCCCGCATGTCCGAGGGCGTGACCGAGCGCGAGCTGACCGACGCCAAGACCTACCTGACCGGCGAATACCCGCTGCGCTTCGACGGCAACGGGCGCATCGCCTCCATCCTGGCGGGGATGCAGCTGATCGGCTTTCCGATCGACTACATCGACACCCGCAACGACAGGGTCGAGGCGGTGACGGCCGAGGACGTGGCCCGCGTCGCCGGGCGCCTCCTGGACCCCGAGGCCCTGCGCTTCGTGCTGGTGGGCCGCCCCGAGGGGATCGCGGACGACGCCGCCACGAACTGAGCCACGGCCCCGCGCCCCTTCATCTTGGCCGCAAATATCCCGGGGGGAGTCCGCAGGACGGGGGGCAGCGCCCCCCGACCACCCCTCCGCCGGACCCCGCGACCGGACGGCATCCCGCCCCGAATCTCTGGTCGCCGGCGGGATCTGCTGCTAGATCTGGGGGCATGACCCACCCCCTCCCCCAGATGCGCGCAGGCCGTCCCGTGATCCGCCAGCTGGATCAGACCACCGCCAACCGCATCGCGGCGGGCGAGGTGGTCGAACGTCCGGCCTCGGCAGTCAAGGAGCTGGTGGAAAACGCGCTCGATGCCGGCGCCACCCGCATCCAGATCGCCATCGAAGAGGGCGGCAAGCGGCTGATCCGGGTCACTGACGACGGCTGCGGCATGGTGCCCGAGGATCTGCCCCTCGCCCTGTCGCGCCATGCGACCAGCAAGATCGACGGCTCGGACCTTCTGGCCATTACCAGCTTCGGGTTTAGGGGCGAGGCGCTGCCCTCGCTCGGCGCGGTGGGGCGGCTGACCATCACCTCGCGCGCGGCCGGGGCGGAGGGCGCGGTCATCGCCGTCACGGGGGGCCGCCTGACGCCGCCCCGCCCGGCGGCGGCCAATCCCGGCACCGTGGTCGAGCTGCGCGACCTGTTCTTCGCCACCCCCGCCCGGCTCAAGTTCCTGCGCACCGAACGGGCCGAGACGCAGGCCGTGGCCGAGGTCGTCCGCCGCCTGGCGATGGTCGAGCCCTATGTCGGCTTCTCGCTGAGTGCCGACGGGCGCGAGATCTTCCGCGCCGATGCCGAGCAGGGAGAGCTGTTCGGCGCCCTGACCACCCGCGTGACCCGGCTGATGGGCGTGGACTTCATCGACAACGCCCTGCCGATGGATGCCGAACGCGACGGGATCGCGCTGACCGGCTTTGCAGCGCTGCCCACATATTCGCGCGGCGCGGCGGTGGCGCAGCACCTCTATGTCAACGGCCGCCCGGTCCGCGACAAGATGCTGACCGGGGCGCTGCGGGCGGGCTACATGGACGTGCTGGCGCCGGGACGGCATCCGGCGGCGGTCCTCTATCTGGATTGCGACCCGCAGCTGGTCGACGTCAACGTCCACCCCGCCAAGGCCGAGGTGCGGTTCCGCGACCCGCAGGTGGCGCGCGGGCTGCTGGTCGGCGCGCTGCGCCATGCGATGGCCGGGGCGGGGCACCGCGCCGCGTCCACCGGCGGCACCGCGACGCTGGCTGCGCTGCAGCCCGAGCCTCTCGGCGCTCGAACGGGGGCACCCCAAACGCACAGGCCGGTCCCCGCCTGGCACAGCGAACGCCCCTCGGGGGCGGCGATCCGGGCCGCGCTGGACCTGCAGATGCCCGCGCCGGGCTTTGCCGAGACACCCTCGGCCCGGTTCGAGCCGGTCCTCGACGACACGCCCCCCAGCCCGGACGTGCCCCTGGGCGCCGCCCGCGCGCAGATCCACGAGAACTACATCATCGCCCAGACCGCCGACGGCATGGTGATCGTGGACCAGCATGCCGCGCATGAGCGTCTGGTCTATGAACGCCTGAAGGCACAGGCCCAGGACAGCGGCATTCCCGCCCAAGCCCTGCTGATCCCCGAGATCGTGGAGCTGTCCCCGACCGAGGCCGACCGGCTGCTGGCCATCGCCGCCGATCTGGCTGCCCTAGGGCTGGTGATCGAGCCCTTCGGCCCCGGCGCCGTCGCGCTGCGCGAGGTGCCCGCGATGCTGGCGCGGCTGGACGGCCGGGCGCTGATCCGCGACATCCTGGACGATCTGGCCGATCAGGGCACCTCCGACCGGCTGCAGGCGCGCATCGATGCGGTGCTGTCGTCGATGGCCTGCCACGGTTCGGTCCGCTCGGGCCGCCGGATGACCGCGGATGAAATGAATGCCCTGCTGCGCGAGATGGAACGCACCCCGCGCTCGGGCCAGTGCAACCATGGCCGCCCGACCTGGGTCAAGCTGCCCCTCTCGGACATCGAGCGGCTGTTCGGGCGTTGAGGTCTCGGCAACGGAAAAGGGCGACCCAAGCGGGCCGCCCTCGTCCGTGCCGGTGATGATGCGATCAGCCCTCGGGGGTGATGCGGATCAACTGGCCGCTCTCCTCGTCGGTGATGACCATCAGCGCGCCGTCGCTGGCCACCTCGACCTCGCGGACGCGGCCGATGCCGGTCGCGTGGCGGGCCTCGCCGGTGACCATGCCATCCTCGATGTTCAGGCGGATGATGTCACCCGAGCGCAGCCCGCCGATTAGGGCGTCGCCCTGCCAGTCGGCGAACATGTCGCCCTCGTAGAAGGCCATGCCGCTGATCGCGGGCGAGGGATCCCAGTAATAGACCGGCTGCTCGGTCCCCTCCATCTCGGTCACGCCCATCTCGGCGCCGCTGTAGTCGACGCCATAGGTCACTTCGGGCCAGCCGTAGTTCAGGCCCGCCTCGATGGCGTTCAGCTCGTCACCGCCCTGCGGACCGTGCTCGTTCATCCACAGCTGCCCGTCGGGACCCATGGCCGCGCCCTGGATGTTGCGGTGGCCCATCGACCAGATCTCGGGCAGGGCGCCCTCGATGCCGGCGCCGGCGGGGCTGCCATCCTCGGCGTCGATGCGGACGATCTTGCCCAAGGTCGATTGCGGATCCTGCGCATAGACGCGCGGCTCGGGGTCGGACCGCTCGCCCAGGCCGACGAAAATGTTCCCCTCGCCGTCATGCACAATGCGGGCGCCGAAATGCTTGGTCGAGGCCCATGCCGGCTGCTGCTGCCAGATGCGCCGCACATCCTCCAGCGCGCTGCCGTCCTCGGACAGGATGCCGGTCGCGACGGCGGTCGCGTTCTCGCCATCGCCGCGCGGCTCGGCATAGGTCCACCAGACGCGGCGGGTGTCGGCGAAGTCCTCGGCGACGGACACGTCATGCAGACCGCCCTGGTCACGGGCGTCGACCTCGGGCAGGCCCGAGATCGGCTCGGACAGGGTGCCGTCGGGCGCGACCATGCGCATGCGGCCCGGACGCTCGGTCACCAGCCAGTTGCCGTCGGGCAGTTCGGTCAGACCCCAAGGATGCTCCAGCCCCTCGGCCAGCACGGTCTGCTGCAGGGCCACGTCGCCCTCCAGCGCCGGGGCGCGGGTCTGGCCCTCGAAGGCCGGGGTCTGGTCATAGGCGGCCCCGTTCGGTTCGGTGGTGTTGATGTCCTGAGCACAGGCGGCGCCGGCCAGAAATCCGGTGGCGGCAAGGGCAGTCAGGCTTGTCGTCGTGCGGCGGGTGCGGCGCATCATGTGGTATCCTCCGAAAGATCGTTTGAACCGACCAAATGCCCCGCCTTTCGGCATGTTCCGGGCCGGGGGGTCACGATCCTGTCAGGGTTCAGACCGCCGCGCGCCCGGCATGATCGCGATAAAGCGCCGCCGCGCGACCCCAGGGCCCGGCCTGCGGATCGGCCAGCGCACGCAGCACAGGCAGCAATTGCCCGGCATAATCCACCGAGCTTTCGCGCGGCAGCAGCGAGGGCAGGTTGTCGATCGCCATCACGTCCAGCGGCGGCGCCTCGGCCACGCGCAGCACCGGGGCGTGCCAACTGGTCGCACGGTCATAGACCTTGATGGGAGAGAAATCGCTGTCCGGATCGCAGGCCACGTCGCCGATCACCGTCAACGCGCGGCCCGGCGCCACCGCGCTGGCGGGGACGAAGACCGGCGCGCCGGGCCGGGCCAGGATTGCGTTGACGAAGATCTCGTGCATCAGCACCTCGGGGAAGGGGCCGCCATGCGCCGTCTCGGCCATGTCCCAGGCCGTCACCGGCACGCCGGTCGCGGCCATCAGGTCGGCGGCCCCCCGGCCCACGCGGCCCTTGGCGCCGATCACGATGGCCCGCGGGCGCGGGCGGCCGGTGGCGTCCATGCGCGCGCGCAGGTCGGCCAGCAGGGCGTCCTGGTCGGGCCAGGCCGCGACCGGCCCGCAGATGCCACAGCCCTGCTGCGCGGTCCAAGCCAGCAGCGAGACCGCCGCCCCCGCATAGCCCGCCCAATAGCCGAAGGCCGCCAGCCGCCGCCCGTCCTCGTCGGTCAGGTATTCCAGATCCCACAGCATCCCGCCCCCAGCCCGGAACCGGTCCAGCAGGACACGGCCCGCCGGCTGGTCCTTGTAGGAATGGCCGAACATGATGTGGCGGTGGCGCAGCGGCGTGCCGTCCTCGGGCAGTTCCTTCAGGCCGAAGACGATGGCACCGGCGGGCGCTTCGGGCCAGCTGCCCTCGGGCGCGATTGCGGCGCCTGCCCGGGCATAGGCGTCGGTCGGGATGATGCGGTGGGGGCTGTCCTCGACCGTGACCGTCATGCCGTCCGCGATCAGCCGCGCCACGCCGTCCGGGGTGATGCCGGTACGATCCTCGTTCGGGCGGCTTTCCGCCCTGACCCACAGATGCGTCATCTCGCGCCCCTTTGTCTGCTGCCGGACCCTGCCGCCCGGTCCCGCCTGCCCTGTCTCGCCGGAATGTGTAGGTCAGGCGACAGCGCCTCGCAAGCCGGGAACCCGGGGGCGGCAGCCGGTGTTCGGCCCCTGACCCCAGCCCTGCCACAGGATGAGACATCATGCGCCTGACCCGCCGTTCCGGACTGCAACTGGCCGCCGCCCTGATGGGCAGTGCCGTCATCCCGATGATCGCCGCAGGCCCCGCCCGCGCGCAGGACGCCAGCCCGCAGCCCGGGCCCTTCCGCCATCCCGTGGACGGCGGCGAGATCGTGATCCATCCGGTCGACCACGCCTCGATGGTCCTGGAGACGCCCGCCGGGGTCGTCTATGTCGATCCGGTCGGCGGGGCCGAGGCCTATGCCGACCTGCCCGCGCCCGACCTGATCCTGATCACCCACGAGCATGGCGACCATTACGACCAGCCCACGCTGGACGCCCTGCCCGAGGTGCCGATCATCGCCAACGGTGCCGTCGCCGACATGCTGCCCGAGGCGATGGCCGCCCGCGTCACCGCCATGGCCAATGGCGACACCGGCGAGGCGCTCGGCCTGACCATCGAGGCGATCCCCGCCTACAACATCACCCCCGAACGGGCGCAGTACCACCCGCAGGGCCGCGACAACGGCTATGTCCTGACCATCGGCGGCCAGCGCGTCCTGATCGCGGGCGATACCGAGGACACGCCCGAACTGCGCGCCCTGACCGACATCCATGTGGCCTTCCTGCCCATGAACCTGCCCTATACGATGACGGTCGAGCAGGCGGCCGAGGCCGTGACCGCCTTCGCGCCCGAGGTGGTCTATCCCTACCATTTCCGCGACAGCGACATGGCCGCCTTCGCCCGGCTGGTGGAGGAGGGCGGATCGGGCGCGCAGGTGGTCGTGGCCGACTGGTATCCCGACGGCGCGGCCTGATCCGGCATGACGCCGCTGCGGATCGCCCTGGGGGCCGCAGCAGGGGTGGCGGCCTTGGCCGCCGCCCTGTGGCTGTGGCCATCTCTGCCCGCCCTGCAATCCGACCTGACACGGCTGCACCGGATGCTGGAACACGGTCAGGGCTGGCGCGACCGCAATCACGAGCTGGCGGTGCTGGCCTATCTGGGCGGCTTTGCCGTGCTGGGGGCGCTGCCCTTCCCGGTCGTGGTGCTGATGACCCTGGCGGGCGGTGCCTTCTTCGGCTTCTGGCTGGGGCTGGTCCTGTCGATGCTGGGCACGATGATGGCGGCGATGCTGACCTTCCTCGCGGCGCGGCACCTGCTGACCGGTCAGGTGCGCCGCCTGCTGGGCGCGCGCCTGGACCAGCTGGACCGCCGGGTCGAGGCGGATGGCGCGCTGGCGCTGCTCAGCCTGCGGCTGACGCCCGCGATCCCCTTCTTCGTGCTGAACCTGGCGGCCGGGGTCAGCGCGCTGGCCGCCCGGGTCTTCATTCCGGTCACGGCGGCGGGCGTCCTGCCCAACAAGGCGATCCTCAGCGCCGCGGGCACCCAGCTGGCCGAGCTGGATCAGGTCTCGGACATCGTGGGGCCGCGCATCATCGCGGTGATCGTGGCGCTGACGCTGTTTCCCTGGATCGCCCGCTGGCTGTCGCGCCGCCTGCGCCGCAGGCCGGCCGAGCCGACCGCCTAAGTTGCTGTCCTAGAACGGCACCGGCGCCGAGAACCCGATCTGCACCTCGCTGTCGGGATGCCGGAACCGCAGGCTCTCGGCATGCAGCATCAGGCGCGGATGATCCGCCGCCGCCCCCGTCGCATAAAGCGGATCGCCCAGGATCGGATGGCCCGTCTCGGCCATGTGGACCCGCAGCTGATGGCTGCGCCCGGTGACCGGCATCAGCCGCACCCGCGTCTCGTCCTCCGAGGCGCGAACCACCCGCCAGTCCGTCTGCGCCGCCCGGCCCTCGACATGGTCGACCTTTTGGCGCGGGCGGTTGGGCCAGTCGACGATCAGCGGCAGATCGACCCGCCCCGTGTCGGGCTGCAGCCGCCCCGCCAGCCGCGCGACATAGACCTTCCTGGTGCGCCGCTCCTCGAACTGCTTGGACAGATGCCGCTGCGCATGGGGGGTCAGCGCGAAGACCATCACGCCCGAGGTGTCCAGATCCAGCCGATGCACCAGCAGCACGGTCGGAAATCCGACGCGCAGCCGCGCGATCAGGCAGTCGGCCCGGTCCTCGCCCCGTCCCGGCACGGACAACAGCCCCGCCTGCTTGTCGACGATCAGCACCTGATCGTCGGCATGGATCACCACCGGCGCATCGGCGGGCGGCGCGTAGACGAAGCCCGTCATCTCCAGACGAGGCGCAGCGCCAGCCCCGCGAACATCACGGCGGCGATCTTGTTGACCAGCCCCAGACGCTTGCCGATCACCTGACCCGCGACGCCGCCCACGACCCCGTAGCCGATCGTCACCAGCGTGCCGGTGAAGGCGAAGATCAGCCCCAGCCCCAGAATCTGCTGCCAGATCGGCCCCCAGGCCGGGTTGGTGAACTGCGGCAGGAAGGCCAGCATGAACAGCACCGGCTTGGGGTTCAGCGCATTGGACAGGAACCCGCGCCGGATGATGTTCCAGACGCGCACGCTGCCCCGGGCCGCCGGATCCACATCCCCCGCCCGCCAGCTTTTCCATGCCAGCCACAGCAGATAGGCCGCGCCCGCATACTTGATCGCCCGCAGCGCCTCGGGATGGGCGGCGACCAGCGCGCCCAGACCCACCGTGGCCAGCGTCACGTGCATCAGCACGCCCAGGCCCACGCCCAGACCCGCCCAGGCCCCGGCGCGCGGCCCGCCCTGGATGCCGCAGGCGCTGGCGAAGAACACGTCCTGCCCCGGCGCGAAGTTCAGCACCAGCCCGCCCGCGATGAAGGCCGTCATCTGCCCGGCGGGCACGTTGGCCAGAGTGTCCCAGATCATTCCGGCGCCTCCTGCGGCCAGGTCGGCAGATCGTCCGCGATCCGGTAGTAATCGCCCTTGTCGGCGGCGAAGATATGCCCCGCCAGTTCCAGCCCGGTGGGCGCGTCCAGGGCGCCCGCCGCCACGTCGGTCTCGGTCCCGCCCCGGGCCTTCCAGAACAGCGCGCTGCCGCACTGGCTGCAGAACCCCCGCTCGGCGCGGTCGGACGAGGCGTGCCAGCGCACCGGCCCCGCGATCCGCAGGTCGGTCAGCCCGATGGCGGCCCAGACATGGCCCGACCAGCGGCGGCACTGGCCGCAATGGCAGGCGCGCAGGGCATCGCCGCCCCGCTGCCCGCGAAAGGTGACCGCGCCGCACAGGCAGCGGCCCTTCAGGTCGGATCCCGTCAGGTCAGATCCCATGGAACACCTCCTCCAGAATGGCCGCCAGGGCCTGCGCATCCGCCTGATCGAAGGCATCGGGCCTGTCGCTGTCGATGTCCAGCACCCCGATCAGCCGATCCCCCGCGCCGATGACGGGCAGCACGATCTCGGACCGGGTGCTGCTGGAACAGGCGATATGGCCGGGAAACGCCTCGACATCGGCCACGATCTGCACCGCGCGCGTCCGCGCCGCCGCCCCGCAGACGCCGCGCGCGAAGGGGATCACCAGGCAGCCATGCCCGCCCTGATAGGGCCCGATCTTCAACAGCTCGGGCGCCACGACCCGGTAGAAGCCGGTCCAGTCGAACCGCTCGTCGGAATGATGCAATTCGCAGGCCACGGTGGCCATCAGCGCGACCTCGTCGGTCTCGCCCGCACAGAGGGCCCGGATGCGGGCCGCAAGGGTGTCATATTCGCTCATCCCTCCTTCCTACGCAGCCATCGCGGGACAGGAAAGCCCGCCCTTTCGCCTTGGCGAAAATATCCCGGGGGGAGTCCGCAGGACGGGGGGCAGCGCCCCCCTGCCACCCCCGCCACGGGCACCCCCACCGCCCCCGGCGCCCCCCATTGCCTTGCGCCCGGCTTGCCGCCACTCTGCCGCCCATGACGCTGCGCGCCCGGATCCTTCTCGTCATCGTCGCGATGCAGCTGCTGCTGGTCGGGGTGCTGGCCTTGGGCAGCCTAGACCGGCTGCGCCGCGACATCGCGACCGAGACGCGCATGGGCGCCCAGACCGCGCGCAACCTGGTGCTGGCCACGATCGGCACGATGCAGGGCGCGGTGCCCGCCGACCGGATCATGGCCCGCCTGCCCGAACGCCTGGCCGAGCCGCGCCATGCCCGCATTGGGGTCGTCGACGCGCTGGACGGCACCCTGCGCCAGCCCCCGGGCCCGGCCGATCCCGCCGACCGCAGCCCCGGCTGGTTCGCGGCGCTGGTCGCCCCCGACCCGCAGGAAACCCGCCTGCCCGTGGTGATCGAGGGGCGCCCGCGCGGCTATGTGCTGATCACCGGCGACCCGGCCGAGGAGATCGCCCGCGCCTGGCGCGACATGCGCGACCTGATGGCGCTGGCGCTTGGCACGGCGGCGCTGCAGGCCGGGCTGATCGCATGGGCGGTGGGCCAGGGCCTGCGCCCCGTGGCCACCATCGCCGCCCGCCTGTCGGACCTGACCCGCGGAGAGCTGGAGGCCCGCATCGGCCCCCTGCCCCAGCCCGACCTGGCGCCGCTGGCGCGTCATGCCGATGCGCTGGCGCAGGCGCTGGAACGGGCCCGGACCGACCGCATCCGCCTGCAGCACCAGATCGTCGCGCGGGGCGATGCCGAGCGCAAGGCCATCGCCCGCGACCTGCATGACGAGATGGGCCCCTGCCTCTTCGGTCTTCGGGTCGAGGCCGACGCCCTGCGCGCGGCCGCCCCCGACGACGCCACCGCCCAGTCCGCCGAGCAGATCGCCGCGATCGCCGAACAGATCTCGCGTGTGAACCGGGCGCTGCTGAACGACCTGCGCCCGATGGCGGTGGGCCAGCTGCCCCTGGCCGTGGTGCTGGGCGATTACGTCGACGACCTGACGCGCCGCTTTCCCGACATGGACGTCCGCCTCGACGTCGCCGCAGCCCTGCCCGAGCCCGACGAGGCCAGCGCCCTGACCCTGTTCCGCATCCTGCAGGAGGGCACGACCAACGCGCTGCGCCATGCCCAGGCCGGGCGGATCGACATCCGGCTCTGGACCGATCCGGCGCATTGGCGCATGATCCTGGCCGATGACGGCACGGGCATCGCCGAGGGTCGGCGCGAAGGCGCGGGGCTGACCGGCATGCGCGAACGCATCACGCTTCTGGGCGGCGACCTGCAGATCCGGACGGATGCCTCGGGCACCGTGCTGGAGGCCCGGCTGCCCCGCGCGCCCGCAACCAGGAACAGGACGACGACGTGACGAAACGCGCCTTGGTCATCGACGACCACCCGATCACCCATCTGGGCGCCAGCCGCCTGCTGCGCGACCTGGGCTATGACCCGGTGGGCCAGGCCATGTCCGGCGAGGAGGCGCTGGACCAGTTGGCCACCGGCCCCGCGCCCGACCTGATCGTGCTGGACATCAGCCTGCCCGGCGCGGGGGGCCTCGATCTGGTGGGCCCGCTGCGGGCGCTGGCGCCGCAGGGGCGGATCCTGGTCTTTTCCATGAACGATCAGACCGGGTTCGCGGCCCGCGCCCTGCAGGCCGGCGCGCAGGGCTTCCTGTCCAAGAACGCGCCGCCCTCGGATTTCCGCGATGCGGTGCGCCAGCTCGAGGCCGGAGAGTTCTATCTGGCGCCCAAGCAGGCCATGGCGCTGGCCACGCTGCGCGCGGGTGCCGCGGACGATCCGCTTGGCGCGCTGTCGGACCGCGAACGGCAGGTGCTGACGCTGATTGGGCAGGGCCACGGGCTGCAGGCCATCGCCGACCGGCTGAATGTCAGCTACAAGACCGCCGCCAACACCTCGTCGGCGCTCAAGCGGAAGCTGGGCGTGGACGGGATCAACGGCTTGATGAAATTCGCGCTGGACAGCGGCGTGTGAGGGGGCGGCATGCTGGCATGGTTTTCCACGGATGAGGGGGCCGCCCCCGGGGCGGCGGACCGGCTGATCGAGGATCTGGCGACGGATCTGCGCGCCCGCGGCCTGGCCGTGGCGGGGGCGGTGCAGCGTAACCTGGACCTGGGCCCCGACTGCGCCTGCGACATGGAGATCGTGGTGCTGGGCGATCCGGGCGCGCCGCTGCGCATCTCGCAATCCCTGGGGCCGGGCGCGCAGGGCTGCCGGCTGGACACCGGCGCGCTGGAGGAGGCGGTGGCGCGGACCGCGCCGCATCTGGACGGCGCCGGGCTGGTGGTCATCCCCAAGTTCGGCCGCCAGGAGGCCATGGGCCGCGGCTTTCGCGACCTGATCGGTCGGGCCGCGGCCGAGGGCCAGCCGGTGCTGCTGTACGTGCCGCGCCAGCAGCAGGCGGCCTTCCTGGACTTCGCGGGCGATCTGGCCGTCAGGCTGGACCCGCAGGCGCTGCGGGGCTGGTGCCTGGACCGATTCGCGGTTCCGTCTTGACCCCCGTCCCCGAGGTGGATGCCCGCGGGCTTTTGTGCCCCTTGCCCGTCCTGCGCCTGCGCAAGGCGCTGATGGCGCTGCCCCAAGGCGGAATGTTGCGCCTGATTGCCACGGATTCCATGGCCTTGGTCGATGTGCCGCATTACTGCGAGGTGGCGGGGCATGCCATGGTCGCCCTGCGCGATCTGGGTGACGGCGCGCATGAGTTCACGGTCGCACGGGGGCCTTCCGCCCCCTCGGCCGCAGGCGGCCTCACCCCCGAGGATATTTGAGACCGAAGATGACCATGCCCTTCCTCTCTGCCCGCAAGCGGCTGTCGGAACTGTCCGAGCGCGAGATCGTGGCCCTGGCCATCGCCTCGGAGGAGGACGACGCCCGCATCTATCGCAACTGGGCCGCGCATCTGCGCCAGGACTATCCCGCGACCGCCGCCGTCTTCGACGCCATGAGCGCCGAGGAGGACGGCCACCGCCGGATGCTGCTGGAGATCCACAGGGTCCGGTGGGGCGACGCGATCGCGGTCATCCGGCGCGAGCATGTGGCGGGCTACGTGACCCGCCGCCCGGCCTGGATGATCGAGAACCTGTCGCTGGACACGATCCGCGCCGAGGCCGCGGGGATGGAACGGGACGCCGCCGATTTTTATGCCCGCGCCGCCCAGCAGAGCCTGCATGCCCCCACCCGCACGCTGCTGGGCGATCTGGCCGCCGCCGAGCGCGGCCACGAGAACCGCGCGCGCGAGCTGACCGAGCAGCTGGTCGATGCCGACAGCCGCGCCGAGGAGGACGCCGTCGCCCATCGCGACTTCGTGCTTACCTGGGTGCAGCCCGGGCTGGCGGGGCTGATGGATGGCAGCGTCTCGACCCTGGCGCCGATCTTCGCGGTGGCCTTTGCCACGCAGGATCCCTGGACGACCTTCCAGGTCGGGCTGGCCGCCAGCGTCGGCGCGGGCATCAGCATGGGCTTCACCGAGGCCGCGTCGGATGACGGCGTCGTCTCGGGGCGCGGATCGCCGATCAAGCGGGGCCTGTCGTCGGGGGTGATGACCACGGTGGGGGGCTTGGCCATGCGCTGCCCTATCTGATCGCGGATTTCTGGACCGCCACGACCATCGCCATCATCGTCGTCTTCGTCGAGCTGTGGGCCATCGCCTGGATCCAGAACCGCTGGATGCAGACGCCCTTCTGGCGGGCCACCTTGCAAGTCGTCGTGGGCGGTGGTCTGGTGCTGGCCGTAGGGGTGCTGATCGGATCGGGCTGACATTCCCCCGAAAGGGGGCTGTCGCGTGCTTGAGATCCTGCTGAAGACCCTGCCCTTCTTCGGCCTGATCGGCCTGGGCTGGGCCGCCGCCGCGATGCGCTTCTTCCCGCCCGAGGGCGCGGCATGGCTGACACGCTTCGTCTTCTATTTCGCGCTGTCGGCCATGCTGTTCCGCTTTGCCGCCGGGATCGACCTGGGCGCGCTGTTCGACCTGCGATTCGCGCTGGCCTATCTGGGCGGCTCGGCGGTGGTCTGGGCCGCAGGCATCGCGGTCGCCCGCGCGCGCGGCCTGGGCCTGGCCGAGGCCGCGATGGAGGCGCAGTGCTGCATGATCGGCAATACCGGCTTTCTGGGCGTGCCCATGCTGGTCGTCCTCTTGGGCGAGCGCGCCGTCGGGCCGGTGCTGATGGTGCTGACCATCGACATGCTGGTGTTCTCGACCCTGATCACGCTGATCGTGCATGCCTCGCGCCATGGCGGCCTGCGGGTCGCTGCGGTGCTGCCGGTGCTGCGCGGGATCGCGGCCAATCCGATGATCCTGGCGATGGTGGCGGGGCTGGCCTGGGGCGGGCTGGCGCTGCCCATGCCCGCGCCCCTGGACGAGTTCCTGGCCTTGCTGGGCGCTGCCGCCACGCCGGGCGCGCTGTTCGCCATCGGCGCCAGCCTGGCGGGGCGCAGCCTGGCGCGGCTGGCGCCCGCGGGCTGGCTGAGCTTTGCCAAGCTGGGCCTGCATCCGCTGGCCGTGGGGCTGGCGGCTTGGGCCCTGCGGGTCGATCCCTTCGCGGCGGGGGTGATGGTGGTGGCCGCCGGGCTGCCGGTGGCGGGGAACGTCTATATCCTGGCGCAGCATTTCGGGATCGCGCAGCAGCGGGTCTCGACCGCGATCCTGATCTCGACGGCGGCCAGCATCGTGACGCTGCCGCTGCTGATGGTGCTGATCGGGGTCTGACCGCCCTCAGGGCAGAAGATACAGGACCAGCCCCGCCAGCCCGCCGATCGCCAGCAGCCCAAGCGCGGTGAACAGCCCGTCGCGGGCCAGCATCCCGAAGGCCAGCAGGCTGACCACCACCCCCATCATCGACGAGGTGAAGGGGATCAGCTCCAGGAACGGCATCAACAGACCGCAGCACAGGCACAGGGCCTGGGTGATCCAGCGCATCGGCCGGCGAACCAGCACGGTCAGGCGCTCGGCGGTGATGCGGTCCAGAAACCCCGCCGGGCGGCGCATCCAGTCCAACGCGCCGCGCACCCGCGCCGCGCCCAGCTTGCGCCGCATCAGGAAGCCCGGCAGCCAGACATGGTCGCGCCCCAGCAGCATCTGCGCCGAGATCAGCGCGATCAGCAGCCCGCAGACCGACGAGAACAGCGGCACCCCCGACAGGGGCGACACGACCGCCAGCGCCGGGATCATCAGGTTGGGCGGCAGCGAATCGCGACCCAGGGCGGCGGTGATCTGCGCGACGCTGATCGTCTCGTCCGAGGCGGCCTCTCGGACGCGGTCGGTCATGGCGGTGATGGTCTGGTCGTCGTGCATCGGTCTCTCCTGCCGGGCAAGCCGCCTAACGCGGACCCTGCGCGCCGGGTTCGCCAAGGGCGCGCGGAACGCGGCGGGCGGCGGTCAGCGCCCGGTCCAGCGATTGCAGAAAGCGCGCGCGGTCGGCCTTGCCGAACCCCGCGCCGCCGCCCTGATGGAAGGGATTGGCCTCGCGGATGTCGGCCATCAGGTCGCGGGTGGCCAAGCGCGGGCCGATATTGGCCGGGTTCAGCACCTCGCCCGCATGGGTCAGCACGGCGGCCCCCGCCTTGATGCAGCGGTCGGCCAGCGGCAGGTCGCCCGTGACCACGACGTCACCGGGGCCGCAGTTGTCCGCGATCCACTTGTCGGCCTCGTCGGGGCCCGCGGCCACGATCTGCAGCCGGACCAGCGGATGGGTGGGCAGGCGCAGCCCGCCGTTGCAGACCAGCACCATCGGCACGCCCATCCGCACCGCGACCCGTTCCGCCTCGGCCTTGACCGGGCAGGCATCCGCGTCGATGTAGAGCGTCGTCATCAGTCGCGCAGCAGCTCGTTGACCGAGGTCTTGGAGCGCGTCTGCGCATCCACCCGCTTGACGATCACCGCGCAATAGAGATTCACCCCGTTCTTGGACGGCAGCGATCCCGACACGACGACCGATCCCGCGGGCACCTCGCCATAGCTGACGCTGCCGGTCTCGCGGTCGACGATCTTGGTCGACTGGCCGATATAGACGCCCATCCCCAGGACCGAGCCCTCGCGGATGATGCAGCCCTCGACGACCTCGGACCGGGCACCGATGAAGCAGTCATCCTCGATGATCGTGGGTCCGGCCTGCAGGGGCTCCAGCACGCCGCCGATGCCGACGCCGCCCGACAGGTGGACGTTCTTCCCGATCTGCGCGCAGGACCCCACCGTGGCCCAGGTATCGACCATCGTGCCCTCGCCCACATGGGCGCCAAGGTTGACAAAGGACGGCATCAGCACCGCGCCCTTGCCGATGAAGGCCGACCGCCGCACGATGGCGCCCGGGACGGCGCGAAAGCCTGCGTCGCGCCATTGATTGTCGCCCCATCCGTGGAACTTGGAGGGCACCTTGTCCCACCAGTTCGACCCCTGCGGGCCGCCGGACATCCCTTCCATGTCGTTCAGGCGGAACGACAGCAGCACCGCCTTCTTCGCCCATTGGTTCACGTGCCAGTCGGCACCGCGCTTCTCGGCGACGCGCAGGGTGCCCGCGTCCAGCTGGCGCAGGGTCTCGTCCACGGCATCGCGGGTCTCGCCGGTGGTGGCGGGAGTGATCTCGGCGCGGGCCTCCCACGCGGTCTCAATGGCTTGTTCCAGGGCTTGGGTCATCGGGGCCTCTTGCTGTTTCGTCGCGTCCGGGTGGAAACTGGTCCCCCAGGGCTATAAGCACCGATGAAAGCCCGCGCAATCCGCGCCAAGCCGCCCGAGGATGTGATGAGCCAGACGGACGACCGATCCCACCCCCTGCCCGACAGCGCCCAGGATGCCGCCCGTGCCGCGCGTGCGCCCCACACGCCCCAGACCGAGGCGCCTTCCTATCGGCTGGCCTTCACCGACACGGATTTCCTGCTGCGCGAGGAATTGCGCCCCGTCCGCCTGCAGCTGGAGCTGCTGAAGCCGCAGATGCTGATGGACGAACACGGGATCACGTCGACCGTGGTGATCTTCGGCGGCGCCCGCATCCCCTCGCCCGAGCGGGCGGGCCAGGCGCGCACTCCGGAACTGGGCGCGCTGTCGCATTTCTACACCGAGGCGCGGGAATTCGGCCGCCTGATGACCGAGCGCAGCCTGGCGGGGGGCGGGCATGATCTGGTCATCTGCACCGGCGGCGGCCCCGGCGTGATGGAGGCGGGCAATCTGGGCGCGCAGGACGCGGGCGGCCGGTCCATCGGCCTGTCCATCGTGCTGCCGCACGAGCAAAGCCCCAATGCCTATGTCACCCCGGACCTGTGCTTCAACTTCCATTACTTCGCGATCCGCAAGATGCATTTCCTGATGCGCGCCCGCGCGATCACGGTCTTTCCCGGCGGCTTCGGAACGCTGGACGAGCTGTTCGAGGCCCTGACCCTGATCCAGACCCGCCGCATGGCGCGGGTGCCCCTGATCCTGTTCGGCGGCGAATTCTGGCGCGAGATCGTGAACTGGCAGGCCCTGGCCCGCGCGGGCACGATCAGCGAGACCGATCTGGACCTGCTGCACTTCGTCGAAACCGCCGCCGAGGCCGCCGCCATCATCGACGACTGGCCCCATGACGACGGCTAGGCGCGCCACGATCCCCTTGCATCGCCGCGGGCGCAGGGCCATTCAGGCAGGGTCACACAGGCAGATCAGATGACCGCATCCGCATTGGCCGACCTCGGCTGGCAGCCCTTCTTCGCCGAACAGATCACCCCGGATGATGCGGGGCTGGTGCCGATGCGCGTGGCCTCGGTCCATCGCTCGCGCCTGTCGGCGGAAACCGGGGCGGGGCAGGTCCGGCTGGAGCTGCCGCTGCACGCGACGACCGCCGATTACGCGGTGGGCGATTGGGTCCTGGCCCATGCCGACACCCGCGTGCTGGCCCGCCGTCTGGACCGCCGCGCCCTGCTGCGCCGCCGGACCGAGGGCGCCGACACCCGCCAGCTGATCGCCGCCAACATCGACACGCTGTTCATCGTGACCTCGTGCAACGACGATTTCAACGCCGCCCGGCTGGAACGCTATCTGGCGCTGGCCAACGAGGCCGGGACCCAGCCCGTCATCGTGCTGACCAAGATCGACAAGGTGGACGACCCCGCCCCCTGGCGCGATCAGGCGCTGGCCCTGCAGCGCGGGCTGGAGGTCGTGCTGCTGAACGCCAAGGATCCCGATGCCGCCGCCGTGCTGGCGCCCTGGTGCGGGACGGGCCGCACCGTCGCGCTGGTCGGATCCTCGGGCGTGGGCAAATCGACGCTGCTGAACACGCTGGCCGACAAGGCCGAGGGTCAGGCGCAGCTGACAGGCGCCATCCGCGAGGGCGACGCCAAGGGCCGCCACACCACCACCGCGCGGTCCTTGCACCCCATCTCGGGCGGAGGCTGGGTGATCGACACGCCCGGCATGCGCACCCTGCATGTGGCGGACGTGGCGGCGGGTCTGGAGATGCTGTTCGCCGAGATCACCGAACTGGCACCGCTCTGCCGGTTCCGCGACTGCACCCATGCGCACGAGCCCGGCTGCGCCGTTCAGGCCGCCATCGCGGCGGGCACCCTCTCTGCCGACCGGCTGGAGCGCTGGCGCAAGCTGTCGGAGGAGAACACCGCGAACACCCCGGTCCAGACCGGCCCGCGCGGCAACCGCACGACCCTGCCCCGCGGCGGCAAGCGTCGCTGAACGCGGCGCGGCGCCCGATGCCCGGGTGGCCTTACTCGGCAGCCTCGGCGGCGATCTGGGCGCGGGACTTGCGGCCCCGCTCGGTCGCGGATTTCAGCTGACCGCAGGCGGCCATGATATCCTCGCCGCGCGGGGTGCGGATGGGGCTGGCGTAACCGGCATTGTGGATGATGTCGGCAAAGGCATGGATGCGGTTGTTGCTGGACCGCTTGTAGGGCGCGCCCGGCCATTCGTTGAAGGGGATCAGGTTGATCTTGGCTGGAATGCCGCGGATCAGCTCGACCAGGCGATGCGCGTCGGCATCGCTGTCGTTGACCCCCGCCAGCATCACGTATTCGAAGGTGATCCGCTCGCTGTTGGTCAGGCGCGGATAGTCGCGCAGCGCAGCCAGCAGCGTCTCGATGTTCCAGCGCTTGTTGATGGGCACCAGCCGGTCGCGCACCTCGTCGGTGGTGGCGTGGAAGCTGACGGCCAGCAGGCAGCCGATCTCCTGCGCGGTGCGGGCGATCTCGGGGACCACGCCGCTGGTCGACAGGGTGATGCGACGGCGCGACAGGGTCAGGCCCTCGTTGTCCATCACGATCTTCATCGCGTCGCGGACGTTCTCGAAATTGTACAGGGGCTCGCCCATGCCCATCAGGACCATGTTGCTGACCAGCCGCGTCTCGTCCTTGGGGGCGCCTTGGACGGGCCATTCGCCCAGATCGTCGCGCGCCAGCATCAGCTGGCCCACGATCTCGCCCGCCGTCAGGTTGCGCACCAGCTTCTGCGTGCCGGTATGGCAGAAGGAACAGGTCAGCGTGCAGCCCACCTGCGAACTGACGCAGAGCGTGCCGCGCCCCTCCTCGGGAATATAGACCGTCTCGACCTCGTGCCCGCCCGCGATCCGGACCAGGTACTTGCGCGTGCCATCGGTGCTGACCTGCCGGGTCACCACCTCGGGCAGCGCGATCTCGAAATGCTCGGCCAGCAGGGCCCGGTAATCCTTGGCCAGATTGCTCATCTGCGCGAAATCGCGCACGCCCCAGTGATAGACCCACTGCCAGACCTGCCCGACCCGCATCTTGGCCTGCTTCTCGGGCGTGCCGGCCGCGATCAGCGCCTCGCGCAGCTGGTCCCGCGTCAGGCCCACGATATTGACCAGCCCCCCCGCCGGCAGCTTGCGCGGAATGGTCAGTACGTCTTGCGTGATCGGGGCCGCGCCTGCGGCCTGCGGGAATACGACGGTCATGAACCTACCAGAGATCTGCGTGAAAGACCTGCAAATAGACCAGACGGCGCCGGAAATCAACCGCCGCCGCCTCTTTCATCTTGGCCGGAAATATCCCGGGGGGAGTCCGCAGGACGGGGGGCAGCGCCCCCCATGCCGCCTTACTGGCAGCGCTCGCGGGCGCTGTTGGTCGCGGCGGTGATGCCCGACAGGCTGAATGTGTCCTTGGTCGTCGTGCCGCGCGACGAACGGCCCGTCACCACGGCGCTGGACCCGGCGCGCAGGGCCGTGATCATCGCCTCGTCATCCGACGGGCTGCCGGTCCAGGCGCTCTCGCCCTCGGTGAACAGGTTGAAGGTGCGACCGCCGACATCGACCTCGACCGTCGAATCCGGTGCGAAGGGATAGCCGCCGCTGAACGACACTTCGCCGTTCTGGCCGGGGCGGTAGGCGACATAGAGGCGGATGTCGCCGCGGGCGACTTCGACCGTCTGGCCGTCGCGGGTGTTCAGCGTCGAGCGGGGGGGCGAGACGGCCCAGCATTCGCGCGGATTGTCGGCCGCGAAGACGGTCCAGTCCCCCTCGGTCGCCACGACATTGCTGGATTCTTGCGCAACCGCCGTGCCCAGAGAAGCGATCAGGACAAGGCTGGCGCCCAGTCCGCGCAGGGTGGTGGTCATCATGCTGTGGTCTCCTGCCATTCATTTCGCCACGTCCAGCGGCGTTCTTCCTGATTGCTGTGGTCTTTTCAACCATCTGTCGTCAGGATATCGAAAATCGCCGCCCGTGGAAGGCTGCGCAAGCACAATCGCGCAATTGTCAGGGAGAAATCACGATGCGGCCCCCCGGGATGCCTGCCGAGATGATCGAGTTGTGGCGCGGCGAGCTGTGCGAGAGCCGGCATGCCGGCCATGCGGTGATCTGCGATGCCCATGGCGTCGTCGAGGCCTGGGGCCGCCCGGCCGAGGTGATCTATCCCCGCTCGTCCTGCAAGATGATCCAGGCGCTGCCGCTGGTCGAAAGCGGCGCCGCCGACGCGGCCGGGCTGACCGACCGGCAGCTGGCCCTGACCTGCGCCAGCCATTCGGGGGCGGCGATGCATGTGGAGGCCGTGGACGCCTGGCTGGCGGGGCTGGGCCTGTCGGAACCAGACCTGCGCTGCGGCACCCACATGCCCCGCGACGCGGCTGAGAACCGGCGCCTGACCTGTTCGGACAGCGCCCCCTGCCAGCTGCACAACAACTGCTCGGGCAAGCATGCGGGCTTCCTGACCCTGAACCGCCACCTGAAGGGCGGCCCCGACTATGTCGAGCCCGACCACCCCGTCCAGCAGGCCGCCAAGGCCGCCTTCGAGGAGGTCACGGGCGAGGTCAGTCCCGGCTTCGGCATCGACGGCTGCTCGGCCCCGAACTGGGCCTGCACGGTGGAAGGGCTGGCGCGTGCCATGGCCCGCTTCGCCAATCCCGGTGCAGATCGGCGCGGCCAGGCCATGCGGCGGCTGGTCGACGCCATGCGCGCCCATCCCGAGATGGTCGCCGGCGAGGGGCGGTCCTGCACCGAACTGATGCGCGCCATGGGCGGGGCGGTGGCCGTCAAGACCGGCGCCGAGGCGGTCTTCGTGACGATCCTGCCCGACCAGGGCCTGGGCATCGCGCTGAAGATCACCGATGGCGCCACCCGCGCCAGCGAGGCCGCGATCGCCGCCCTGCTGATCCATCTGGGCGTGCTGGAGGCGGGCGATCCGGCGGCCCGGCAGCTGCTGGACGGGCCGATGACGAACTGCCGGGGCCGCGTCACCGGCGCGCTGCGCCGGGCCGAGGGCTTTCCGATCTGAGCCGTCCGGTCCGATTCGTCATGAAACTGCCGTACAGCTCTGGTCTAATGGGTGTGGGACACGTCCCCCGTCCCCCTGCATCCGATCCGGCGCCCCTTGGCAGAGGTGGCGCCGGCACCGGGCGTCAGATCATCTGCCAGATCAGCCGAAAGGCCAGCACGGTCGAGGTCACGACCAGCAGGGGCTTGATCAGCCGCGCCCCGATGCGCGAGGCCAGCCGCGCCCCCAGCATCGCCCCCGCGATCTGCGCCGCCCCCATCGCGATGCCTAAAATCCACAGGGGCTGGCCCACCAGCGCGAAGGCCCCCAGCCCGCCCAGGTTCGAGGCGAAGTTCAGAAGCTTGGTATGCGCGGTGGCCTTCAGCACGCCATAGCCCGCCAGGGTGACGAAGCCGATCATGTAGAAGGCCCCCGCCCCCGGCCCGATCAGCCCGTCATAGAAGGCCACGAAGGGCACTGCCGTCAGCGCGAAGACCGCCGGGGTCAGCCGCCGGGTGCGGTCCAGATCGTCCAGCCCCGGCTTGAAGGCGAAGAACAGTGCGATGCCGATCAGGATCACCGGCAGGATCAGGCGCAGCCCCTCCGTCGGGATGGCGCTGACCAGCACCGCCCCCCCGGCGCCCGCCGCCGCGGCGATCAGCGCGGACCTCCACTGGCTGCGCAGGTCCACCAGCCCCCGCGCGGCATAGCTGAGCGCCGCGGTGCCGGCGCCGAAGACGCCCTGCACCTTGTTCGTGGCCAGCGCCTGCGCGGGCGACAGGCCCGCCAGCATCAGGACCGGCAGCGTGATCAGCCCCCCGCCCCCCGCGATGGCATCCACGAAGCCCGCGGCAAAGGCCGCCGCGATCAGCAGGAGGAACAGGTCCAGTGTCAGGTCGATCATGGCGGGGCGGGGTCCTGGTGGCAGGGGCAAAGGCGGGGGTTTCACACCCCCGCACCCCCGTGGGATATTTGCGCCAAGGCGAAAGGGTCGAGGTCAAAGTCAGGGGGTGACGAAATCCTCGGCCGCGTAGCCCTGCAGGTAGAGAAGCGCGGTCAGATCGCCGTGGTTGATGCGGACATGGGCCTGGGCCGCCACGGCGGGCTTGGCATGCATCGCGACGCCGGTGCCCGCCAGCTGGATCATGCCCAGATCGTTGGCCCCGTCGCCCACCGCGATGGCGTTCTGGGGCGTGGTGCCGAGCCGGGCGGCGATCTGGGTCAGGGCGTCGATCTTGGCCTCGCGCCCCAGAATCGGCAGGGCGACCTGTCCAGTCAGCGTGCCGTCCCGGGCAAGCAGCGTGTTGGCGCGTTCCTCGTCGAAGCCCAGCTGCAGGGCGACGGCCCGGGTGAAGGCCGTGAAGCCGCCCGAGACCAGCGCGGTATAGGCCCCGAAGGCGCGCATGGTGGCGACCAGCTGCGCGCCGCCCGGCGCCAGGGTGATGCGCTGTTCGAGGACCTGGGTGATGGTGTCTTCGGGTAGGCCCGCCAGCAGGCCCACGCGTTCGGTCAGGGCCTGGTCGAAATCCAGCTCTCCGTTCATGGCGCGGGCGGTGATGTCGGCCACGCGGGGGCCGACGCCGGCGAAATCGGCCAGCTCGTCGATGCATTCCTGCCCGATCATGGTCGAATCCATGTCTGCGATCAGGATGCGCTTGCGCCGCCCCCCGGCGGGCTGGATCGCCAGGTCGATGCCGATGGTCTGCAGGTCGGCCCAGACCGCGTCGGCACCCTCGGGGGCGAGGGCGATGTCGAATTCGGCCGCGATCCCGGGCGCCAGCCAGCGCGGGACGTCGCCGCCCCACCGGTCGGACAGGCCGCCGGGCAGATCGGCATCCAGATTGGCGGCCTCCGGATGGGCGATCAGCGAGACGGTGAACATGGCGGGGGCGTCCTTCTTGCGGCTGCCCCCGGGTGTAGGCCAAAGTTTTTGCCGGCACCAGAGAGGGCGGTGCCGGGAGCCGTCTGGGGGACGCGCTGCCCGGAAGGGGCCCGGGATCCCCCGTCAGGCCCCGATGAACTCGCGCACGAACGGGGTGGCGGGCCTGGCGCGGATGTCGGCGGGTTTGCCGATCTGTTCGATGCGGCCCATGGACATGACGACGACCAGATCGGCCAGCTCCATGGCCTCGTCCTGGTCGTGGGTGACGAAGACCGAGGTGAGGCCGGTCTCGTCATGGATGTCGCGCAGGCCCTGGCGCAGCTCCTTGCGGACCTTGGCGTCCAGTGCGCCGAAGGGCTCGTCGAGGAGCAGCATGCGCGGCTCGATGGCCAGGGCGCGGGCCAAGGCCACGCGCTGGCGCTGGCCGCCGGACAGCTGTGTCGGATAGCGGGTGGCGATCTGGGGCAGCTGGATCAGGTCCAGGAGCTTCAGCACGCGGCGGTCGATCTCGGCCTTGGGGGGGCGCGTCGCGCGGGGGCGGGCGTTAAGGCCATAGGCGATATTGTCGAAGACTGTCATGTGGCGGAAGAGGGCATAGGACTGGAACACGAAGCCCGCGCGGCGGTCCTGCACCGACAGGCCGGTGGCGTCCTGGTTGTTGAAAAGGACGCGCCCCGAGGTCGGGAACTCCAGCCCGCCGAGGATGCGCAGCAGCGTGGTCTTGCCCGAGCCCGAGGGGCCCAAGAGCGCCACCAGCGCGCCCGAGGGGATGGACAGCGACACCGGATGCAGCGCCGTGGTGGTGCCGAATTCCTTGGCGATCTCGTCGATCTGGATATGCATGGGGGTCCCTTTCCTCAGTGGCGGCGGGTGGCCGAGAGGGCGTCGGCGTGACGCAGCTCCAGCGCGGTTTTCAGCAGAAGCGTCAGCAGGGCGAAGCCGGTCAGCAGGGCGGCCATCGAGAAGGCGGCGACCGAAAGATATTCGTTGTAGAACATCTCGATGGTGATCGGCATGGTCGCGGTCTGGCCGCGGATCTTGCCCGAGACGACCGCGACGGCGCCGAACTCGCCCATGGCGCGGGCGGTGCAGAGCAGCGTGCCATACAAGAGCGCCCACCGGATGTTGGGCAGGGTCACGGTGCGGAACACCCGCCAGCCGCTGGCGCCAAGCGTCAGGGCGGCCTCCTCCTCGGCGCGGCCCTGCTCGATCATCACCGGGATCAGCTCGCGCGCCACGAAGGGGAAGGTCACGAAGACGGTGGCCAGCACGATGCCGGGCACGGCGAAGACGATCGGGTAGCCGCTGGCCACCAGCCAGCCGCCGAGGGCCGAGTTCGCGCCGAAGAGCAGCACGATGCACAGGCCCGCCACGACCGGGCTGACGCTGAAGGGCAGGTCGATCAGGGTGATCAGGAAGGCCTTGGCCTTGAAGTCGAACTTGGTGATGAACCATGCCGCCGCAATGCCGAAGACCGCGTTCAGCGGCACGGCGATGGCGGTGATCAGCAGGGTCAGGCGGATGGCCGATTGCGCATCCCGGCTGGACAGGCTGGCCACCGCGGCGCCCCAGCCCCGGGCCAGCGCCTCGACGAAGACCGCCGCCAGGGGCGCGCCGACCAGCAGGGCCAGCCCGCCGACCGCGACGCAGATCAGCGCCCATCGGGCGGCGGGGGATTCCTCGGTCGCGGATCGGAAGCGGGCGGGCGGGGCCGCCTTGTGAAGCGTGGCGTCAGACATGACCGATCCTTCTGCGTGACCAGATCTGGATGAGATTGATGAAGAGAAGCATCGTGAAGCTGATCGCCAGCATCGCCAGACCGATGGCGCCTGCGGCACCGTAATTGTATTCCTCCAGCTGGATGACGATCAGCAGAGGCGCGATCTCGGTCCGCAGCGGGATGTTGCCGGCGATGAAGATCACCGATCCGTATTCGCCCACCGCGCGGGCCAGCGACAGCGCGAAGCCGGTCAGGGCGGCGGGCATCAGCATCGGCGCGATGACATGGCGCAACGTGTGCCAGCGGCTGGCGCCGAGGGTGGCGGAGGCCTCCTCGACCTCGGTCTCGATCTCCTCGATGACCGGCTGGACGGTGCGGGTGACGAAGGGCAGGCCCACGAAGACCAAGGCCAGGAAGATGCCCCATTGGGTATAGGCGATCTGCCAACCGATCTGGTTGGTGAGCCCCCCCAGCACGCCGTTCGGGGCATAGAGCGCGGTCAGCGCGATGCCCGCCACCGCCGTGGGCAGGGCAAAGGGCAAGTCGACGGCCGCGTCGATGATGCGACGGCCCGGAAAGCGGTAGCGGACCAGCACCCAAGCCAGGATCACCCCGAAGACCAGATTGAAGCAGGCGGCCAGGAAGGACAGTCGGAAGGACAGCCAGAGCGCCGCCCAGACCCGATCGCGGTTGATGGTGGCCCAGATGTTGGACAGGCCGAAATTGGCGCCCTGCCACAGCAGCGCACCGATGGGCAGGGCCACCACCAGCGTCAGCATGAAGAAGGTGATCCCGGCCGAAAGGCCGAGACCGGGCATCGCCGTGCGTTGAACCAGGGGCGCGCGCATGGATCAGGGCGCCACGTAGATCTGGTCGAAGATGCCGCCATCGCCGAAATGCTCGGGCTGCAGCTTGGCCCATCCGCCCAGATCGTCGATGCTGACCAGATCCAGCTCCGGAAAGCGGGCCACATCCTCGGGGTCGGCGGCGCTGGCATCCCAGGCCCGGTAGTAATGCTTGAAGGCCAGCGCCTGCCCCTCGGGGGTGTAGAGGAAATCCAGATAGGCGGTGGCCAGTTCGCGCTGCGCGTCATCCGCGATATTGCCCTCGACCAGCGCCACGGGCGGTTCGGCCAGGATCGAGAGGCTGGGCACGACGATGTCGAACTGATCCTCGCCCAGTTCGGCCAGTGCCAGATAGGCCTCGTTCTCCCAGGCCAGCAGGACGTCGCCGATGCCGCGCTGCGCGAAGGTCGTGGTCGAGCCGCGCGCGCCGGTGTCGAGGACGGGCACGTTGGCGAAGAGCTGGCCCACGAACTCGGCCGGGTCGCGGTCATTGGCCTCGGCCCAGGCCCAGGCCGCGAGATAGTTCCAGCGCGCGCCGCCGCTGGTCTTGGGGTTCGGCGTGATCACCTCGACCCCCTCGGCGGTCAGATCGCCCCAGTCCTGGATGCCCTTCGGGTTGCCGTCGCGCACGAGGAACACGATGGTCGAGGTGTAGGGGCTGGAATTGTGCGGCAGCTTCGACTGCCAGTCCGTGGGCAGCTTGCCGGTGGTGGCGATCTGGTCGATGTCGCTGGCCAGCGCCAGCGTCACCACCTGGGCGGCCAGCCCGTCGATGACCGAGCGGGCCTGCGCGCCCGAGCCGCCATGGCTGGTCTCGATCACGGGGGCCTCAAGGCCCTGTTCGACCCGGTGGGCGGCGAAGGCCTCGTTGAATTCGCGATAGAGCTCGCGCGTGGGGTCGTAGCTGACGTTCAGCAGGCTCTGGGCCTGGGCGGCGGGGGCCAGCACCAGCAGCGCCAGCGAGAGGGGAATGAAACGGAAGGCCGTCATGGCAGCTCCTTGCAGGATGGTCCGGAGGGGGCGCTGCCCCCGCCGCGCGAGGCCCGCGCGGCCCCCCGGGATATTTGGGCCAAGATGAAACGGGCGGGTCAGAGGCCCATCGGAGTCAGACGGGACGGTATCAGACGGGCGATGGGCCAGCCGGTCAGCGTGCCGCGACCGGTGGAGATGGTGATGCGCCCGTCCGGATGCTGGGCGAGGCGAGGGCCCTGCGCGCTGGAGCGGGTGCCGGTCTGGATGGTGGCGATGGTCATGGCGATGTCTCCTGCGGGGGATCGGAATTGAGCGGGCGGAACTGAGGGGTCGGTACCGAGGCGGCGGGAGGCCTAGTGGCCGGTCAGGGGCAGGATGCGCGTGTGCCACTGGTTGGGATCGCGTCCGGCCAGAAGGTCGCGGGCCGCCTGTGCGGGGTCGCGGCTGAAGGCGGTCAGTGCCGCGCCGTTGACGCGGTGCGGATAGCCCGTGCGGCGGTCGATCAGCGTGACCGCGTAGAGCGGCGGACGGGTCGGGATCGTCTGGTGCAGGTTCATCTGTCGTCCTTTCCTGGGTCGCGGCTCGGCGTATCTGCCGATGCCTTAATAACGACAGGGAAAGTCGTGTTTAGCAAGAGAATAAAAACGGCTGATTTTGTCGTGATTAGAGAAGGATCTTCTCCGGGACCCGCAAGCCGATGCGAGAGATGTCAGGTTTTCCTGGTGTTTTTGCCGATTCGCACGCGCAAGTTGGCAGGTGCGGCGAAGGGATCAGGCGCCGGTGACCTGCGCCGCGACCTGCTCCGAGCCCAGCATGTCGGCCAGGCTGAGCGATTCGATGAGGATCAGGTAGGACCAGAACACCTCGGAAAAGACCCGGCGCAGCCGGCAGCTGGCCTCGTCGGTGCAATCCTCGCAGCGCTGATAGGCGCGGCGCGAGAGGCAGGGCAGCGGCGCGATGGGCCCGTCGATCAGCCGCAGCAGCTCCGAGATCGAGATGTCCTCGGGCCGCTTGATCAGGCTGTAGCCGCCCGAGCGCCCCCGGATCGAGGCAACGATGCCAGCATTGCGGATCTCGAGCAGGATCTGTTCCAGGAACCGCTTGGGCGTGCCCGAGCGCTTGGCGATGGCCTCGATGGTCAGCGCCTCGGGGTGGTCGCGGCGCGCCTCGTCGCCCAGGATCAGCAGGGCCTTGAGCGCGTATTTCATCTTCTGCGTGATCATGGCGCGGCCCCCGGATGCGTTGGTGTCGGACGGATATAAGTCAGAACCGCCGGGGACGGAAGAAAAGACGACAAGGCGGCGGGGTTTTTACGGGCAGCCGTGGCAGAGGGGACGCGACCGAAGTATTAATAACGATAATAGCGCTAGACTTTATATTCTATTCAGGCATGCTGCAGGGGAAAGGAATCGCCCGATGACCCAGACTTCGACGCAGATCGCCCCTCTTGACCTCATCGACCGCAAGATCGTCGCGGCCCTGATGGAGGATGCGACCACCCCCATCGCGCAGATCGCCGACAAGGTCGGGCTGTCGCAGACCCCCTGCTGGAAGCGCATCCAGAAGCTGGAGGCCTCGGGCGTGCTGACCCGCCGCGTGGCCCTGGCCGATCCGGCGCGTCTGGGCTTTGGCCTGACCGTCTTCGTGGGGATCGAGGCGCCGGACCACGGCACCGAATGGCGCGCGGGCTTCGCGGCGGCGCTGGCCGCCCTGCCCGAGGTGATGGAGGCCTGGCGCATGGCCGGCGACATCGACTATCTGCTGCGCGTCGCGGTGCCCGACATGCCCGCCTATGACCGCTTCTACACGGCTCTGACCGATGCGGTGGCGATCAAGAACGTCACCTCGCAATTCGCGATGGAGAGCCTGCGCCACACCACCGCCTATCCCGTCAACACCCACGACCGGTAGAATTGCGTTCTGTTTCGGCGTTCGAATTTAGACTCGCAATACACGATAAACATAGTAGATTTATAAACGAGACGCAGGACGATCCATCCATCCCGCCCGAACGGCACGGATCGCCCCGCACAGCAGCACATGACGGAGGATACCATGTTCGACATTCAGACCGAGGCTTTCCTGCGCCGCAGCCAGTCCCGCGACGAGACCGCCGGAACCGGCGCGCTTGTCCCCGCCGCCATCGGCGCCAGCCTGATCCTGTGGGTGACGGTGCTGCTGCTGGCCTTCTGAGGCCGCCCGAAAGCGTCTGGCCGGGCGCGACGGTTGGCGGGGGATCAGGGTCCGGCGCGCAGGTCGCCGATGCGGCGAACCGTAGGCCCAAACCGCCAAGGCTTCAGTTCGCGGGCGGCGGGTCGATCGGGTCGAAGGCGCCGACCGAGATGCCCAGAAGCAGCCAGCGTCGCCCCTCGCGCCCGAAGATCAGATCGAAGCTGACATGGCGCGGCTGAAGCGGCACATAGCCGGTCAGGCGCAGCTCCTGCCCGCTTTCGCTCAGGTCGCTTCGCAGGATCACCGGATCGACGACCATCGCCTGCAGCAGATCCAGCCGTTCCGTCCGCAGTGTCATGAACAGCCCGGCCAGCCGCGTGGGATCGTTGGCCAGCGCGAATTCGGGCGCCGCATGGTCGCGCAGCACGGTGTAATTGCCGGTCCAGTTGCCGTGATTGACCGCCGCCAGGGTGTCGCGAATCAGGGCGGTGGCGTAGCTGGGCTCGACCAGCGGGGCGGCATCAGCGGGGGGCGCCGTGTCGGGCGCCTCCTGCGCCTGTGCGCCGGCCCCGATCAGGGCCAGCGACAGGACAAAAGCCCGGGACAGGGCGCGCGGCCCCGTCCCGGACAAGGGTCTGGCGCAGATCACCACGCGTAGGTCACGCCGATGCGGCCGCCGACCTGGTCGCGGTCGAAGCCGTAGGTGACGCCCGCGTCGAACTGGGTGTTGGCATTGAAGCGATAGCCCATCGAGGCCGCCAGCGCGGTCGCCCCGTCAAAGCTGCCCAAGCTGGTCGAGACCGCATAGGTCTTGTCCTCGGGGACGTAGGGGGTGTTCAGCGCCATGGCCATGGCGATGCCCTCCTTGTTGTCCTCGACCTGGGACCCAAGCGACCGGACCCGTCCGTCCAGCGACGACATGGTCGCGCCGATGGAGCGGTCGACGGCCAGATTGCCCGCCGCGTCCGAGGTCACCACGCCGACCGGCACGCCCTGCGCGGCCCGGCTGGCATCCGAGGCGATGCCCGCGGCGCGATAGGTGTTCGCGCCGTTGCCCAGCACGAACTCGTTCGTGCGCGTGGCCGTGGCCCCGTCCCCGATGGCGACCGAGTTGTCGGCGCTGGCCACGGCCTCGTTGCCGATGGCAATGGCACCCGAGCCCATGGCCATCGCGGCCTCGCCCAGGGCGGTCGAACGCACGCCGGTCGCCGCGGCCAGATGGCCGAAGGCCTGCGCGCGTTCCGCCGTGGCGCGCGACTGCCAGCCGATGGCCGTCGCGCCCGCACCCTGCGCGATGCTGTCGCCGCCGAGCGCGGTGGTCGAAGTGCCGTCCGCGATCGCGGTGTCGCCCAGGGCCAGCGCGTCGATGCCGTCCGCGATGCTCTCGTTGCCGATGGCGGTCGAGAAGTCGCTGACCGCATCGGCGTTCTCGCCGACCGCCAGCGAGCGGATGCCCTGGGCGGTGGCCAGATGGCCGATGGCCTGCGCGCGTTCGGCGGTGGCCATGGACTGCCAGCCGATCGCGCTGGCGCCCGCGCCCATCGCGACCGATTCGCCGCCAAGCGCGGTGGTCGAGGTGCCGTCCGCGATCGCGGTATCGCCCAGGGCCAGCGCGTCGATGCCGTCGGCAATCGATTCATTGCCGATGGCGGTCGAGAGGTCGCTGACCGCATCGGCATTCTCGCCGATGGCCATGGACCGGATGCCCTGCGCGGTGGCCAGATGGCCGAAGGCCTGCGCGCGTTCGGCGGTGGCCTGCGCCTGCCAGCCGATGGCGCTGGCGCCCGGACCGGTGGCCACGGATTCGCCGCCGACCGCGGTGGTCGAGGGGCCGGTGGCCGCAGCGGTGTCGCCGATCGCCAGCGCGTCGATGCCGTCGGCGATGGATTCATTGCCGATGGCGGTCGAGAAGTCGCTGACCGCGTCCGCATTCTCGCCCACGGCCAGCGAGCGTTCGCCCTGCGCGGTGGCCAGATGGCCGATGGCCTGCGCGCGCTCGGCGGTGGCCTCGGCCTGCCAGCCGATGGCGCTGGCGCCCGGGCCGGTGGCGACCGTCTCGCCGCCGATGGCGGTGGTCGAGGGGCCGGTCACGACAGCCTCGGAGCCGATGGCCACGCCGTCGATGGCACTCGCGTCGGTGGTGGCGCCGTCGCCCACGGCCACCGAGAAGTCGCCGTCGGCGGTGGTGTTCACGCCGCATTCGGTCGAGTTGAGACCCGCGCCGACGTTGCAGGGGGCGGTCTCGTCGGCGCGTACCAGCGCGGTCGTCGACAGAAGGGCGGCGAAGGCGGCGCCGGAAACCAGGGCGGCGCGGGACAGCGGGCGTGTGCTGCGGGTCATGTCGTTCTCCTCATCCGTTGGACAGGGGCCTTTTGCAGGCCTCCTGACCGGGGGACTCGCGTCCCGGGGGAACGGATGCAGGATCGCGCGATTTTTTTTCGCAGGCGCGTCAGGCCGGCTGCCAGGGGCGCAGTTCGGCCTGCATCCAGGTGCCGTGGGCGGCATTGGGAAAGACGATCCAGTCCTGGCCGAAGCGGTCGGCATGGTCGATGGCCAGGCGGTGCTGGTCCTCCAGCGCGGCGCCCGCATAGGCGCCGTGAAAATCGTGCAGCGTGTCGCCCAGCTGCAGGATCACCCGGTGGTCGCGTTCCACCTGCGCGCGGCGTTCGGCCTTGGGCGGGCCGAACAGCAGCACCTGCGCGGCATGGACCTGCGGCAGGTCCAGGCGCGCCAGGGTGGCGATGGTGGCCAGCTTGTTCTCCTCGAACCGGTCCGAGACGTAGAAGATCGTGACGCCCAGGCTGTCGGCCAGGTGGAAGAAGTCGGCCGCGCCGGGGATCAGGTGCGGGGTGCCCTCGCGTTCCCACAGCTTCCAGGTGTCGTGGTTCTGGAACATCCCCTCGTGGCCCATGGCCATGGCCATGACGGCGCTGTTGTCCAGGATCGTCTCGTCGATGTCGCTGAGGACGGCCAGACCGGCGCCGCCGCCTGCCTGATCCACCGCCGCGCGCAGCCGCAGCGTCGCCAGCATGTAGCATTGCCGCTGCAGCGCGCGTACCTCGGCCGAGGCCTGCTGATAGCGCACGGCGATGGCGTGGTCATGGGGGATGCGGGGGGCGGTCATGGATCGGTCCTTGTCGTCGCGCGCGGCCCTTGGCTTAGGCCACGCGCGGGCCGGGGTCAAACCACCGGCCCCGCGTCAGGCCGCCGCAGGAGCGGCGATCCGCACGGGCGCCTCGCGCACCGGCAGGTGGATCAGCGCGCTGAACGCGCCCACCCCCACGCCGATCCACCAGACCAGCAGGTAGTCGCCCGAGGCGTCGTACAGCCAGCCGCCCAGCCAGACTCCCATGAAGGACCCGATCTGGTGCGACAGGAAGACGAACCCGTAGAGCGTCCCCATGTAGCGCAGCCCGTAGATATAGGCGACCAGCCCCGAGGTCAGCGGCACCGTGGCCAGCCACAGCGCGCCCATGACCAGCGAGAAGACGATGACCGTGCCGGGGGTGATCGGCGTCAGGATGAAGGCGGCGGCGGCGATGGTGCGCAGGGTGTAGATGCCCGCCAGTAGGTATTTTTTGGTATAGCGCTTGCCGAGATATCCCGCCAGGATCGCGCCGCCGATATTGGCCAGACCGATCAGCGAGATGGCGACCGCGCCAAGCGCCGAGGTCGTGGTGATCCCCAGCCCGGCCAGCATGCCTGCCGGATCGATGGGTCCGCACATCTCGGTGATCATCGCCGGGAAATGCGCGGTGATGAAGCCCAGTTGGTAGCCGCAGGAAAAGAAGCCCGCAAAGATCATCATGAAGGTCGGATCGCGGAAGGCGCGGTTCAGCACTGTGCCCAGGCTTTCCTCCAGCTCGCTGCGCGTGGCGGGCTTGCCGTCGCCCAGAAGCGGCAGGAACAGCATGGTTGCCAGCACGATGACGCCGAAGATGATGAAGACCGACTGCCAGGCATAGAAGGCCAGCAGGATCTCGGCCAGGGGCGCGCCGAAGACCTGCCCCGCCGATCCGGCGGCGGTGGCGATGCCAAGCGCCAGGCTGCGATTCTCGTCGCTGGCGGCGCGACCCACCACGGCCAGGATCACCCCGAAGCCGGTGCCCGCGATGCCGAAGCCCACCACGACCTCCAAGAGCTGCACCCCGGCGGGGGTGGTGGCGAAGGCCGTCAGGATCAGTCCCGCGCTGTAGAGGATCGCGCCCAGGATGATCGCCCACCGATCGCCCCACCGTTCGGCCAGCGCGCCGAAGATCGGCTGACCCACGCCCCAGGCCAGGTTCTGGATGGCGATGGCCAGGCTGAATTCGGCGCGCGGCCAGCCGAAATCCTCGGCGATGGGGATCTGGAAGACGCCGAAGCTGGCGCGCAGCGCGAAGTTGATCAGCAGGATCAGCGAGCCGCCGATCAGGACCGGCGTGAAGATGCGGGCGTTGGACATGGGCGAAACCTTGTGACGGTTCCGCAGCGTTGCCCCCGGCCGGGGACAACGTCAATCACGCAATTGTGGGGATGCAATTCGTCGGGCAGGCACGCCTCAGCGGCGCCCCATCTCGGTCTGGATCGAGAATTGCGACGAGGGGATCGACCCGCCCTTGGCCATCTCGCCCAGGATCACCGTGGTCTTCTGCCCGCTGTCGTCGGTAACGACCCATTGGCGCAGCTCGGTGGGCGCGGTGAAGACCATCTGGATATTGCCGTTCTGCGGGCGCTGCGGATCCTGCGCGGTCACGACGGTGGCGTTGTTCTGCTCGCTGTGGCCGGTGACCATACCCTGGCGGCCCAGGTTCACGTTGGCGTCCAGGATGATCGACAGCGGCGTCTGCGACAGCGGATATTGCTGCGGCCCGCTGTTCGACTTGCCATCGAAGATGGCGACGTTGCCGCCCGAGGCCAGCACCAGCGTGGGATCGTTGTTGTATTCGAACCGGACCCGGCCGGGGCGCTGGATATAGACCGTCCCGGTGGACACCGTGCCGTCGGGATTGATCTGCGTGAACTCGGACGTGACCGTGGTGAGGCTGTTGAGATAGCGCGAGATCTCGTTCAGCGAGATGCGTTCTGCCAAAGCCGGAAAGGCCATGGCGACAAGAAGGGCGGGCGCGAGGGCGAGGGTGCGTATGTTCATGGGGGATATCTTATCCTTTCACCGGGGCGATGCACATCACGTCTGCCGGATGGCGAGGCCCGCAAACCCTCGCGGCCCCGTGACGGTTCCGCATCATTTGTTTCAGCGCGGGCGCCTTGTCGGGAACACATACAGAACATATCTTGACCCCATGGCACAGCGCACCCTCGACCAGAAACTGGCGATCCTGTCGGACGCGGCGAAATACGACGCCTCCTGCGCGTCCAGCGGCACGACGCGGCGCGATTCGCGATCGGGCGGGATCGGCTCGGCCGGTGGGTCGGGGATCTGCCACGCTTATACGCCGGACGGGCGCTGCATCAGCCTCTTGAAGATCCTGATGACGAACTTCTGCATCTACGACTGCGCCTATTGCATCAACCGCGTCAGCAGCAACGTGGAACGCGCCCGGTTTTCCCCGGAAGAGGTCGTCAAGCTGACGCTGGAGTTCTATCGCCGCAACATGATCGAGGGGCTGTTCCTGTCCTCGGGCATCATTCGCAGCCCCGACCAGACCATGGGCGACATGGTCCGTATCGCGCGGATGCTGCGGATCGAGCATGGCTTCAAGGGCTACATCCATCTCAAGACCATCCCCGACGCCTCGCCCGATCTGGTGGCGCAGGCGGGGCTGTTCGCGGACCGCCTGTCGGTGAATGTCGAGCTGCCCCAGGATGCCAGCCTGCGCCAGCTGGCTCCCGAAAAGCGCCCCGAGACGATCCGCGCCGCCATGGCCGATGTCCGCTTGGGCCGCGAGGCCGCCAAGGACCGCAGCCATAGCGGCAAGCGCCCGCCGCGTTTCGCCCCCGCAGGCCAGTCCACGCAGATGATCATCGGCGCAGATGCGGCGACCGACCGCGACATCCTGACGACCTCGGCCAATCTCTATTCCGGTTATCTGCTGAAGCGGGTCTATTATTCGGCCTTCTCGCCCATTCCCGATGCCTCCGCTGCCCTGCCCCTGATCAAGCCGCCCTTGATGCGCGAACATCGCCTGTATCAGGCCGACTGGCTGATGCGCTTTTATGGCTTCGACGCGGACGAGATCGGCGCCGCCCACCCCTCGGGCAACTTGGATCTGGCCATCGACCCCAAGCTGGCCTGGGCGCTGGCCAACCGGGCGCAGTTCCCCGTCGATGTGGCCCGCGCCCCGCGCGAGATGTTGCTGCGCGTGCCGGGCTTTGGCACCAAGACGGTCACCCGCCTGCTGGCGGCGCGCCGCAACGGGTCGGTGCGCTACGCCGACCTGCTGCGCATGGGCGCGATCATGTCCAAGGCCCAGCCCTTCGTGACGCTGCCCGACTGGACCCCCGGCGCCCTGACCGACAGCGCGGGCCTGCGCGCCCGCTATGCGCCGCCGCCCGAACAGCTGTCCCTGTTCTGATGATCCGCGTCCCACTGCCGCGCTTTGCGCGCTTCGACGCCTGGCGCGCGGCGGCCCGCGACCTGGCCTCTGCCCGCATCCCGCCCGAGGAGGTGACCTGGGCCGACCTGGACACGCCCCCCGATCTCTTCGGCGCCGACCCCCTTCCCGCGCCGGGCGACCACTCCGTCACCGCCACGCAGGACTTCCTGCAACTGGCCCGCCAGGTCGCCAGCCATTCCGACCCCGAACGCTGGTCGCTGCTCTACACCGCGCTGATCCGCGCGCAGTCCGACCGTCGCTACCTGACCAACCCCGCCGACCCGATGCTGGACCGCCTGACGCGGCTGGCCAAGTCGGTGCGCCGCGACATCCACAAGATGCACGCCTTCGTCCGCTTCCACGAACTGCCCTCGGACGGCCCCCGCCGCAGCTTCGGCGCCTGGTTCGAACCCGAACACCCGATCCTCGAGGCCGGAACCCCCTTCTTTGCCAAACGCTTCGCCGACATGGACTGGCTGATCGCCACGCCCGAGGGCACGGCCCGCTTCACCGGCGCGGGCATCGCCTATGACGACCCGGCCCCGCGCCCCGACCTGCCCGACGACGCGAACCACATCCTGTGGCAGACCTATTTCGCCAACATCTTCAACCCGGCCCGCATCAAGACCAATGCCATGCGGTCCGAGATGCCGAAGAAATACTGGAAGAACCTGCCCGAGACGCGGCTGATCCCCGACATGCTGGCCGATGCCCCGCGCCGCGTGCAGGCCATGCGCGACGCGGGCGCCACCGACGCCCCGGCCTTCGCCCCCAGGATCACCGCCCGCCTGCGCCAGCAGCCCGACGACAGCCTGCCCGAAACGCTGGACCAGGCCGCCACCCAGGCCGCCCGCTGCACGCGCTGCGATCTCTGCCATGCCGCCACCCAGACCGTCTGGGGCACCGGTGCCCCCACCGCGCCCCTGATGATCGTGGGCGAGGCCCCGGGCGATCACGAGGACCTGCAGGGCAAGCCCTTCGTCGGCCCCGCAGGCCAGCTTCTGCGCCGCACCATGGCCGAGGCCCATCTGCCCGCCGACCGCGCCTGGCTCACCAATGCCGTCAAGCATTTCCGCTTCACCCCGCGCGGCAAGCGGCGGATGCACCAGACCCCCGACCGCCCCCATGTCGAGCACTGCCGCTGGTGGCTGGACCTCGAACGCCGCTTCACCGCCCCGCGCCTGACCGTGGCGCTCGGCGCCACCGCGGCCTTCGCCCTGACCGGCAACCGCAAGCCGCTGACCCCCCGTCGCGGCACCATCGAGCCCGCCTTCGACGGCGGCCCGGTCCTCATCACCTGGCATCCCAGCCTGATCCTGCGCCTGCCCCCCGACCGCGCCCCCGCGGCGCTGGCGGAACTGCGCGCCGACCTGACCCGCGCCGCCGAACTCACCGCCTGATTTCATCTTGGCGGAAATATCCCCGGGGGGTGAATTGGCCGCAGGCCAAGAGGGGGGCCGGCAGCCCCCCTCTCTCCCTTCACCGCCGCGCGGCGTTCAGCCGAAGACCGACCAGCCCGTGAACTCGGCCAGCCGCTCGGCGGCCAGCGTGCCCATGCGCGAATTGCCCCAGCCATCCAGCCCCGGCGACCAGATCGCGATCGAGGCCTTGCCCGGCGCGATCACCAGAAGCCCCCCGCCCACGCCGGATTTCGCGGGCATGCCCACGCGAAAGGCGAAGTTGCCCGACCCGTCATACTGCCCGCAGGTCATCATCATGGCGTTGATCCGCCGCTGCTTGACCGGCGACAGCAGCGCGGGCGCGCAGTCCAGCCCCGCGATCACCCGTCCGGCGCGGGCCAGCTGTACGCAGCTCATCTCGATGGCGCATTGATGGATATAGGTGCCCAGCACGTGATCGGGCGGCGCCTTCAGGTTGCCAAAGCTGCGCAGGTAATGGACCAGCGCAGTGTTCCTGTGCCCGGTGCGGGCCTCGGACCGGGCCACCGCCTTGTCGATATGGATGTCGTCGTCCTCGGCGGCGGCGCGCACGAAGGCCAGGATCTCGGCCAGCGCCTGCCGGGGGCTGCGCCCGGTCAGCAGCTCGTCGGTGACGACCAGCGCGCCCGCGTTGATGAAGGGATTGCGGGGGCGGCCCTTCTCCTGCTCCAGCAGCAGGATTGAATCGAAGCGGTCGCCCGAGGGCTCGCGCCCGACCCGCCGCCACAGCTGCTCGCCGATCCGGCCCAGCACGCAGGCCAAGGCAAAAACCTTGCTGACCGACTGGATCGAGAATCGATGGCCCGCCTGCCCCGCGGTCAGCACCTGACCGTCGGCCAGGGCGATGGCCATGCCGAACTGCGCCGGGTCGATCCGCCCCAGTTCGGGAATGTAGTCGGCGACCTCGCCCCAATCGCCTGCGGCGCGGATGTCGCGGTCCAGATCCTGCAGAATCTGATCAAGCGTCATGTGATCACGCGTCATGGGGCCCCCCGGAATGCACGCCCCCTATGGCGCGAAACCGCGATCACCGCCACCCGCTAGAGCGCGCGTCCCGCCAGAAGGCGCGGCATCGGATCGACCGACAGGCCCGCCGCCTGCCGCATGAAGCTCCGCCGCAGCCCCGGAAGCGCGGTGACGATCCCCATCCCCGCGCCCCGCAGGGCCGAGACCAGCGCGTTGTCGGTGCCAAACAGCCGGTTCACCCCGTCCATGCCCAAGGCCAGCGCAGTGCCATCGAAGCGGCGCCAGCCCTGATACCGTTCCAGCACCAGCTCGCTGCCGATCTCCTCGCCGCGCCGGGCGGCCTCGACCAGCACTTCGGCCAGGGCGGCGACGTCGCGCAGGCCCAGGTTCAGCCCCTGCCCCGCGACGGGATGGACCCCATGCGCCGCATCGCCCACCAGCGCCACGCGCGGCGCGGCATAGCGTTCGGCCAGCGACAGGCTGAGCGGATAGGTGAAGCGCGGCCCGGCCAGCCTCAGGCCGCCCAGGAAATCGCCGAAGCGCGGGCGCAGCACCGCCAGGAAGTCGTCATCCGACAGGGACGCGATGGCGCCGGCATTGGCCCGCGTCTCGGACCAGACCACGCTGGAGCGGTTGCCGGGCAGCGGCAGGATCGCCAGCGGCCCGGTCGCCATGAAGTACTGATGCGCGATGCCCTCGTGCGGTCTGTCATGGTCGATGGCCGCGACCAGCGCGGTCTGGCCGTAATCCCAGCCCTGCCGCCGGATGCCCGCGCGGGAGGCCACGCCCGATCCGCGCCCGTCCGCGCCGACCAGCAGCCGCGCCTGCATCCGCCGCCCGTCCGACAGCGTGACGGTGACGCCCGCCGGGCCGGGCTCCTGACCGGTGACCGAGATCCCGGGCAGATGCGTGACCCGGTCCGCCATCGCGGCCATCAGCGCGCGGTGCAGGAAGCGGTCCTCCAGCATGTGGCCCACGGGGCCGTCCTCGGTCTCGGCGCTGTCGAAATGCAGAAAGAACGGGGCCGCGCCGTCGCCGGGGCGGCCTTGGGACGCCTTGACCTGGCGGATGGGCTGGCTGTCGCCCGAAAGCCCTTCCCACAGGTCCAGCGCCGTCAGCAGCCGGACCGAGGCCAGCGCCAGCGCATAGGCGCGCCCGTCGAACCCCTCGCCGGAGCGCGCGGTCGCGGGGCGCGGATCGACCACCGCCACCGACAGGCCCGCACCGGCCAGCGCCAGCGCCAGGGTCGGGCCGTTCAGCCCGCCCCCGGCAATCAGAACGTCAACGTCATGTGTCATCTGGCGATCAATGCATGGGGACAGGGTGAAGGCAATGCGGCGCGCGGCCTCAGCCGGGATCCTCGGCCGCCAGCAGCGCCGCCAGCCCGCTGCGATAGTCGGGATAGCGCAGCCGCACCCCCAGGTCGCAGATGATCCGGTCGTTCCGGACCCGCTTGCTGTCGGCATAGAAGGACCGCGCCATGGGCGACATCTGCGCCCGGTCGAAGGGCACCTCGGGCGGGATGGGCAGGCCCAGAAGCTGGGCCGCATGGGCGATCACGTCCTGCGGCGGCGCCGGGTCGTCGTCGCAGACATTGTAGATCCCGATCGGTGCGGGCGCGTCGATCGAGGCCAGCAGCACCTGCGCGATATCCTCGACATGGATGCGCGAGAAGACCTGCCCGGGCTTGATGATCCGCCGCGCGGTGCCGTCGCGGACCTTCTGGAACGGCCCGCGCCCGGGACCGTAGATTCCCGCCAGCCGGAAGATGTGCAGCGGCAGGCGATGCGCGGTGGCCAGCGCGCGCCAGTCGGCCTCGGCCCGGATCCGGGCCTGGCCGCGGGCGCCCGATCCGTCCAGCTCGCTGTCCTCGTCGACCCAGCCCCCCTGCCGGTCGCCATAGACGCCGGTGGTGGACAGATAGCCCAGCCAGCGCGGCCGGGCGCGGGTCAGGTCGTTGCGGAACGCCCGCAGGACCGGATCGCCCTCGTCCCCGGGCGCGGCCGAGACCAGGATCGCGTCGGCATCGGGAATGGCGGCGCGGACCGCCTCCTCCTGTCCGGGCCAGATCAGGGGGGTGGCCCCGCAGGCCGCCACGCGGTCCGCGTCGCTGCGGGTGGTGCCGGTGACCTCCCAGCCCCGCGCGGTCAGCAGGGGGGTCAGATAACCGGCGGAATAGCCATGGCCGAATACGAGCATCTTCATGACCGCACCGTAACGGCGCACGCCGGGCTGCGCCAGATGCTTGCCTGCCGTGCGCCCTGCTGGCAGGGTCGCAGGCAACCGGAAGGACCAGACAGATGACCCCAGATTCCCGCTTTCTGCCCGTCAGCACCCCCGCCCCTCAGGCCCGCCGCGACTTCACCGACGCGGCGCAGGCCGTGGCCCATCTGCAGGCGCTGTACGCAGAGGCGACGGGGTTCCTGCTGGACCATTTCACCGCCATCCTGAACGGCGCGGCCCCGCAGGCGCGCTATCGCGCCTTCTACCCCGAGGTGCGGCTGGTCGTGCCCACGCATGGCAAGATCGACAGCCGCCTGTCCTTCGGCCATGTCGTGGCGCCGGGCACCTATGCCGCGACGATCACGCGCCCCGACCTCTTCGGCGGCTACCTGACCGAGCAGCTGGGCCTGCTGGTCAAGAATCACGGCGTCCCGGTCAGCATCGGCCCGTCCGAGACGCCGATGCCCGTCCATTTCGCCGTCGCCGCGCAAAGCGACCTGGCCGTGCCGCAGGAGGGCGTGCTGGATTTCAGCCTGCGCGACGTCTTCGACGTGCCCGACCTGAACACCATGAACGACGACATCGTCAACGGCGTGGCGGGCCCCATGCCCGACGGCAGCCAGCATCTGGCGGCCTTCACCGCGCAGCGCGTCGACTATTCGCTGGCGCGGCTGGCCCATTACACCGCCACCGCGCCCGAGCATTTCCAGAACTTCGTGCTGTTCACCAACTACCAGTTCTATGTCGACGAGTTCGAGGCCTTCGCACGCCGCGCCCTGTCGGACCCCTCCCTGGGCTATACCGGCTTCGTGGCGCCCGGAAACCAGCAGATCACCGACCCGCAGGGCCAGATCGCGGTGCTGTCCAAGATGCCGCAGATGCCCACCTATCACCTGACGCGCGCCGACGGGCAGGGCATCACGCTGGTCAATATCGGCGTGGGACCGTCGAACGCCAAGACCGCCACCGACCACATCGCCGTGCTGCGCCCGCATGTCTGGCTGATGGTCGGCCATTGCGCGGGCCTCAGGAACAGCCAGTCGCTTGGCGATTTCGTGCTGGCCCATGCCTATCTGCGCGAGGATCACGTGCTGGACGACGACCTGCCCGTGTGGGTGCCCATCCCCGCTTTGGCCGAGGTGCAGGTCGCCCTGCAGCAGGCCGTGGCCGAGGTCACGCAGCTGGACGGCTACGAGCTGAAGCGCATCATGCGCACCGGCACCGTCGCCACCATCGACAACCGCAACTGGGAATTGCGCGACCAGTCCGGCCCGGTCCACCGCCTGTCGCTGTCGCGGGCCGTGGCGCTGGACATGGAAAGCGCCACCATCGCCGCCAACGGCTTCCGGTTCCGGGTGCCCTACGGCACGCTTCTGTGCGTCAGCGACAAGCCCCTGCACGGAGAGCTGAAGCTGCCCGGCATGGCCACCGATTTCTACCGCACCCAGGTCGCCAACCACCTGCTGATCGGCATCCGGGCGATGGAGAAGCTGCGCGAGATGCCGCTGGAGCGGATTCATTCCCGCAAGCTGCGATCCTTCACCGAGACGGCATTTCTCTGACGTGGCGACAAAACGCCAGCAAATGCAGGTTTTCGCGCGACAGGCGAAAAAGGCTTGATCTGCCGGTGAAAACCGTGTGTAGCAGGCGTTATGCCGCAAAAGGCGCAATTTGTGGGCCCGTCGGAACAGGGCAAGAGGAGACAGACCATGGCTACGGCTGCTGCAAAACCGATGACCAAAACCCAGCTGGTGGCGACCATCGCCGAAGAAATGGGTTCGGACAAGAAATCGGCCACGGCCGCGCTGGACGCGATCGTGGCGGTCGTGACCCGCGAAGTCGCCGGTGGCGGCGCGGTCACCCTGCCCGGCCTGGGCAAGATCGCCTGCCGCGCACGCCCCGAGCGTCAGGTCCGCAATCCGCAGACCCAGGAAATGATGACCAAGCCCGCCGACAAGCAGGTCAAGTTCACCATCGCGAAGGCCCTCAAGGACAGCGTCAACAGCTGATCCCCGCCTGAGCCGATGACATCAAGGGGTCGCGCCTTCGGGCGCGGCCCCTTTTTCCATGCGCCGGCCCTGCTGTGCCCACCCTGCCGCCGGTTTCGGCAATCCGTGGGGGCGGTCACGTTTGCGCCTTTCCGCCGCGCGGAGGCTCTGCTAGCCGTTTTGCATCACCTGCAAGAAAGGCCCCCGCCATGGATGTTCGTGCGCTGCTGATGGGCCTGGGGTTTGCGGTGATGTGGGCCTCGGCCTTCACCTCGACCCGGATGATCGTGACCGAGGCGCCGCCGCTGTTGTCGCTGGCGCTGCGGTTTGCGCTGTCGGGGGTCATCGGCGTGCTGATCGCGCTGGCGATGGGGCAGAGCTGGCGCGGGCTGACGCGCGTGCAATGGCGTGCGGTGGTGGTGCTGGGCCTGTGCCAGAACGCGCTCTATCTGGGGCTGAACTGGACGGCCATGCAGTGGATCGAGGCCGGGCTGGCCTCGATCATCGCGGCGACCATGCCGCTGCTGGTGGCCTTCTTGGGCTGGACGCTGATGGGCGAACGCCTGCGCCCGATGGGCACCGGCGGGCTGCTGCTGGGGGTCTTGGGCGTGGCGATCATCATGGGCGCGCGGCTGCAGGGCGGCAGCGATCCGACCGGCATCGTCATGTGCTTTGTCGCGGCGCTGGCGCTGGCCGTGGCCACGCTGACCGTGCGCGGCGCCAGTTCGGGCGGCAATGTGATGATGATCGTGGGCCTGCAGATGCTGGTGGGCGCCGTGACCCTTGGCCTGATCGCCCCGTGGTTCGAGGACTGGACGGTGACCTATACCCCGCGCCTGGTCATCGCTTTCCTCTATACCGTGATCGTGCCGGGACTGCTGGCGACCTGGGTCTGGTTCCTGCTGGTGGGCCGGATCGGCGCCGTGCGGGCGGCGACCTTCCATTTCCTGACGCCCTTCTTCGGCGTCGCCACCGCCGCCCTGCTCTTGGGCGAGGATCTGGGTGCGGGCGACGTGATCGGCGTGGCGATCATCATGGCGGGCATCCTGGCGGTGCAGCTCTCCAAGGCGCCTCCGGTGCGCCGCCCCCCGCCCAGCTGACGGGCCCCAGAGCGAGGGACCCGCAGGCGGGCCTGGGGCGTTGGGCGGTTGATTTTCACGAAACGTTCGCCAGTCTGGATTCATGCGCGCCGATCAGATCCTGCACCCGACCGAGGCCGGGCTTTACTGCCCGCCCGGCGATTTCTACATCGATCCCGTCCGCCCGGTTCCCCGCGCGCTGATCACGCACGGCCATGGCGATCATGCCCGCGCGGGCCATGGCGCGGTCATGGCGACCCGGCAGACGCTGGAGATCATGGCGATCCGCTATGGCGAGGAGTTCACCGCGCACCGGCAGGCGGACGAGGGCGTGGCGCGGATCGGCGGCGTGCAGGTCAGCTTTCATCCGGCGGGCCATATCCTGGGCTCAGCCCAGATCGCGGTGATGCCGGACAAGGGGCCCAAGATCGTCGTCTCGGGCGATTACTGCCGGGCGCCGAACCCGGTCTGCGCGTCCTACGAACCCGTGCCCTGCGACATCTTCGTCACCGAGGCGACCTTCGGCCTGCCGGTCTTTCGCCACCCCGATCCCTTGCTGGAAATGACGCGCCTGATCGCCAGCATGGCCGAATTTCCGGAACGCCCGCATCTGATCGGCGCCTATGCGCTTGGCAAGGCGCAACGGGTGATCGCGCTGGCGCGTCAGGCGGGCATCGACGGCCCCATCGCCATCCACGGCGCGCTGCAGCGCCTGTCGGATTACCATGTGGAACAGGGCATCGACCTCGGCCCACTGGTGCCCGCCACCGCGAAGGAGGTGCAGGCCCAGCTGGTCATCGCGCCACCCTCGGCCTTCGCCAGCGCATGGGTGCAGCGGTTCAGCGATCCGGTGATCGGCTTCGCCTCGGGCTGGATGGCGGTGCGGGCGCGGGCGCGACAGCGCGGGGTGGAACTGCCCCTGGTCATCAGCGACCATGTGGACTGGCCGCAGGTCACGCAGACGATCACGGAACTGGCCCCCGAAGAGGTCTGGATCACCCACGGCACCGAGGAAGGCCTGATGCGCTGGTGCGAATTGCAGGGCATCGCCTCGCGGCCCCTGCGGCTGGTGGGCTACGAGGACGAGCCCGAATGAGGGGCTTCGCGCATCTGCTGGAACGGCTGGCCTTCACGGCTGCGCGCAACGCGAAGCTGCGGCTGCTGCGGCATTATCTGGAACAGACCCCCGACCCCGACCGCGGCTATGCGCTGGCCGCGCTGACCGGCGACCTGAAGCTGCGCGCAGTCACCCCGGGCCTGTTGCGCGGGCTGATGGCCGAGCGGATCGACGGGCAGCTGTTCGCCATGTCCTATGATTTCGTGGGCGATCTGGCCGAAACCATCGCGCTGCTGTGGGACACGGACCGCGACGAGGATGTGCCGCTGCATCAGGCCGTGGCCCTGCTGTCGGACACCGGCCGTGCGGGTCTGCCTGCCGCGATCACCGCGATGCTGGACCGGCTTGGCCCCTCGCAGCGGCTGGCCTTCCTGAAGCTGGCCACCGGCAACATGCGCGTGGGCCTGTCGGCGCGCATGGCCCGCATCGCGCTGGCCGAGATGGGCGCGCCGCAGGTCAAGGATATCGAGGAGATCTGGCACGGCCTAGCGCCGCCCTATCAGCCTTTGTTCGACTGGATCGCGGGCGGCATCCGGCCCGAACATGCCGCGCTGGCGCCGTTCCGGCCCGTCATGCTGTCCACCCCGGTCGATCTGGACCAGCTGCGCGCCTTCGATCCGGCGCTGTACACCGCCGAATGGAAATGGGACGGCATCCGCGTGCAGGCGATCAACGACGGCGGCACGCGCAGGCTCTATTCCCGTACCGGAGAGGATGTGGGCGCGGCCTTCCCCGACCTGCTGGAGGCGCTGAATTTCGACGGCGCGGTGGATGGGGAACTGCTGGTCCGCCGGGGCCTCGACGTGGCGCCCTTCGGCGATCTGCAGAAGCGGCTTGGCCGCAAGGTCGTGGGCCGGGCCATGCTGGACAGCCATCCCGCCAGCCTGCGGGTCTATGACGCGATGATCTGGCAGGGCCGCGACCTGCGCGACCTGCCGCACGAGGCGCGCCGCGCGATCCTGGAGACGGCGGATTTCGGCAGCGACCGGATCGACCTGTCGCCCCTGCTGCCCTTCTCGACCTGGGACGATCTGGCCGCCCTGCGCGCCGACCCGCCCAGCATCGTCATCGAGGGCGTGATGATCAAGCGCCGCGACAGCGCATACGTCGGCGGGCGCCCGCGCGGGCCGTGGTTCAAGTGGAAGCGCGATCCGATGGTCGTGGATGCGGTGATGCTCTATGCGCAGCGCGGGCATGGCAAGCGGTCGGGCTTCTACAGCGATTTCACCTTCGGGCTGTGGGACGGCGACACGCTGGTCCCGGTCGGCAAGGCCTATTTCGGCTTCACCGACGAGGAGCTGCGCGAACTGGACCGATTCGTTCGCAACAACACCACCGAACGCTTCGGCCCCGTCCGATCCGTCGCGCCCAAGCTGGTGCTGGAGGTCGCGTTCGAGGGGCTGAACGCCTCGCCCCGCCACAAGTCCGGCGTGGCCATGCGCTTTCCCCGCATCAGCCGCATCCGGTGGGACAAGCCGGCGACCGAGGCCGACCGGCTGGAAACGCTGAAGGACATGATCCCGTGACCCTGCCCCCGGCCTTTCAGGACTGGTTCGCGCGGCAGGGCTGGGAGCCCCATCCCCACCAGATCGACCTGCTGAACGCCAAGGGCGACAGCCTGCTGATCGCCCCCACCGGCGGCGGCAAGACGCTGGCCGGGTTCCTGCCCAGCCTTGTGGAGCTGACGCAGCCGCACAAGGGGATGCACACGCTGTACGTCTCGCCCCTGAAGGCGCTGACGGCGGATATCGCGCGCAACCTGGCCCGGCCCGTGGCCGATCTGGGGCTGGAGATCCGCATCGAGGACCGCACCGGCGACACCCGCGCCAGCCAGAAGGCGCGCCAGAAGGTCGATCCGCCCGACATCCTGCTGACCACGCCCGAATCATTGTCGCTGATGCTGTCCTATGAACAGGCGCCTGCGATCTTCGGGGGCCTGCGCCGGGTGGTGCTGGACGAGCTGCACGCCCTGGCCGAGAACAAGCGCGGCGACCAGCTGATGCTGGGGCTGGCGCGGCTGCGGACACTGGCGCCCGACCTGATCGTCACCGGGCTGTCGGCCACCGTCGAGGATCCGGACCGGCTGGCGAGTTTCATGGGCGGGGCGCGGGTCATCAATGCCGATCCCGGCCCCGATCCCGACATCGCCATGCTGCGCACCGCCCGGTCCGCCCCCTGGTCGGGCGGCGGCGGGCATTATGCCGTGCCCGACGTGCTGGCCGAGATCGCGCGCGCCACCACGACCATCATCTTCATGAACACCCGCGCCCAGGCCGAGCTGTTCTTCCAGGCGATCTGGGCGCAGAACGACGACAACCTGCCCATCGGCCTGCATCACGGCAGCCTGGCCCGCGACGCCCGCCAGCGGGTCGAGGCGGCGATGGCGGCGGGCGAGTTGCGCGCCGTGGTGGCGACCGGCAGCCTGGATCTGGGCATCGACTGGGGCGCGGTCGATCTGGTCATCCAGGTCGGCGCGCCCAAGAACGTCAAGCGGCTGGTGCAGCGGATCGGGCGCGCCAACCACCGCTACAACGCGCCCTCGCGCGCCCGCATCGTGCCCGCCAACCGCTTCGAGGTGATCGAATGCGTCGCGGCCCTCGCCGCCGTGCGCGAGCGCGATCTGGACGGCGACCCGCGCGGGCCGGGGCCGCTGGACGTGCTCTGCCAGCATATCCTGCTGACCGCCTGCGCGGGTCCCTTCGAGGCCGACGCGCTTTATGCCGAGGTGCGGACCGCCGGCCCCTATGCGGCGCTGGCGCGCGCCGACTTCGACGCCTGCCTGGATTTCGCGGCGACCGGGGGCTATGCGCTGCGGGCCTATGACCGCTGGCAGCGGCTGATGGCCCGCGACGGGCTGTGGGGGCTGCGCGATCCCCGCGCGGCCCGCGACCTGCGCATGAACATCGGCACCATCGTCGAGCCCGAATCGCTGAAGGTCCGCTATCGCGGCCGGGGCGGCGCGATGCTGGGCGAGGTCGAGGAGGGATTCGCGGCCACGCTGGAACCGGGCGACACCTTCCTGATCGGCGGGCAGACCGTCCGCTATGACGCCCTGCGCGAGATGGTGGTCGAGGTCACCCGCCAGCCCGCCAAGGAGCCCAAGATCGCGCTCTATTCCGGGCTGAAGCTGGCGACCTCGACCCAGCTGTCGCATCGGGTGCTGGCGATGATCGGAGATCCCACCCGCCACGCCGCCCTGCCCGAGGATACGCGCGACTGGCTGGCCCTGCAGGCCCGGGTCAGCGCCCTGCCCCGCCCCGGCACGCTGGTCTGCGAGACCTTCCCGCGCAACGGGCGCTGGCATTTCTCGCTGTTCGGCTTTGCCGGGCGCAACGCGATGCAGACGCTTGGCCTGCTGATGACCCGCACGATGGAGGTGGCGGGCCTGGGTCCCTTGGGCTTCATCGCCACCGATTACGCGCTGCTGATCTGGTCGCTGGACGCGGTCACCGACCCCGCCCCCCTGCTGGACCGCGACGCCCTGCGCGAGGGCCTGGGCGACTGGCTGGGCAGCAATGCGGTGATGAAGCGCAGCTTTCGCAACGTGGCCACGATCGGCGGGCTGATCCAGCGCAACCTGCCCGGCCTGCGCAAGTCCGGTCGGCAGGCGACCTTTTCCAGCGACATCCTGTACGACACGCTGCGCCGCTACGATCCCGACCACCTGATGCTGCGGATCACGGCGGAGGAGGCGCGGCGGGGGCTTGTGGATTTCGGCCGGATCGAGGAGATGCTGGACCGCTCGGACCGTCTGGATCACCGGATGCTGGACCGCGTCTCGCCTCTGGCCGCCCCCCTGCTGCTGGAATACGGGCGCGTCCCCATCGCGGGCCACGGGGTCGAGCGGCTGGCCGAGGCGGAGGCCGCGGCCCTGATGGCAGAGGCAGGATTGACGTGACCGCCCATTCCTTCGATTTCGACGGCCAGCGGCTGGAGGCCCGGGCCTCGGGCGCGCTCTACTGGCCCGCCCGGCGCTGGCTGGTCGTGGCCGACATGCATCTGGGCAAGTCAGAACGCATGGCCCGGCGCGGCGGCATGCTGCTGCCCCCCTACGAGACGCAGGCCACGCTGGACCGGCTGCAGGCCGAGATCGCCGCGACCGACCCGCTGACGGTCGTCAGCCTGGGCGACGCCTTCGACGACGACGCGGCGGGGCGGGGCCTGCCCGACGACATCTGCACGCGGCTGCGCGACATGGCGCAGGGGCGGTCCTGGATCTGGGTCAGCGGCAACCACGATCCCGGCGCCATCTGCCCGCGCATGCCCGGCACGGCGGTGGACGAACTTCACGACGGGCTGATCCTGCGCCACGAGGCGGGCACGGGCCCCGATGTCTCGGGCCATTACCATCCCTGCGTCCGTCTGGCCGGGCAGCGGCGGCGCTGCTTCCTGGTCGGGCGCGACCATCTGATCCTGCCGGCCTTCGGCGCCTATACCGGCGGCCTGCCGGTGGACGACCGCGTGCTGTCGGCGCTGGTCCCGCAGGGGCTGGCCATCGCCTGCGGCAGCCGGGCGCTGCCCGTGCCGGTGGGCGAGGGGCTGGCGCGACGATCCGCCCGGCGTGCATGACGAAGGGGCCGGCGCTTGCGCGACCGGCCCCTCCGACTGCTGTCCCGACAGGATCAGAACTTGAAGTTCGCGCCCAGCTTGATGCTGCTATGCGCGGTGCTGGTCGCGCTTTCCAGCGTCTCGGCGCCATCCTCGTAGCTGATCTGCTCGTTGCCCAGATCGCGGTACTGGTATTCGGCAAAGACCGACACGCGATCGTTCATCGCGCGCTCGACGCCCAATCCGGCGGCCACGCCCGTGGCGGTGATGCTGTCGGACTGCGAATCGGTCAGCGTGGTGGCGGTGTAGTCGAAATTGCCGCGCGCCACGCCGAACGTTCCATAGACCAGCGTCTGCGGATCGACCGAATAGCCGGTCTTCATGACCAGCGTGACGATGTTCTGCATCTCGGCTTCCAGTTCGAAGTCGCCCCCTTCGAAGGTGCTGGCCAGATCGGCGTCGACCGATCCGACCTCGACACCCAGCTCGGGGCCGAACACCCACCGATCGCGCTGCCAGCGATAGCCGACATGCACGGCAGCGGTGGCACCGGACACGTCCAGATCGCCCAGGTTCAAGGCGCGACGGCCTTCGATCGGCACGCCATCGAGCGTCGGCACAATGCCGACGACGTCATCGGCGCCGAAGATGTAGCCGAGCGATCCGCCCGCATAGGCACCCTGCCAGGCGCCGGCGACCGAAACCGGGGCGACCTCGATGGGCGCGACCTCGACCACGGGGGCGATGACGCCGCCGGCCAAAGCAGAGCCTGCACCAAGCGCCAGCGCGGCGGTGCAGACGGACAAAGTGGTTCTGATGGACATGGGGATACTCCTGACACAGGGGCCGCGCAGGCCCGGTACTCGCAAGCGATTGCAGATCCCCTAGAGCCGGTTGCACTCAATCGACCTCATATCCTGCGGCTTTGAAGTAGTTGTAGCATTCCTCGTCGGAGAACAGGTTGCAGACTTGGCCGACCGCGGCCCATAGCTGGTCGTAGGTCCGTGCGGCAGCTTTTCTGACAAGAGCCTTGAGCTTGGCAAATGCCATTTCAATCGGATTGAGGTCGGGGCTGTATGGCGGCAGGAACAAGAACCACGCGCCGATATTGTGCAGTGCAGCCGCTGCGGCAGGGCTCTTGTGGCTGGAGAGGTTGTCCAGAATGACGACGTCGCCGGCCCGGAGCGTCGGGACCAGTTGGGTTTTGATATAGAATTCGAACATCTCAGCGTTCATCGCCCCGTCGATCACCCAAGGCGCGTCCAGCCGGTCATGGCGCAGCGCTGCAATGAAGGTCTGGCTCCGCCAATGTCCAAACGGCGCATGATCCACGAAACGTTGTCCGCAAGGCGACCAGCCGGTGGTCTTGGTCATGTTGGTCTTGAGCCCGGTCTCATCAAGAAAAACGAGCCGCTCCAGATGGTTGGCCATGAAGGGTTGGCGCCTCGCGACCCAGATATGACGCAGGCCGGCAACATCCTGGCGCTTCTGTTCAAGCGCCTGCAGGGCTTTTTTTGTGTGTCAATCCGAGCCCGCGCAACATCCGCCAGACAGTGGCACGGTGGACGGCGATGCTGTGGATTTGGGCCAGTTCAGCCACCAGTTCATTGAGCGTGATCTCGCCTTTGGCCGTGACACGCGCCTTGAGCCAACCGGCCACGCCCACCAGCTTCCCGTGTCCGCCGCCATTGCCTTGCTGTCTCGGCGTCAACAACCCGGTCTCGTGTCGCAGCTTCACCAGATCGTTGACAAATTTTGGCGAAACACGAAAGTGCCGCGCAGCCTCGCGATGCCCATGCCCCTCGTCCACATAGGTCACGACCCGCGTCCGAAGCTCTATTGGATGTGGCTTGCCCATCAGATCCCCCATGTCTGTCTCAGCAGAAGGGAATCACATCCCATACTGGTGGGGAAGCCTGAATCTTGATGCCTGAGACATGCTCTAGCCCAAGCGCAGACTATTCGTACATATAAAACGGATCAGTTCATCACATTGCCGCGGCCGCGTGGATTTTATGCCACAAGCCGCGCGGCCTGACGTCAGGTGTCCAGGTTCTCCACGTTCAGCGCATTCTGCTGGATGAATTCGCGGCGCGGCTCGACCACGTCGCCCATCAGCTTGGTGAACAGATCCTCGGCCTCGGCCACGTCCTCGATGCGGACCTGCAGCATGGTGCGGGCGACCGGGTCCAGCGTGGTTTCCCACAGCTGTTCGGGGTTCATCTCGCCCAGACCCTTGTAACGCTGCAGCGACAGGCCCTTCTCGCCCTCCAGGAACACGGCCTGCAGCAGCCCCAGGGGGCCGTGGATCGGCTGGTCCCGGTCCTTGCGGATCAGGCGGGCGGGCTTGGCATAGATGTCCTGCAGGCTGTCGGTCATCTCGCCCAAGCGGCGGCTTTCGCCGCTGCGCAGCATCTGCCCGTCCAGGGTCCGGGTCTCCTCGACGCCGCGCAGGGTGCGCGACAGGCGGATGCCGGCGTCCTGCGTCGGGCGTCCCTGCCAGCCGCGTTCGTATTCCTCGGCGATCTGGTCCAGACGGTCGGCGATGGCGCTGGCCACGCCCTGTGCGTCCTGATCCAGCCGTCCCGGCACCAGCGCGCCCGCGATGGCGGCCTGTTCGGTGATATGGGGCGGGTAATGGGTCGGATAGGCCCGCAGGATGCGCCTGGCCACACGGGCCTCCTCGACCACGCGGGCCAGATCGAGCCCCCGGATCTCTTCGCCCGAGGCCAAGCGCAGGCCCGCCCCCTCGACGCCCTGCTGGATCAGGTACTCCTCCAGCGCGGCCTCGTTCTTCAGATAGACCTCGGAGCGGCCGCGGCCCACCTTGTAGAGCGGCGGCTGCGCGATATAGAGATGCCCGCCCTCGATCAGCTCGGGCATCTGGCGGAAGAAGAAGGTCAGCAGCAGCGTGCGGATATGCGCGCCGTCGACATCGGCATCGGTCATGATGACGATCTTGTGGTAGCGCAGCTTCTTCAGGCTGAACTCGTCGCGCCCGATGCCGGTGCCAAGCGCGGTGATCAGCGTGCCGATCTGGTCGCTGCCCAGCATCCGGTCGAAGCGCGCGCGTTCCACGTTCAGGATCTTGCCGCGCAGCGGCAGCACGGCCTGGTTCTGCCGCGACCGGCCCTGTTTGGCCGACCCGCCCGCCGAATCGCCCTCGACGATGAACAGCTCGGACAGCGCCGGGTCCTTTTCCTGGCAATCGGCCAGCTTGCCGGGCAGCGAGGCCACGTCCATCGCGGTCTTACGCCGCGTCAGCTCGCGCGCCTTGCGGGCGGCCTCGCGGGCCAGCGCCGCCTCGATGATCTTGCCGACGATCTGGCGGGCCTCGGCGGGGTTCTCCTCGAACCATTCGGCCAGCTTCTCGCCCACCAGCTGCTCGACCGCCGGGCGGACCTCGGAGGAGACCAGCTTGTCCTTGGTCTGGCTGGAGAATTTCGGGTCGGGGACCTTGACGGAAAGCACGCAGGTCAGGCCCTCACGCGCGTCATCGCCGGTGAAATCGACCTTTTCCTTCTTCGCGATGCCGCTGTCCTGCGCGTATTTCCCGATCACCCGGGTCAGCGCGCCGCGGAAACCGGCCATGTGGGTGCCGCCATCGCGCTGCGGGATGTTGTTGGTGAAGGGCAGCACGGTCTCGTGGTAGCTGTCGTTCCACCACATCGCGACCTCGACGCCGATGCCGTTCTTCTCGCCGGTCATGAAGATCGGCTGCGGCATCACCGGGGTCTTGGACCGGTCCAGATACTTGACGAATTCCCGCACCCCGCCCTCGTAGAACAGCTCCGAGGTCTGGACCTCGGCATGGCGGCGGTCCTCCAGCAGGATCCGCACGCCGCTGTTCAGGAAGGCCAGCTCGCGCAGCCGGTTCTCCAGCGTCTTGAAGCTGTAGTCGAGATTGCTGAACGTCCCCTCGGGGTCGGTGACCTTGGAGGAGGCCATGAAGCGCACCTCGGTCCCTTTCTCGCCCGCAGGCGCGTCGCCCACGACGATCAGCGGCTTGACCGTGTCGCCGCGCTCGAAGCGGACGTAATGTTCCTTGCCGTTGCGCCAGATGCGCAGCTCCAGCCAGTCGGACAGGGCGTTCACGACCGAGACGCCGACCCCGTGCAGACCGCCCGAGACCTTGTAGCTGTTCTGGTCGAACTTGCCGCCCGAATGCAGCTGGGTCATGATGACCTCGGCCGCGCTGATGCCCTCGCCGGTGTGGATGTCGGTGGGGATGCCCCGGCCGTTGTCGCGCACGCTGACGCTGCTGTCGTTGTGGATGATGACCGTCACGTAGTCGGCATAGCCGCCCAAGGCCTCGTCGATGCCGTTGTCCACGACCTCGTAGACCATGTGGTGCAGCCCCGACCCGTCGTCGGTATCCCCGATATACATGCCGGGGCGCTTGCGAACGGCGTCCAGCCCCTTGAGAACCTTGATGGAATCTGCGCCGTATTCGGCAGGCTGGGCGGCGGTGTCGGTCATGCGTCGGGCTTTCTGTACATCATGCCCTGATATAGGCCCTGAGCCCGGCAAAGTCACGGCTTTGACTGGATTTTTCGGACCTGTCGGCGGGTTTCTCGCATCCGGGGACCGGGCGGGCTCAGGCCGCCTCGTCGGCGCGCGACCGGCCGGCGGATTTCGTGACCGACAGGTGCCGGGCGGCGGGGCCCAGGGCCGCGAACAGCTCGGGGCCGGTGCCGGTCAGCAGGCTCTGCGCCGGCAGCACGGCGATGCGATCGTAGAGCGCCGCGCGCCGGTCGGCATCCAGATGCGCCGCGACCTCGTCCAGCAGCAGCAGCACAGGCTGGTCGGACAGCGCGCGCGCATTGGCCAGGATCAGCGACAGCAGCAGCGCCTTCTGCTCGCCGGTCGAGGACAGCGCGGCGGGCATGTCCTGCGGCCCCCAGATCGCGCCCAGATCGGCGCGATGCGGGCCGCTGAGCGTGCGCCCTGCGGCCAGATCGCGGGGACGCATCGCGGCCAGGCGGGCGGCGATGCTGGCGGGGTCGGGATCGTCGGCCGCCCCCTCGCCCGGCAGCAGGGTCAGGCGGGCGGCGGGGAAATCGGTGCCGCCATCCTGCGCGGCCATGATCGCCGACAGGGCGGCGGCGCGGTTGCGGGTCAGGGCGGCGCCCGCCTCGGCCATCTGCGCCTCCAGCGCGCGGAACCAGCCGGGATCGCGGATCTGGTCGCGCAGCAGGCGGTTCCGTTCGCGCATGGCCTTCTCGTAGGCCAGCGCATGGTCGGCATGGTCGGGCTGCAGCGACAGGGTCACGCGGTCCAGGAACCGCCGCCGCCCCTCGGGCGCGTCCGACCACAGCCGGTCCATCGCGGGCACCAGCCAGATGACCCGCACCAGCCGCGCCAGCGCCGTCTGCGTCACCGGCTTGTCGTCGACACTCACGCTGCGGGTCTGGCCGGGCGGGGCCAGCGTCTCGACCGCCTGGTCGCCCAGGGTGGCGCGCAGCCGCCAGCCCGCCTCGACCCCCTGCCGGGCCTGATCGGGCGCGGCCACGCTGCGCAGGCCCCGACCGGGCGCCAGCATCGAGACCGCCTCGAGGATGTTCGTCTTGCCCGAACCGTTCGGGCCCCAGATCGCCAGCGGGCGCGCATCCAGATCCAGATCCAGCCGGGGCCAGGACCGGAACTGCGACAGGCGCAGCGCCGTCAGTGTCACACGCGCATCGGCATGACGACATAGACCGCGCTCAGATCGCTGCCCTCGCGGATCAGCGCCGCATCGCCCGAGCCGTTGAACAGGAAGACCGCATTGTCGCGATCCACCTGGCTGGCGATCTCCTGCAGGTACTTGGCGTTGAAGCCGATCTCCAGCGGCTCGTCGGCATAGGCCACGATCAGCTCCTCCTCGGCCGCGCCCGCATCGGGGGCGTTCACCGACAGGACCAGCCGGTCGCCGTCCAGCGACAGCTTGACCGCGCGCGAGCGTTCGCTGCTGACGGTGGCCACGCGGTCGACGGCGCGGGCGAAATCGGCGGCGTCCACCTCCAGCTTGCGGGTGTTCCCTTGCGGGATGACGCGGCTGTAATCGGGGAAGGTGCCGTCGATGACCTTCGAGGTCAGCGTCAGCGTGGGCGTGGCGAAGCGGATCTTGGTCTCGCTGACGCTGACCGCGATCTCGGCCTCGTCATCGTCCAGCAGCTTGCGCAGCTCGCCCACGGTCTTGCGGGGCACGATCACGCCGGGCATGTCCTCGGCGCCCACCGGCAGCGGCGCGTCGATGCGGGCCAGACGGTGGCCGTCGGTCGCCACGCAGCGCAGCACCGGGCCGTCCTCGGACTTGGAGACATGCATGTAGACGCCGTTCAGATAGTACCGCGTCTCTTCGGTCGAGATGGCGAATTTCGACTTGTCGAACAGCCGCCGCAGCACCGTCGCGGGCGCCTTGAAGTTGGCGCTGTATTGCGACGAGGCCATGGCCGGGAAATCGTCGCGCGGCATGGTCGCCAGGCTGAAGGAGGACCGCCCCGCCTGCACCGACAGCCGCCCCGTGGCGGCGTCCAGCGCCAACTGCACCAGCGCCCCGTCGGGCAGCTTGCGCGCGATCTCGTTCAGCATCACGGCGCTGACGGTGGTGGCGCCGGGGCGTTCCACCTGCGCCATGGCCATGTCCACCACCTCGGTGTCCAGGTCGGTGGCGCGGAAGCTGACGCCCTCGGGCGTGGCCTCGATCAGCACGTTAGCCAGGATCGGGATGGTGTTGCGGCGCTCCACGACCGATTGGGCCTGCGACACGGCCTTGACCAGAACGGCCCGCTCGATCGAGAATTTCATCTGTGTCCCCTGTCCACATAGGCGCTTCGGCCCGTTCGTCGGACCTGATGTGTAACCGCCCGCGCGGGCGCTCACAAGATTTTCGTGATCAGGCTTCCAGCATCCGCTTCAGCACGGCGATATCCTCGACCATGGCGCTGTCCTCGACCAGCAGCTCCTCGATCTTGCGCACGCCGTGCATGATCGTGGTGTGGTCGCGCCCGCCGAAGCGGCGGCCGATTTCCGGCAAGCTGCGGCTGGTCAGCTGCTTGGACAGGTACATGGCGATCTGGCGGGGCCGGGCGACGTTGCGGGCGCGCTTGGGGCCCATCATGTCGGCCAAGCGGATGTTGAAATGCTCGGCCACCTTGCGCTGGATGTCGTCGATGTTGATCTTGCGGTCGTTGGTGCGCAGGATGTCGGCCAGGCATTCCTGCGCGACCTCCAGCGTGATCTCGCGGCGCAAGAGGCTGGCATGCGCGAACAGGCGCTGCAGCGCGCCTTCCAGCACGCGCACGTTGGTGGTGATGCGATGGGCCAGGAATTCCAGCACGCCCGCGCCGATCTCCAGGTCGGGCTGCTGGGCGCAGAAGACCTCGGTCTTGGACTGCAGGATGCCCAAGCGCAGCTCGTAGGTGGTGGGGTGCAGATCCACGATCAGCCCGCAGGACAGGCGCGACTTGATCCGTTCCTCCAGGCCCTTGATCTCGGCCGGGGCGCGGTCGGCCGAGATGACGATCTGCTTGCCCTGATCGACCAGCGCGTTGAAGGTGTGGAAGAACTCCTCCTGCGTGCTGTCCTTGCCGGCGATGAACTGCACGTCATCGACCATCAGCATGTTCACGTTGCGGAACATGCCCTTGAAATCCATGATCGTGCTTTCGCGCAGGGCCTGCACGAAGCGGTACATGAACTGCTCGGCCGACAGGTACAGCACCTGGGCCGCCGGGTGGCGGGCCTGATAGTCATGCGCGATGGCATGCATCAGGTGCGTCTTGCCCAAGCCCACGCCGCCATAGAGGAACAGCGGGTTGAAGCCGATCGGCCCGCCCTCGGCCACGCGGCGCGCGGCGGCATGGGCCAGCTCGTTGGGCTTGCCCACGACGAAATTGGTGAAGGTGTAGCGCGGGTCCAGCGGCGCGCCCAGATCGGCGCGCGGGGCGCGGGTGGTGGGCACCTCGGCGGGCTGGCCGGCAGGGGCCGCGGCCTGGGCCGAGGCGCGCGGCGCGGGGCTGCCCACGTCGAAGCGCAGGCGTTCGACGACCGCGCCGTTGCGGGTCAGCACGGCCATGATGTCCTTGGCGAAATGCCGGTTCACCCAGTCCGAGATGAACCGCGTCGGGCTGACGAACCGTGCCGCGCCCTCATCGATGGCGGTCAGGCGAAGCGGCTTGATCCAGTGGTTGTAGTTGTTCGGCCCCACGCTCTGTTCCAGCTCGGCGCATGCCTGACCCCAGATCCTGTCCATCATCGTCCCGTTTCCCGTGCCTGTCCCCGATCCCCGCCGGATGATCCGGCGGGACAG